>CAYUAX010000303.1:0-4199 GCA_964442845.1 uncultured Bifidobacteriaceae bacterium | reverse complement strand
CTGGCCTGCGCCGGCAACGAGGACAGCGGTGGTCCGGCCGCGAGCGCGTTGTGCGCGGATGCGCGCGTGACGGAGGCGCGTGGTGCGCAGCTGGCGTGTGATGGGCGGTGAGGTGGTGGGGGGGCGTCGTGCAAAGGCCGCCCCCACTCTGACCCTCCCCGGCTGATGCGGGGGAGGGGACCGGCGTGCCTGCGGCGGCGCGCCGGTCGACGAATCTTCGCCGTTGGTGCGGAGGCGGGAACGGGCCGAGCCGCTGTGTGACCGACACCCACTCCCGTGTCGCCTCGGACCGCGACCCTAGGTCTCGCGCAACGACCGCCGGTACTGGATTGCCTCGGCCACGTGATTGGTCGTCAGTTCGTCCGCGCCTTCGAGGTCGGCGATCGTGCGCGACACCTTCAGCACGCGGTGGTACGCGCGCGCCGACCAGCCCAGGCGCACGCTGGCCGCATGCAGCAGCTGCTTGACCGGACCTTCGGGCTTGCAGATGCGCTCGATCTCGCCCGCCTGCAGGTCGTCGTTGGCCTTGCCCTGCCGCGCGTTGGCGCGGTCATGCGCGCGCAGCACGCGCTCGGCGATGTAGCGGGTCGGCTCGCCGTCGGGCAGCTGCATCAGCTCGTCGTCGGCCAGTGCGCCGACTTCCACTCGCATGTCGATGCGGTCGAGCAGCGGTCCGCTGATGCGGTCCTGATAGCGCGCCACCATCTCGGGCGTGCAGCGGCAGGTCATCGTGCGGTGGCCGAAGTAGCCGCAGGGGCAGGGGTTCATCGCCGCCACCAGCTGGAAGCGCGCCGGAAAGTCCACCTGCCGCGCCGCGCGCGAGACGGTGATGCGGCCGCTCTCCAGCGGCTCGCGCATCACCTCCAGCACGCGGCGGTCGAACTCCGGCAGCTCGTCGAGGAACAGCACGCCATGGTGCGCGAGCGAGATCTCGCCCGGCATCGGGTTGCTGCCGCCGCCCACCAGCGCCACCGCGCTGGCGGTGTGATGCGGCGCGCGGAACATGCGCGTGGCCCAGCGCTGCGGCGCGAACTGGCCGACCAGTGACAGCACCGCCGCGCTCTCCAGCGCCTCGTCGGTGGTCATCGGCGGCAGGATGCTCGGGAAGCGCTGCGCCAGCATCGTCTTGCCGGTGCCGGGCGGCCCGACGAGCAGCAGGTGGTGGCCGCCGGCGGCGGCGATCTCCAGCGCCCGCCGCGGCGCGGCGTGGCCGCGCAGGTCGGCCAGGTCCGGACCGGGCCGCTCGATGGGGGCCGGTGGCTCGACCGGCGGCTCGACGCGCGGCCAGCGCGACGGGTCATCGCTCAGCAGACCCACCGCCTCGGCGAGCGTGGCGACCGGGACGACGCGCAGTCCGCGGACGACCACCGCTTCCTCGGCGTTGGCCGCCGGCACCATGAACGCGGCGACGCCGAGGCGGCGCAGGCCGACGGCCATCGGCAGCACGCCGCGTGTCGGCAGCACGGCGCCGTCGAGCGACAGCTCGCCGACGACGGCCAGCGTTGTGTCGGGGCGCGGCAGCGCCCCGGCGGCGGCGAGCACGGCGACCGCGATCGGCAGATCGAAGGCGGCGCCGGCCTTGCGCACGTCGGCGGGCGCGAGGTTGACGGTGAGTCGGGTGCCGGGAAATTCGAAACCGGCGTTGCGGATGGCGGCGCGCACGCGGTCGCGGCTCTCGCGGACGCTGGCGTCGGGCAGGCCGACCATCGCGAACACCGGCAGCCCGAACGAGACGTCGGCCTCGACCGAGACCGGGAGTGCGTCGACGCCGACGAGTGCGGCGCTGCGAACCTGGGCGAGCATGCCCGGCACGACCTTCAAGGGCGATGCCGGACCAGGGAGGCACGCCAGCCGAGGGGTTTCCGCGCGGCCGGTGGGCCGCGCCGCAGAATCGGCGGTGCGACGAGGTCGTGGCCGCCGCAGATCCTGCGCGCCGCTGGCGCGCGGACGCGAGCGGCCTACTGCGCGGCGGCGGCGCGCGTCGTGTGGATGCTGAGCCGCGTGCCGATGCTGAGCGCCGAGCCGCGCAGCCGATTCCAGGCGCGCAGTTCCTCCACCGTCACGCCGTGCCGGCGGGCGATGGCGAACAGCGTGTCGCCCTTGCGGACGCGGTAGACGACGACGGTCGGCGTGGCTTCGGCGGTGGGATCGGCCGCAGCGGCCGTGGGACGTGCCTCCGCGCTCGCGGCCGTCGGGCGGGCGCCGGCATCGCCGTCGCGGCGGGCGAGCAGCGCCGGCGACGGCGCCCGCGGCACCACCAGCTTCTGCCCCGGCCGCACCCGGGCGTTGGCCCGCAGGTAGTTGGCCTCGGCGAGATCGGTGCGCGATACCCGCAGCTTGCGGGCGATGGTGGCCATCGACTCGCCCTTGCGCACCGCGTAGTACTGCAGCGACGCGGCGTCCTCGGGCGCCGTGGCGGCATGCGCGTCGGCCACCGCCGTGGCGGTGCCCATCGGCACCTTGATTTCGTAGGCGTGGTCGCGGACCGGCGTGGTCCAACGCCGCAGCTCCGGATTGAGCGCCCGGATGGTCTCGGCGGGGACGTTGGCCCACTCGGCGATGCGCCGCAGGTCGACCGGGCCGGTCAGCGTGACCCGCTCGGTGGACGGCCACGTCGCCGCCGGCACCTCGAACCCGTACTGCGCCGGATTGCGGGCGATGATCATCGCCGCGAGGATCATCGGCACGTACTCGCGCGTCTCGCGGGGCAGCCGGCCGCGCGTGGCGCTGAGGCGCCAGAAGTCGCGGGTGCCGAAGCGCTTGGTCGCGCGCTGCACGCGGCCCGGGCCGCCGTTGTACGACGCCAGCGCCAGGTGCCAGTCGCCATCGAAGATGCGGTGCAGCGTCTTCAGGTACTTCGCCGCGGCGCGGGTCGCCTTTTCGGCGTCGGCGCGCTCGTCGATGTACCAGTCGTGCGTCAGGCCGTACTCGCGCGCGGTCGGGCGCATGAACTGCCACACGCCGCGGGCGCTGGCCCGCGACAGCGCGGTGGGCTTGAAGGCGCTCTCGACCAGCGGCACGTACGCCAGATCCAGGGGCAGGCCCTCCTCGCGGAACACCGCCTGGATCATCGGCATGTACTCGGCGCCGCGGGCCAGGCCTTCGGCGAGGAAGGTGCGCAGCCGGCCCTGGAAGGCCTCCACATAGCCGAGCACGCGATCGTTTTGCGGAATCGGGATGTCGTGCTCCGTCGCGGCGAGGTCTTCGCGCACCGCCGTGACCACCGCCGGGGCTGGCGCGGCGTCGGGCGGGGGCTCCGAGAGCAAGGTGTCGATCGACGCCGGCTCCGACGCCGTTTCGGTGAAGCCGTCGCCGCGGGCCAGCGCGTCGAGCTCCACGGCGCTGATGCGATCCACCAGGGCGTCGAGGGCCGCGGCCAGCCGGGCGTCGGCCCGCGCTCCGCCGGGGACGAGCAGGAGGGTGTCGAGCGCCTGGTCGAACGCCAGGCGGGCATCGCCGAGATGGCCGTCCTCGAGGGCCCGTTGGCCGGCGGCGAAGGCCCGTTCAGCGGCCGCCAGCGCTTCTGCGACCGGGTCGGGCGGCGGCTGGACCGGCGGCTCGACGGCCGCGACCGCGACGGGCGCGGGCGGCGTGGCCACGACCGCCGGGCGCGACGACGCGCAGGCGGTGGTCACGGCGAGAGCGAACGAGAGTGCGATCGCGCGGCGCATCGGGACCGGAAGTCTCGAACCGTAGCACGCGGCCGCAACCCTGGTCAAACCCCCGGGAGCCCCCGGGTCGCTACCCGCAACTGCCTCTGATGGCTCTACTTAGCGCGGCGTACCGTCGAGCCAGACGAGGCCGTCGAGGGCCGCGCCGGCGTCGCGCGCGGCCGGCGTGAGGATCGTCCGCGGGCCGACGACCAGGCGGCGCCCGGCCCGCACCGCCTGGCGGACGTCGTCCTCGCAGATGAATGCCTCCGCGGCCGCCGGCGGTTGGGGCGCAGCCGGGGGCGGCGCGGTTGGGCCCTGACGCTGGGCCAGCAGCCGGTCGATGCCGGCCGCGAGTCGGTCGGCGGGAATCGCCGCCTGGGGGGTGAGAGCCACCCGCGGCAGCGGCGGCGCCGCGGCCCCGCCGTCGGGTGCGACGTCGGGCGCGTCGGCTGCCGCCGTCACGGGCCGCGCCGCGCGGCGCGGCCGCAGTTCGTAGGCGACCCGCTTGATGTTCAGCAGGTGCCGGGGCGTGATGTTGTCCGAGGT
>CAYUAX010000302.1:0-4211 GCA_964442845.1 uncultured Bifidobacteriaceae bacterium | reverse complement strand
TCGACCCCATCCTCCCAAGAAATGAGGTCTCCGAGAAAGCCGGGGCGATTCAATCAGTCGCGGCTGCCGGACAACGATCGCAAGCTGCGGCAGAGCGTCTACACGTCCTTGGCCTACGGCGTCACCGGCATCGAGTGGTTCCAGGCCGACATGATCTTCACCGCCGGCACCGGCGCGCTCACGCCGGTGGGCGTGGACGTGGCCGCCATCAACAAGGAGATCACGCCGCTCGGCCGCGCCTTGGCGCCGCTCACGTCGATCGACGTCTTCCATACGGCGCCGTATCCCGCCGGCACGCGCAGCGCCCCTAAGGAGCACTGGGTTCAGACCATCGCCGAGGACGGCCGCGCCGGCTTCGTCACCGGCATGTTCCGCGACTCGCACGGCCGCGACTACGTGCTGGTGGCCAACCGCGACTACCGCGAGGCGCAGAACCTGGTGATGAAGCTGCAGTCGAAGTGGCTGGGTATCGCGCCGTGGTACGCGCCGAAGCAGTTCAAGTACGCCATCGACCGGCTCGATCGCGCCAGCGGCGCGTGGACGACCATCGCCAGCTCCTCGTCCGTGGGCTTCAACTACGTGATTCCGGCGGCCGAGGGCGAGCTGTTCCGCATCACCACGACCGTCACCGCGGACGGCAAGGCCGAGGGCTGGACGGCAGCGGCCGCGCCCAATCCCGACCCGGCGCGCCTCGAGAAGGACATCGCCGCGTTCGAGGCGCAGGACAAGGCGTCGATGCCGGCGCCCGGCGGCACGCTGTTCGTCGGCAGCTCCAGCATCACGCAGTGGGACGTGGCGCGCGAGTTCGCCGATCTGAAGCCGATCAAGCGCGGCTACGGCGGCTCGCACGTCAGCGACACCATCCACTTCGCGCCGCGGATCATCTGGCCCTACAAGCCGTCGCTCGTCGTGTTCTACGCGGGCGATGCGGACGTGGCTGCCGGCAAGACCGCGGAGCAGATCGCCGGTGACACCGTGGCGCTGGTCACGCTCATCCACAAGCAGTTGCCCACCACGCGCGTGGTCGTGATTGGCACCAAGCCGAGCCCGCTGCACTGGAAGCACCACGAGACGATGCGCAAGGCCAACGATCTGATTGCCGCGGGCATGGCCAACGACAGCCTGGGCACCTTCGTGAACGTCGATGCGGCGCTGCTCGGGGGCAACGGCCTGCCGCGGCCGGAGTTCTACCAGGCCAACGGGCTCAACTTGAGCGAGGCCGGCTACCAGGCGTGGACGGCGGCCATCCGCCCGGTGATTCTCCGCACCCGCCGCTAGCTCGGCCTCGAAGAGCCGAGACGAAGGCAGCTCTGACGAGCTGCCCTACGACAGAACTGCACGGTTCTGCCGAGGCTTTGCGACGGCTGCACCCGATTCTCCGCAGCTCGTGCGGAGATCAGCGGGCTATTCGCCGCGGCCTTTGCGGCGAATAGGTCCTAGCTGCCGAACAGCGCCTCCAGGAACTCTCGGGCGCCGGTCGGCCCGCTGAGCGTCAGCACCATCGGCCTGACCGCCGGCGGCACCTCAAGGTGGAAGTGGAGCCACCGGCAGCACTGCCGTTCGGCGTCCATCACCCGGGCAATGTGCTGCAACGTGTCGGTCGACGCGGCGAACGTCAGCCGGTAGCCGTCGTCCATTGCCTCGCGCGAGAGGGCGCGATCGGCCAGACCGGGCAGCAGGCCGGCCCGGCCGGCCTTGATCGCGTCGGGCGTCAGCGTGCAGGCCACGGGTTCGTTCACCGGGCCATCGTAACTCTGACTAGAATGCCCGGGCTCGGCACATCGCCGACCTCTCATCCGCAGCACAAAGGAGCCCCCCGATGCTGTTCATGATCAGCTATACGTTCGCCCCCGACTCGCGCAACGAGGTGCAGGAGCGCTTCAAGAAGACTGGCGGCGGCCGGGCGCCGGCGTGACGATGCTCGGCCGCTGGCACGCCATCGGCGGCCACTACGGCTTCGTCCTCGCCGAGAGCACCGACGGCGTGGCGATCGGCAAGTGGCTGCAGGAGTGGACCGACCACCTGGAGTTCGACGTCGTCCCGGTGAACGACGACGAGAACGTGATGAAGGTGCTCGGCGCTTAGGACGCCCGGCGTGGTCGGGGCCGTCCCGGGTGACGGGGCGGCTCCGATGCCGTCTCGCCCACGAAGATCACGTGGCGGGGGCCGCCCTGCTTCAGCCGCGCCCGCACCCGCTGCACGCTCACCGCGAAGCCGGCGTACTTCAGGCGCTGCTCGAAGCGGCGGTCTTCGTGCGCCGACCACACGGCGAGGGTGCCGCCCACGGTGAGCGCGCGTTTCGTCGCCGCCAGCCCGGCATCGCCGTACAGCCACTCGTTGCCGAGCGTGGTGAAGGCCGACGGGCCGTTGTCCACGTCGAGGAGCACGGCGTCGAAGCGCGCCTTGGTGGCACGCAGGAGGTGCTCGACGGGCGTCACCTCCACGACGACACGGCGGTCCTTCAGCGGGTGGCCGGCCAGCGGCCCGAGCGGTCCGCGGTTCCAGTCCACGACCCCGGCCACCAGCTCCGCTACCACCACGGTCGCGTCGGGCGGAAGCACGTCGAGGGTGGCGCGCAGGGTGAATCCCATGCCCAGGCCGCCGACCAGCACCGTCGGCGCCTCGAGGGCGCGCGCGTGACGGCACGCCACCTCGGCCAGCGCTTCCTCGGAGCCGTGCATGCGGCTCGACATCAGCGGCTTGCCGCCGGCCAGGATCAGGTGCTCCCCCGGGCGGTGCATCAGGGCCATCTCGTCGCCGCCCGGCGTGGTGGTCTTCCCGAGCAGGTTCCACGGGTTCATTCGCAACAGATTGTCATCGGCTCTGTCACGAAGACAACGTACGCAGTTCCTGGCGCAGTTGTCTCCGAGGCAGAGTCAGTGACTCAGAGCCGGTTACAATCCGCGGCATGAAGCCCACCGCCCTCGTCCTCGCCGCGGCTGCCGTGCTCTCGGTCACCCTCGTCGCGCTGCCGCAGGCGCAGCGTCCGGTGGCGGTCGCGCCCCTCCTCAAGCTGCCCCCCGGTGTGGCGGCCAATCCGCGCGTGGCCACGCTCAAGTCGCTGCTCGACGGCGACGTGTCGTCCCCGGCCATGTACGACCTCGGCCAGCAGATGAACGACATGGTCTTCAGCTTCGGGGAGATCGGCTTCCAGGAGGTGGAGACCCAGCGCTACCTCGGCAAGCTGCTGCGCGACAACGGCTTCACCGTGGAAGACGGCGTGGCCGGCATCCCCACGGCGTGGGTGGCGAAGTGGGGCAGCGGCAAGCCGGTGATCGCCTTCGGCAGCGACATCGACGGAATCCCGCAGGGCAACCAGAAGCCCGGCGTCGCGTATCACGACCCGATGATCGAGGGCGCGCCCGGCCACGGCGAGGGCCACAACTCGGGCACGCCGCTCAACATCGTGGCGGCGCTGGCGGTGAAGCGCATCATGGAGCGCGAGAAGCTGTCCGGCACGCTGATGATCTGGCCGGGCGTGGCCGAGGAGCTGCTCGGCACCAAGGCGTACTACGTGCGGGCCGGGATGTTCAAGGACGTGGACGTGGTGCTCTACAACCACGTCGGCGCCAACCTCGGCACCAGCTGGGGCGACGGCGGCGGCAGCGGCCTGGTCTCGGTGGAATACACCTTCGAGGGCGAGACGGCGCACAGCGCCGGCGCGCCGTGGCGCGGCCGGAGCGCCCTCGACGCGGTGGAGTTGATGAACGTCGGCTGGAACTACCGCCGCGAGCACCTGCCGCTGGCCCAGCGCACCCACTACGTGATCACCAACGGCGGCGACCAGCCCAACGTGGTGCCGCGCAACGCCAGCGTCTGGTACTACTTCCGCGAGACCAACTACGACACCATCCGCAACATGTGGGACATCGGCGACAAGATGGCCGACGGCGCCGCGCTGATGACCAACACGAAGTGGACCTCACGCGTGCTCGGCACGGCCTGGCCGCGCCACACCAATCGCGCCGTGGCCGAGGCCATGCACGCCAACATCGAGTACGTCGGCCTGCCCAAGTGGAGCGACGAGGACATCGCGCTCGCCAAGGCGACCCAGCGGGTGATGAAGGTGCCGGAGATCGGCTTGGCCACCGGCCCGATCGGCCCGCTGCGCGGCCGCGAGGAGATCCCCGACAGCGAGAAGTTCGGCGGCCCCTCCGACGACATCGGCGACGTCACCTGGAACGTGCCGACGGTGTCGCTCAGCTACCCGG
>CAYUAX010000301.1:0-4261 GCA_964442845.1 uncultured Bifidobacteriaceae bacterium | reverse complement strand
ATCCCGCACGCTTCCGCGCCCGCATCGGGCTGGGCGATCAGCCAGTGGTGCTCTTCCTCGGCAAGATCACCCCGCGCAAGCGGCTGGACGTCGTCGCCCGCGCTTTCGCGGCCGTGCGCGCCGACGCCCGGCTGGTGATCGCCGGCAACGACCTCGGCGGCCTCGACGCCGCGCGAGGGATCCTCGCGGCGAGCGGCGCCCTCGCGCGCACCGCCGTCGTCGGCCTGCTGCGCGGTGCCGAGCGGCTCGACGCGCTGGCGGCAGCCGACGTCGTCGTCTACCCCTCGTCCGACGAGGTGTTCGGGTTGGTGCCGGTCGAGGCGCTGCTCGTCGGCACGCCGGTCGTCGTCGCCAGCGACTCGGGCTGCGGCGAGGTCATCGCCGCCCTGACCGGACACGGCGGCGCGGCCATCGTGCCGGTTGGCGATGCGGCGGCCCTGGCAACGGCGGTCAGCGGCGTGCTCGACGACACGCCGCGCTGGCGCGCCGACGCGGCGCGGGCCGGGGGCCTGGCGCGCCAGCGGTTCGACAGCGGGCGCGTCGCGGCGCAGACCGCCGCGCTCTATCGTGACGTGTGCGGCGTCACGGCGGGCGCGACGTCGGGCGTGAGCGTCGTGCTGCCCGTCCGCAACGGCGGCGCCACGCTCGCCCACGCCGTCGCCGCCCTCGAGGCGCAGCGCGATGGCCACCCGTTCGAGATCCTCGCCGTGGACGACCGCAGCACCGACGGCAGCGCCGAGTGGCTGGCGCACGCGGCCCGCGACGAACGGCTCCGGGTGTTCACGGGGGCCGGCCGCGGGGCGTCAGCGGCGATGAATCTCGCGATCGCCGCGGCCCGGCATCCCGTCATCTGCCAGGTCGATCAGGACGTGGTCGTCGGCCGTGGCTGGCTGCGGCGGCTGGTTGCGCGGCTCGACGCCGACCCCACGCTCGGCGCAGTGCAGGGCCACTACGTGCCCGACCGCGCGGCGCCGCTGCTCGCCCGCGTGATGGCCCTCGACCTCGACCAGCGCTATCGGGCGCTCGGCACCGGCGACACGACGCACGTCTGCACCGGCAACGTCGCCTATCGCGCCGCGGCGCTGCGCGCGGCCGGGCCGTTCGACGAGACGCTGGGCTACGGCAACGACAACGACATGAGCTACCGGCTGCGCGCCGCTGGCTGGCGGCTCGGCCACTGCGCCGCGGCCGGCAGCCGGCATGCGTGGCGTCACGGCGTCGCCGGTTACTGGCGCCAGCAATACGGCTTCGGCTACGGCCGCCTCGACGTGGTCGCCCGCCATCCGCATCGGGCCACCGGCGACAGCGTGTCGCCGGCGTCGATGATGGCGCACCCGCTGCTGCTCGCGGTGGCCGCCGCGGCGGCCGCGGTGGCGACCCTCGCCTGGAGCCGCGGCGCCGACGCGCGCGCGGCCGCCCTGCTCGCCGCCGTCCTGCTGGGCGCCCTCGTGGTCGAACGCGCCGTAGCGGGACTCCGTGCGTTCGCGCACCACGGCGATCCTGCGGCGCTGCTCTTCCCCGCTGTCCACCTGTTCCGCGACACGGCGTGGGTCGCGGCCGCGGCGATGTGGAGCTGGCGGCGCCTGTTCGGGACGCCCGGCAGTCCGTCGCAGTCGATGCGCCCGCGGCCGGCCGCCGCCGCGGCGCCGGCGCGGTTCATTCCGTCCCCCTCCCGCCCTCTGCTGGTCGTACCGGCGCACAACGAGGCGGCGACCCTCGGCGCCGTCATCGCCGATCTCCGCACGCACTGCCCGACGATCGACCTCGTGGTCGTCGACGACGGCTCCACTGACCACACGCCCGAGGTCGCCGCGCGCGCCGGCGTGGCGGTGGTGCACCTGCCCGAGCGTCTGGGGGTGGGCACGGCGGTGCGTGTCGGCCTGCGTTACGCGCGGCGCCACGGCTACGACGCCGCCATCCGTGTGGACGGCGACGGCCAGCACGGCGCCGCCGACGTGGCGCGCCTGCTGGCGCCGCTCGTCGATGGCCGCGCCGACGTCGGGCTCGGGTCGCGATTCCTCGGCCCGACGACTCAGCGAACGACCACACGGCGCTGGGCGCAGCGCACCCTCGCGCTCGGCCTGCGCCTCGTCGTCGGCCATCCGGTGACCGACCCGACGTCGGGTTTCTGCGCCGTCGGTCCACGTGCGCTCCGCTACCTGGCCGAACACCACCCGACCGGCTATGCCGAGCCCGAGCTGCGCCTGCTGCTCGGCCGCGGCGGCTTCGTGGTGCAGGAGATCCCGGTGGCGGCGCATCCGCGGCGCGGCGGCCGCACCTCGCTGACGCCGGCTCGGGTGGCCGATGCCACGCTCCGGGTGCTGCTGGCGCTGCTGATGGCGCCGCTGCGCCGCCGGCCCGTGGGAGCCGACCGTGGCTGATCGGCTGCAGATCCTGGCGGTGATGACGTCGGTGGCGTTCCTCGCCGCCGTGCTCGAGCTCATCCGTCGTCGCAAGCTGGCCGAGGAGTACGCGGCGCTGTGGCTGGTCGCCGGCGCGGTGCTGCTCGCGGTGTCGGTGTGGCGCGAACTGCTGCACGCCGCCGCGCGCGAACTGGGCGTGCACGACCCGCCGAACGTGCTGCTCATCGCGCTGACCGCGGTGGTGGTCGTCGGCCTGCTGCGCGTGTCGGTGATCCTGTCGCGGCAGCGCCGCCAGATCGAGCGGCTGATCGAAGACGTGGCGATCCTGAGCGCCGATCGCGCAGCACGCCCGCCCGGCGATGCCGACGACAGAAAGTGACCGCAGCCGACGAGCCTGAGCGGAGCTGACGCGCTGCCCGACGTCCAACCCCCGTTCTGCGCACGTAGGGCAGCTCTTCAAAGCTGCCACGATCCCGTGGCAGGCCTGACCGGCCTCCGCTCTTCGAGCTACGGCGGTCCGCCGAAGCCCTCGGCGAAGGCGGAAGGCCTGCCCTACATCCCCGAGTGGTCCGGGCCATAACGCCCGAGCAGATGATCGCGCCCGCCGCGCAGCACGGCGCCGAGACGGGCGACGGCCGGTCCGCGCCCGTCGCGCACGGCGTGCGCCAGCGACAGGGCCTGCACGACGCCAGCACGGACGACGCGCAGCGGTCCGCCGGGCCCGCGGGCGGCGGCGAGCCGCAGGTGGTTGCGGGCGCCGAAGTACAGCCGTGACGGCGACGCCGCGCCGATGGTGCGCTGCCCTTCGTGCAGCACGGTCGCATCGGCGGCCACCACGGTGCCGAACCCGGCATCCGCCGCGCGCAGGCACAGGTCCAGATCCTCGAACGCGAAGAAGTACGCCTCGTCGAAGCCGCCAGTCGCTTCGAGCGCCTCACGCCGGGCGAGCAGGCAGCAGCCGCTGACGCCGTCCACCGGAGTCGTCGCGCCGGGCGCCGCCGGCGCGTACGACCCGCCGGCGTCGGGGTGACGCATGCGGCCGGTGGCGGCGTGGTAGCGCATGCCGCGGCTGGCGACGCGATCGGGCGCCTGCCGGGCGAGCACGACCGGTCCGGCGATCCCGACGCCGGCGGCCGACATGGCCGCCTCGAGCCGCCCGACCGTCGCCACCGGCACGATGACGTCGCTGTTGACGAACAACACCGCCGAGGCACCGCTGGCCAACGCCAGGCGGCCGCCGACGTTCATGCCACCGGCGTAGCCGAGATTCGCGCCGGTCAGGACGTAGGTGATCCGATCACCGAACGGTGCGAGCACGGCCCGGCACGACTCGCGCGTGTCGTTGTCCACCACCACGATGCCGTCGAGGCGGCGCGTCGAGCGGAGCAACGAGCGTACGGCCAGCGCGGTGTCGTCGGGCGTGCGATGGTTGAGCACGACGGCGACGAGCCGCGCGGGTGCGGACGCGGCGGCCGCGGCCGGCACGTCGAGGCGCCCGGCCGGCAGCGCCGCCGCGTAGGCCCGGCGCATCGCCGCTACGTCGTCGTCGAGCGTCCGCAGGCGGCGCTCGCCCGCACGCAGGCGGGCCAGAAGCCCCGGTTCGTCGATCAGCCGCTGGAGCACGCGCTGCAGGTCGCCGGCGTCGCCCGGCGTGAACAGCAGACCGTTCACGCCGTCGGTCACCGATTCCGGAATGGCGCCGATTCGCGCCGCCACCACCGGCACGCCGGCGAGCAGCGCCTCGCGCAGCACGAGGCCGCTCGTCTCCGGCCAGATCGACGGCATCACCAGCGCGTGCAGCCGGGACAGGGCCGCGCGTAGATCCGCGCGCTCGAGCCGGCCGTGGCGCCGGACGTACGGCCGAGCGAGCAGCGGCGTCAATCTGGCCGGATACGACG
>CAYUAX010000300.1:0-4324 GCA_964442845.1 uncultured Bifidobacteriaceae bacterium | reverse complement strand
CGCTACCGCTGCTGCTGAGGCTGCGGCGTGCGCGTGGTGGCCGGCGGCGGCGCCGGGGCGCCGGTCGACGGCAGTTTCTCGGGCAGCGGCAGGTTGCACAACGGGCAGCCGATCATCACGTCGCTGCGGGTCAGCTTGAGCCGCTCCTTGCGGGCGTTCATCTCGGCCAGGAACTGCTCGTCGGTCAACGACACCCGGTTGCCCAGGTCGATGAACATGTTGGCGACCGAACGGTTCCCCGAGCCCTGCCAGTTGCGCGGGTCGGGCACGTTCTTGTTGCTGGGCGAGTTGTTCATGAAGCCGACGATGTGCAGCACCGTGCCCTTCGGCAGCAGCGGCGCGTGGTCGTCGTCGTAGTCGTAGCCACGGACCCAGTTGTGGTCGTAGCCGACGCAGTTGATGGTCTCGACCGTGTAGCCCCACGACGCCTCGAGGCACATCCGCGCCCCCGGCGCGTGCAGGTGCGGTTCGAACGACAGGATCTTGGTGTGCTCGGTCAGCACGGCGTAGGCGTTGAGCTGCTGGTTGGCGTCCATGCCCTTGATGTCGATGTCGACGCCGTTGCCGAGGCTGATGTTCGAGGTGCGGTACTCTGGCTTGTAGCCCTTGGGCATGAACTTGAAGCCGATCTCGAGGTGCGACTTCGTGTCGCGGCCGTTCGAGTGCAGGTGCACCGAGTCGCTGACGATCGACGAGCCGGCCTTGAGCAGCCGCGCCGACTTGGGATCGAAGAAATCGGGTTCGCGGCCGACCTCGTGCACCGGCCAGGTGGTGGTGCCGGGGGTCTGGCCGAACAGCACCGCGACGTTGAACGGATCCGACGGATCGGGCGCCTGCTCCGGCGCGTCGAGCACCTTGGTCTGCCAGATCATGTGATGGAAGACGTAACGGCCGCCGACGGTCTCGCGGCCGGTGCCGCCCGAGTCGACGTCGTTCACTTCGCGCACCTCCACGGCCGACACGTAGCGGTCTTCGGTGAGCCCGGTCGCGGTCGGCGGAATTTCGCCCCACCAGTCGGGCGCAGTGCCCTTGACGACCACTTCCGACGTCTTGACGACGAGGTCGGGCGTGCCGATCGACCACGAGGTGGTGTCGTTCCAGACCCGCGCCGTCGGCAGGTCGGCCGGATTGCCGCGCGGCGCGCCGGCGTCGGCCCAGGTCGCGATCTGCGCGATCTCGACGTCGCTCAGTGACGGGTCGTTCTTGAAGTGCTGCACGCCGATGTCCTTCTCGACGTACCACGGCGGCATGACCCCGGCGCGCGGCCCCATGCCGGTGCGCGTCTTGATGCTGCGCGCCCACGGCCGGACCTGCTCGTAGGTCTGCAGGGCCATCGGCGCCACGCCGCCGGTCCGGTGGCAGTTCTCGCAGCTGCGCTGCAGGATCGGGGCGATGTGCTTCGCGTAGGTGACCTCAGCCGGCGCCGCGGCCTGTTCGGCGGTGGCGGCCACCGGCGCGGTCCATGTGCCGGCGCCGATCCAGAGTGCCGCCGCGCCTGCTGCTGCCAACCCGAACGGTCGTCGCCTGGTCATCGTGCGCTCCTTGGGGCGGATCCACCCCGTCGCCGGACGGCCGTTACGGCCGAGCTCCAATAGTAGCAGATTCTTCGCAGCGCGGGACAACCGGAGACATGTGGCCGCTAGCCCTCGGGTGGGCCGGCGACCAGGGCCAACGCGCGGTCGACCATCCGCTCGAGTTCGCCGGCGCGGGCGGCGACGGTGCCGTCGACCTGCTGCTGGGAGTCGCGGGCGCGGAAGTACTCGTCGGCGATGTTCAGGGCGGCCAGGATCGCCAGCCCGAGCGCGTCGCTCGACGGGGCCGAGTCGAACGCCACCCGCATCTTGCGGTCGACGTAAGCGGCGAGTTCCTGGACGTAGGCGGGATCGAGGGCGCTGCGGATCGGGTACCGCTGTCCGTTCACCTCGACGTGGACGACCCGCGGTTCCCCCATGGCCTCGGCCGAGCGATCAGAGGTTCAGGGCATCGAGTTCGGCCAGCATCTCGCCGACTCGGCTGCGGATCAGGTCGCGCTCCTCGCGCAGCGCGGTGACCTCGGTGCCGGCGTGCTCGGCCTGCTGGACGCGGTCCTGCAGGGCGGTCAGTTCGCGCTGCAGCCGGGCATTGTCGTCGGCGAGCCGGGTCTGCTCGCCCTTGAGCCGGCCGATCGTGCTCACGAGCAGCTTGACCTTTTCCTCGAGCCGGTCGAACGGCTCCACGCCCACCGCCGTCGTCTTCGCCATCTCCGCCGCCCCTCCGTGCCCGGTTCAGCGCTGCTGCGCGCCGAGCGTCGCCGCTGCCGCGGCGATCATCCGCTGCAAGGCCGCCGCCACTTCGTCGTCGGTCAGCGTCCGATCCGCCGCCCGGAACGTGAAGCGCAGCGCCACGCTGACCGTGCCCGGCGGCGTGCCCTGCCCTTGATATCGATCGAACTCGCGCATGCCGACGAGTGTCGGCGGCGCGGCCGCCCGCATCGTGTCACGAACAGTGGCCGCAGACAAGGTATCGGGCACGAGCAGCGCCACGTCGCGGACGACCGAGGGAAAACGCGGCAGCGGTTCGACGCGCGTCGTGGCCCGCGGCGCCGCCGCGGTCAGCCGATCGAGGTCGATCTCGAGCACGTACACCGCGTCGCCGCGCGGCACGCCGTGCGCGTCGGCAATCGGCGCGGCCAGCAGCCCGAGCGTGCCGAGGGTTTCGGCGCCGGCGGCGACCCGCGCCGCCCGGCCCGGCACCAGCCAGCCGGTCTCGACCGGTTCGAGCACCACGGCGACGCCGGCGCCGGCGGCGAGCGTGGTGACGACGCCGGCGACGTCGAAGAAGTCGACGTCGCGGCGATGGCCGCTCCAGTGGTCGCCGGCCGCGGCGCCGGTCCACGCCGCACCCAGGGCGCGGTGTTCACCGGTGGCGCCGAACGCGGTCGCGATCTCGAACAGCCGCACGTCGCGCTGTTCGTGGCGGCGGTTGTGGCCGATCGCCGCGATCACACCGGGCAGCACGCTCGGGCGCATCACGGCGAACGTCTCCGACAGCGGGTTGGCGAGGCGGATGGCCGGCGTGCCGCCGGCGAACGGCGCCGCCGCGGCGGCGTCGATGAACGCGAAGTTGATGGCCTCGGAGAAGCCGGCGGCGAGCATGGTGCGGCGGACGCGGGCGTCGCGGGCGATCCGCGGATCCGAACCGGCCGGCGCCTGGTAGACCGGCGGGAACGTCGCCGGCAGGTGCTCGAAACCGTGATGGCGGCCGACTTCCTCGATGAGATCCTCGGGGCGGGCGATGTCCGGCCGCCAGCCCGGCACCGTCACCCGCCACGCGGCGGCGCCGTGCGGAGCCGCCGCGAAGCCCAGCGCCTGGAGGATGCGCACCACCTCGGCGATCGGCACCGGCATGCCGAGCAACCCCTCGACATGGGTGTGATCGAGGGCGATGACGCGGGGCTCGTGCGGCCGCGGCGCGGCGTCGACCAGGGTGCCGGCGGCTGTGCCGGCGCCGAGCAGTTCGAGCAGCGCGCAGGCGCGGGCCATCGCCGCCGCCTGCGCCGTCGGATCGGCGCCGCGTTCGAAGCGCATGGACGCTTCGGAGCGCAGGCCGAGCGCCTTGCTCGTGGCCCGCACCGACGCCGGCGCGAACCAGGCACTTTCGAAGACGATGCGCGTGGTGTCGGCGCGCACCTCGGAGTCGAGGCCGCCCATGACGCCGCCGACGGCCGCGGCGTTCGCCGCATCGGCGATGACGAGCATCGAAGGCGCGAGTGTGCGGACCTTGCCGTCGAGCGTGGTCAGCACTTCGCCCGGCCGCGCCGTGCGCACGACGATGGCGTTGCCGGCAAGGCGCGTGTGATCGAAGGCGTGCATCGGCTGGCCGAGCTCGAGCAGCACGTAGTTCGTGATGTCCACGATGTTGCTGATCGGCCGCACGCCGAGCGCGGTCAGCCGGCGCTGCATCCAGCCGGGGGAGGGGGCGACGGTCACCGTGGCGGCGGCGCCGACGTAGCGGGGGCAGAGGTCCGGCGCCTCGAGCGCGACCGAGAACGTCGCGCGCTCCACCGGCGTCAGCGCGGCGGTGCGCAGATGGCCGGCGGCGTCGGGCGCGGGGAGTCTCAGCGGCAACTGGTAGACGGTGGCGATTTCGCGCGCGATGCCCAGGACCGACATGCAGTCGGGCCGGTTGGCGGTGACGTCGAAGTCGAGCACCGCGTCACCCGCGATCGGCGCGCGTCCGGGCGGCTCGTCACCGGGCGGCGCCGGGTCGATGCCTTCGAGCGCGAGGCCGCGCAGCGACAGCCGGCGGCCGATCTCGGCCGGACCGTCCTCGACGTCCACGAAAT
>CAYUAX010000299.1:0-4374 GCA_964442845.1 uncultured Bifidobacteriaceae bacterium | reverse complement strand
CACCGGCGCCAGCGGCGGCTCGATCTCGACGGCGGCCACCGACGGCGCGGCGCCGCCGACCGCCGACAACGCGGCTTCGGTGACGACGACGCCGACGCGGCGCCGTCCGCCGTCGCTCGGCACCACCGGTTCGAGGCGCGCGAGGCGAAGCCCGAGCGGCGTCGGCACGAGGAACGTGGCCGCGCCGCCGCCGAGGCGCGACGCCGGCAGCGACGCCGGTCGTCCCTCCCACGCCAGCGGCACGCCGTCGCCGTCGTAGATGGTGAGCGCCGCCAGCGGCAGATCGATGCGCTGCACCGCAGCGACGCGATCGAACAGCGTGCGCACGGCGTCGGTGTCGCCGGCGGCGCCGGCCTCGATGAGCGCCGTCTCGCCGGCCAGGGACACGGCGGCGGCGTCGAGGGCGCGCCCCAGCGCGTCGACGCGAGCGCGGACGTCCTGATGGACCCGCGCCCGGGTGGCCTCGACCGTCCAGCCCACGGTCGACCGCGCCCAGGGCAGCGCCGCGGCGACGACCAGCACGACGAGCGCGGCGGTGCCGGCGGCGATGCGGCCGAGGCCCCGGCGGACCGCCGGCGGGCAACCCATGGCGCATTGTCGCAGGCGCCTCCGCACCGGCACAAGGCGCACCGTTGCGCCCGCGACCCGCCAGGGGACTGCTATAGTGGCTCGGTCCCCGCTCCATGACGCGCCCGGCGTCTCCCCGAACCATCCTGAAGCGTGGCGGCCTGATCACCGCCGCGAACTGGCAAGTGGTGGTCGTCCAGTTCGTCGCCGACGCGGTCTTCACCGCGCTGCTCGCCGTGCCCGTCGCCGGCGGCGCGATGCTGGTCGTGCTCACGTCGGGCCTGGCCCCCGGCGACGTCATCCGCCAGGGGGTGAGGCGCGCCGTGCCGGCGGTCGCAGCGGCGCTGCTCGCGCACCCCCTGGCGCTGGCCGCGTTCCTGGTGTCGGTGCTGCTGGTCCTGCTCGGCGGGTCCCTGCTGCTGGCGTTCATCAAGGGCGGGACGATTGCCGTCCTGGTCGCGGCGGAGCGCGAGGTCGGGCCGATCGAGCAGCCGCCGCTGCGCACCGCGGCGGTGCGGGCCGCCAGCCGCTTTTCGCTGGAGTTCGCCACGCTCGGCGCGCAGCGGCTGTTTCCGCGCTTTGCGTGGCTCGGCGTCGGGCTGTTCGGCGCCTACGCCGTCGTGCTCGGCGGCGGCCTCGCGGCCTTGGTCAGCGTCGGCCCGCCCGACTCGGCGTGGGACGCGGCGCGCCTCGCCGTGCTCACCGCCGTGGTGGCCGCGGGGGTCACGGTCATCAATCTGCTCTACCTGCTGACGCAGATCGCCATCACCGTCGACGACAGCGATGTCCGCACGGCGATCGGACGCGTCGCCCGGCTGCTCGTGTCGCTGCCGCTCGACGTCGGGCTGGTGTTCGCCAGCACGCTGACCCTGCTCGCGCTCGGCATCGCGGCGTCGCTGCTGGCGACGGCGGCGCTCGGCCTCATTGCGTTCGTGCCGTTCGTCGGCCTGGCGGCGCTGCCGCTGCAGCTGGCGGCGTGGGTGGTGCGCGGCGTGGTGTTCCAGTATCTCGGTCTGACCGCGCTCGTCGCCTACGTGCGGCTCTACCGACGGTCGCGCGGGTTGATCGCCGGCGGCGCCGCCGCCTGACGTGCGGGTTCGGGCACGGCCTGGCCCGGCAGTGCGTCGAGCGGCGCAGGCGGCGGTTCGACCCGCGGCGCGAACGCCAGCAGCCGGCCTTCGCTCGATACGGCGAGCAGGCGCGTCCCGACCACCGGCCCGCCGACCCGGACCAGGGTTTCGCCGGCGACCTCGCCGGCCGCCGCGATGGCCGGCGCCGGCGTCCCGGTGGCGGCGTCGAACACCGCGATCTCGGTGGACAGCGACGGCACCAGCACCACGCCGCCGGCGACCAGCGGCGAGCCGGCCGGCCGGTGGGCGAGCGGCCGGCGCCAGCGCAGATTGCCGCTGCGGCGATCCACGGCCCGCAGCAGGTGGTCGAACGCGACGAAGTAGATGCGCTTGGCGTCGGCCGCGGCGGCCCCCACGGCCGGCCCGCCGGTCCGCCAGCGCCAGCGCGTCCGGCCGGTGCGGAGGTCGAGGCTGTGGACGGCGCGGCCCGCCGTGCCGGCGATGAGTTGATCGTCGAGCGCCCGCAGGCCAGTGACCGCGCCCTCGAGTTGCCGCGTCCACTGCGGCACGCCGGTGGCCAGCGCCACGGCGACGACCCGGCCGTCGGCCAGCCCGAGATACAACGCGTCCAGCGCCGGCGCCGGCGGCGTCTGCACCGCGGCACCGAGCGCGGTCTGCCACAAGACGTCGCCGTCGGTGGCGCGCAGCGCGACCAGGGCGCCGCCCTCGAGCGACACGACGAGCCACCCGGTGTCCCAGTACGGCGGCGCGGCGGCCGCGGCGGGCAGCGGCCGCTGCCAGAGCAGCCGGCCGGACGTCGCGTCGTAGGCGCGCAGGCCGCCGCTCAGCGCCATGAAGACGCGGCCGTCGCCGACCGCCGGCGCCCATCTCGTCTCGGCCTCGACGTTCCAGCGGGTCCGGCCGCTGTCGAGATCGAGCGCCGCGACGCGGCCGCCCTGCAACGGGACGTAGGCGGTGGCGGCATCGACGATCGGCGGCGCGCTCAGCACCTGCCCCTCGGCGGTGATCCAGCGCAGGACCAGCGTGCCGCCGGCGAGAAGCTCGAATCCGCTCGCCGGCGCGGCCGGGGGCTGCGCCGCCGCCAGCGAGGCGACCAGGCACGCCGCGGCGGCGACACCACCACATCTTGCGGTCAGCGAGCGACGCACCCCGTTATAATAGCGGCGTCCTCCGCCCCACGGGGACGTCCCCACGCTCGGACCGGCACCCGCTGTGACCCACGACACGATTCTCGTCCTCGATTTCGGCTCCCAGGTCACCCAGTTGATCGCGCGGCGGGTGCGCGAAGCGCACGTCTACAGCGAGGTCCACCCGTGCGACGTCGCTGACGACTGGGTGCGCGCCTACGCCCGCGATCATCGCCTGAAGGGCGTCATCCTGTCGGGCAGCCACGCCAGCACCTACGAAGCCCACGACCTGCGGGCGCCGGCGGCGATCTGGCAGCTCGGCGTGCCGGTGCTCGGCATCTGCTACGGCATGTTCACGATGGCCGTGCAGCAGGGCGGGGAAGTCGAGGCCAGCAGCCACCGTGAGTTCGGCTACGCCGAGGTGCGGGCCCACGGCCACACCCGTCTGCTCGACGGCATCGACGATTTCCGGACCGACGCCGGCCACGGCATGTTGACGGTGTGGATGAGCCACGGCGACAAGGTGACGGCCCTGCCGCCCGGGTTCGCGCTGATGGCCTCGACCCCGAGCTGCCCGATCGCCGGGATGGCCGACGAGGCGCGCGGCTTCTACGGTGTGCAGTTCCATCCGGAGGTGACCCACACCACACAGGGCGCGGCGATTCTCCGGCGCTTCGTGCTCGGCATCTGCGGCGCCCGTCCCGACTGGGTGATGGGCGATCACATCGCCGAGGCGGTGGCGCGGATCCGCGAGCAGGTCGGTGACGAGGAGGTCATCCTCGGCCTGTCGGGCGGCGTCGACTCGAGCGTCGCGGCGGCGCTGATCCATCACGCCATCGGCGACCAGCTCACCTGCGTCTTCGTCGATCACGGGCTGCTGCGTCAGGACGAAGCGCGCCTGGTGATGGAGATGTTCGCCGGGCGGCTGCACGCCCGCGTCGTCCACGTCGACGCCAGCGCGCAGTTCCTCGGCCAGCTCGCCGGCGTGGCCGATCCCGAGCAGAAGCGCAAGATCATCGGCCGCGAGTTCGTCGAGGTGTTCAAGGCCGAGGCACAGAAGCTGAAGGCCGGCGGCCAGGGCCACAAGGGTGCGACGTTCCTGGCACAGGGCACGATCTATCCCGACGTCATCGAGTCGGGCGGCGCCACGACGAAGAAGGCCGTCAGCATCAAGAGCCACCACAACGTCGGCGGCCTGCCGGCCGAGCTCGGCTTGAAGCTGCTCGAGCCGCTGCGCGACCTGTTCAAGGACGAGGTGCGCGAGCTCGGCCTGGCGCTCGGACTGCCGGCCGACATCGTCCAGCGCCATCCGTTCCCCGGCCCCGGCCTCGGCGTGCGCATCCTCGGCGAGGTGCGCCGCGAGTACGCCGACCTGCTGCGCCGGGCCGACGCCATCTTCATCGAGGAGCTGCGCCGCTGGCGCGACGAGGCGACGGGCAAGAGCTGGTACGATCTCACCAGTCAGGCCTTCGCGGTGTTCCTGCCGGTGAAGAGCGTCGGCGTGATGGGCGATGGCCGCACCTACGACTACGTCGTCGCGCTGCGCGCGGTGCAGACCAGCGACTTCATGACCGCCGACTGGGCCGAGC
>CAYUAX010000298.1:3354-4420 GCA_964442845.1 uncultured Bifidobacteriaceae bacterium | reverse complement strand
CAGCATCGGCGCCGGCTGCTCGGCATGGCGGCTCTGGGAACTCATTCAGGTCGACAAGCAGACCACGATCACATCCAGGCCCTGGTCGGCGAAGCTCGACTCCGCCTTCAGACCCCAGCCGCTCCCGCGGTTCCTGCGGTCCCCGTCGCCACGCTAGAGCACTCGCAGTCGACGACCGACCACCGGCGTACAGGACAACGGGCCGGCTCGGGGAATTCCCGGCCGACCCGTTGCAGTGTTCAGTGGGCACGCCCGTCCGCGTGTGCGAACGATGTGCACAAGCGCTGGTATTACGACCCGGAATCGAGCCCCATCATCCGGAGCGCGGTCCACGAATTACGCCGAAATTCCGCGGGCACAGTGGTCACGTCTAGTTTGGGAAGCTGTGACTCTACCACTGAGTTACTCCCGCCCAGTGCCGCCATTCTACCACCCGGGCCGCGTCGCTACCGGGTCCGCGGCTTGGGCTCCAGGCCGTAGAGCACCGCCGGCCCGCCCTTGGTCTTGATGAGGGAGTCGAAGTGCGCCACCAGCAGATCGCGGCGCGCCATCAGCGCCTCCTGCTCGAAGCTGGTGAGGCAATGCGCGGTCGCCGTCTTGACCGCCTCGGCGTCGAGCTCGCGCAACCGCTGCAGCAGCGTGCGATCGATCTGGTGCAGGTCGGCGGGGTACTTGATCTCCTTCCACAACCGGAAGGCGCGCGTGAAGTCGATCATCCACAGCTTCCAGTCGTTGGTGATCAGCACGTTGCCGAGGTTGCGGTCGGTGTCGCCGACCAGCGCGGCGAACACCCGCATCTTGTACATCTGCTGGTTCCACGCCGACGGGTTCGGCGGCTGACGCTTCTCCTTCATCCGCGTGGATTCGTCGAACGCGTCGTCGATCCACCAGGTGATCGTGCCTTCCTTGCCGTTCCAGGTGCGATGCACGGTCATCGGCATCATGCCGCCGAGGTCGAGCATCCCGGCCAGCTCGTAGGCGGCCAGGTTGAAGTGGTGGGAGTCGGCGAAGTTGAACTCGACGCCCTTGGGACCGAAGTCGGCCTGGCTGCGCCGCTCGTAGATGG
>CAYUAX010000298.1:0-3344 GCA_964442845.1 uncultured Bifidobacteriaceae bacterium | reverse complement strand
GTCGTGGGTGACCGTGCCGTTGGTGAGGGTGAGCCGCTGCGGCGCGGTGACGCCGCGGCTGATCGTGCGGCTGCGCACGACCTTGGCGGTGCGCAGGAACTCGGCCTGGGCGGCGAGGTCGAGGACGGGCGGGGCGGTGGCCGCCGGCGCCTGCGCGGCGGCCGGGCGGACGGATGCGGCAAGGAGACTGACGGCGAGGATGGCCGGGCCGACTCGGGTCATGGGGGGCACCTCCGGGATGCCGGATTCGCCGGCATCCTACCCGATCAGCGTCATCGGCGACGCGATGACGTCAGGGCAGGGGGAGGCGGCGCAGGCGCAGGCTGTTGCCGACCACGCTGACCGAGCTCACCGCCATCGCCGCGCTGGCCAGCACCGGGCTCAGGAGCAGGCCGAAGGCAGGGTAGAGGGCCCCGGCGGCGATCGGAATGCCGACGACGTTGTAGACGAACGCCCAGAACAGGTTCTGGCGCATCGTCCGCATGGTGGCGCGGGCCAGCCGCAGTGCCCGCGGCACGCCGCGCACGTCGCTGCGCAGCAGGGCGATGTCGGCGGCCTCGACCGCGACGTCGGTGCCCGACGCCAGCGCCACGCCGATGTCGGCCTGGGCCAGGGCCGGCGCGTCGTTGATGCCGTCGCCGACCATGGCCACCACCTGCCCGGTCCGGCGCAACCGCTCGATCTCGTCGCGCTTGCCGGCCGGCAGCACCCCGGCGACGACGTCGCGGATGCCCAGCGCGTCGGCCACGCGGCGGGCCGCGGCCGGCTGGTCGCCGGTCAGCAGGACCGCGGTGAGGCCCAGAGCCTGGACGTCTCCGACCGCGGCCGCCGATTCTTCGCGCAGGGCGTCGTCGAGCACCAGGGCGCCGACGAAGCGGCCGTCGCGGGCGACGGCCACCAGGGTGCCGGTGACGCCCGGCGGCACCGCCCAGCCCGGCGCGGCGTATTCCGGCCGGCCGACCCGAACGAGGCCCCCCGCGACGCGGGCCTCGGCGCCGAGGCCGGGCTCGGCGACGAAGGCCTCTGGCGTGGCGACCGGGATCCGACGATCGCCCGCCGCGCCGACGATCGCCGCGGCCAGCGGATGCTCGGAATGGCGCTCGACGGCCGCCGCCCACGCCAGCACCGATGCCTCGTCCACGCCGGGCGCCGGAAGGACTGCCGTGACCACGGGGCGGCCCACCGTCAGCGTGCCGGTCTTGTCGAACACGACGGCCGTCACCTCGGCGGCCCGCTGCAGGGCCTCGCCGCCCTTCAACAGCACGCCCGCCTCGGCGCCGCGGCCGGTCGCCACCATGACTGCCGTGGGCACCGCCAGGCCCATCGCGCAGGGGCAGGCGATGATCAACACCGCGACGCCATTGGCGAATGCCCGGACCAGGCCGGACTCGCCGCCGAAGGCCGTCCACGCCGCCACGGTGAGCACCGCGATGCCGATGACCGTCGGCACGAACACCGCCGCCACACGGTCGGCGAGGTGCTGGATGGGCGCCCGGGTGGCTTGCGCGTCCTGCATCAGGCGGACGATCTGCGCCAGCACGCTCGAGGCGCCGACGGCCGTGGTGCGCACCAGCAGCGTACCGGTGCCGTTCACCGTGCCGCCGACGACGCGCGCGTCCGGGGCCTTGGTCACCGGCAGCGGCTCGCCGGTGAGCATCGCCTCGTCGACGGCCGACCGGCCCTCGACGACCACGCCGTCCACCGGCAGCCGGTCGCCGGGACGGACCACGACGACATCGCCGGACCGCAGGTCGGCCACCGGCCGGTCCTCTTCGCCGCCGTCGGCGCGGCGCACCGTGGCCGTCGATGGCTGCAGGGCGACGAGACGGGCCACGGCCTGCGTCGCCGCGTGCTTCGCCCGGGCTTCCAGGGCGCGGCCGACCAGCACCAGCGCCACGATGAACAGCGCCGCCTCGAAGTAGACGTCGGGCGCGACGCCGGCGCGCTCGAACACGTCTGGCGCCAGGGTAGTAGCCGCGGAGTAGAGGAACGCCGCGCCGGTGCCGACGGCGACCAGCGTGTTCATGTCGGCGGTGCGGTGGCGCAGGTTGCGCCAGGCCCGGACGTAGAAGTCGCGGCCGGCCCACGCGAGCACGGCGGCGGTCAGCACCAGCAAGGTCCAGGCGATGACCGCGGGAGGCAGTTGATAGAGAGCCGGCGCCAGCCGCTGGAGCGGCGGACCGAGCGCGTCGGCGACCCACCGCATGAACGGATCGGCCGAGGTGAGATGGCCGGCGTGGTCGGCCGGCGCCATCAGCGGCATGCCGAGGACCATGGCGAAGAGGCCGGCGACCAGGCTGACCGCGGCCTTGCGCCATAGCGGCCCCAGGTCGGCCGGGCCGGCGACCGCCGCTCGGGCTGCCGGGGCGCCGAGCAGGTCGTCGGCCGCCGGCGCCGACGCCTCGTAGCCGACGTCGCGCACGGCGTCGAGCAGCCGCGGCACGTCCACCTGCGCCGGATCGTAGGTGACCGTCGCCGCGTGCAGCATCAGGTTGACGCTGGCCGCGGTCACGCCGGCGGTCTGCGTCAGCGCCCGCTCCACGGCGCTCTGGCACGCCGCGCAGGTCATCCCGGTGACGGGGAAGGTGATGCGAGATGTGGGCATCTCTTGATCGGTTGATGTGGTGATCTGATGATCTATCGATCGACCGACAGGTCCGACAGATCCGCCGATCGCCAGATCGATCAACCGATCAACCGATCACCACATCACCAGATAGCTACGATCTGATGATCTCCAACACCTCATCCCTCCGCCGCTCCATGATCTCGGGCGTGGTGCCTTCGAGGTTGAGGCGCAGCAGCGGCTCGGTGTTCGACGCGCGGACGTTGAAGTGCCAGTCGTCGAACTCTACTGAGATGCCGTCGAGGCGGTAGACGTGTCCGTGGGCGTATTCGCGAGCCAGACGGTCGAGCTTCTCGGGCACGACCGCCATGCTGGCTACCTTGGTGTTGATCTCGCCCGAGATGAAGTAGCGCTCGCGCAGCGGCGCCAGCAGGTCGCGCAGCGACTGCCCCTTGCGCGACATCAGCTCGAGGATGAGCAACGCCGGGATGAAGCCGTTGTCGGCGTAGAAGTTGTCCTTGAAGTAGTAATGGCCGGTCACCTCGCCGCCGAAGAGGCCGTCTTCTTCGCGCATGCGGCGCTTGATGAAGGCGTGGCCGACGCGGTTCATCAGCGCCCGGCCGCCGTAGCGGGCCACGGTGTCCTTCACGGCGTAGCTGGCGCGCACGTCGTAGACGATGGTCGCGCCCGGCTGCTTCATCAGCGCCGCCTCGGCGAGCAGCGCCGTGATGAAGTCGCCGGCGATGAACTCGCCGCTGCCGTCGATGAAGAAGCAGCG
>CAYUAX010000297.1:0-4497 GCA_964442845.1 uncultured Bifidobacteriaceae bacterium | reverse complement strand
GGTCGGGCGCCGCCGCCCGCGAGATGCTGGTGGCGGCCGCCGCGGCGCGCTTTGGCGTGCCAGCCGCCGACTGCGTCGCGGCCGATGGCCGCGTGACGCACGCGGCCTCGGGCCGCTCGGCGCGCTACGCGGAGCTGGCCGCCGACGCCGCCGCGCGGCCGGTACCGGCCGCGCCGGCGCTGAAGACCCCGCAGGACTGGCGCCTCATCGGCAAGCCGCTGCCGCGCAAGGACGTGCCCGACAAGGTGCTCGGCCGCGCCACCTACGGTGTCGATGTCGAACTCGAGGGCCTGCAGACGGCCACCGTCATGGCCTGCCCTGCCTTCGGCGGCCGGCTGGCGAAGGTCGATCCGGCGCCGGCGCTGGCCGTGGCGGGCGTCACCGGGGTTGTGCCGCTGGCCGATGCCGTGGCCGTGGTCGGCCGCAGCTACTGGCACGCGCTGCAGGGCCTGAAGGCGCTGGCCCCGGAGTGGGACCTCGCCGACGCGTCGCGGGACGACAGCGACGCGATCCAGGCCGACCTTCGGGCCGCGGCCGCCGGGACCGGTGCCCCGGGCAAGGTCACCGGCGACACCACGGCGGCCTTCGCCGCCGCCGCGAAGGTGGTCGAGGCCACCTACGAGGCGCCGTTCCTCGCGCACCTCTGCATGGAGCCGATGAACGCCACGGTGCGGATCGACGCCGGGCGCGTCGAGGTGTTCGTGCCCACCCAGGCCGAGACCGACACGGCCAACGCCGTGGCCCGGGCGCTCGCCGTGCCACCGGAAACAGTGACAGTCCACACGACGATGCTCGGTGGCGGCTTCGGCCGGCGCACCGGCACCGACTTCGCCGTGCAGGCGGCGCTCATCGCCCGGGCTACCGGTGGCCCCGTCAAGCTGATCTGGTCCCGCGAGGAAGACATCCGCCACGACTCCTACCGGCCGCCGATGGCCAGCCGCTACCGCGCCGCCGTCGCCGCCGACGGTGGCGTGACGGCCTTCGAGGTGAACGTCGCAGGTCCCTCGCTGATCGAGGCCTTCGGCATGCCGCCGAACCTCGACCCGGTCATCCACACCATGGCGAGCAGCGGCGACGCCTACCGCGTGCCGAACCTCAAGCTCACCTACAACCGCCGCAACTACCGCGTGCCGCTCGGCATCTGGCGCTCGACGATGCTGAGCCAGCACGGCTTCTTCGCCGAGAGCTTCGTCGACGAGGTGGCGGAGGCCACGCGGCAGACACCGCTGGCAATGCGCCGGCGGCTCACCGCCGGCAACGCCAGGGGCGCCGCCGTGCTCGACGAGCTCGAGCGGCAGTTCGACTTCGGCCGCCGGCGCGGGCGGCGCAGCGGCGCCGGCCTTGCCATGGCCGACGGCTGGAACTGCGTCTGCGCGGCGGCCCTCGACCTCACCGTCGAGCGCGGCAATCGCCTGCGGATCAACGACATCGCCTGCGTCGTCCACTGCGGCACGGTCATCAACCCGGCCATCGTCGAAAGCCAGCTGCAGGGTGCGTTCCTGTACGGGCTCGACGCGGCGCTGTGGGGCGAGATCACGGTGCGCGACGGCCGCGTCGTGCAGGGCAACTTCGACACCCAGCCGGTGCTGCGGCTCGACCAGGCGCCACCGGTGCGGGCCAGCATCGTCGCGAGCGACGGCCCGGTGGGCGGCGTCGGCGAGATCGCCACCGCCATTGCCGCGCCGGCGCTGGCCAACGCCCTCTTCGCTGCCACCGGCCGCCGGCTCCGGGCACTGCCGGTGAGCCGCGCGGGCTTTACCCTCGCCACCTGATCAACCGCCGGGAGGCCACCGCCATGACCACCGCCAAGCCCGCCGGCGCGAGCCGCACGACGCCGCGCATCGCCAAGGGCGCCCAGCCGACGTTCTTCGACCACCCCGCGCTGGAGGCCATGCACGGCATGCTGGTGGTACTGCTCGAGGAGGTCTGCGTGCTACGCGACCGGCTCGATACCTACGAGCAGCTCGGCGCGGCCGGCATCGCCGTGACGCCGGCGGCCGTCGATGCCTTCACGCCCGACGAGGCCACCGAACAGGCCCGCGAGGAACGTCGCCGGCAGACCATCCGCCGGGCGTTGCGGCCCGTGATGCAGCTGCAGGAAGCGGCCGTCAGCCGCGCCCAGTCCCAGTACGAGACCACGGCGCGCGAGCTCGCCGGGCGCGAGATCTGACGCGCCCGACACACTCCCGCCCGCCGCCGCCCCCACCGAGGACCCCGCGATGACCGGCCAGCCCGCCCACCCGATGATGCCCGCGACCAACCACGACGAGTACGCGCGGAACCGCTTCCTGCTGAGCTTCAAGTCGCTGATCCAGTCGGACCTCGACCCGCTCGACCGGGAGCTCGTCGACCGGGTCGCGGCACCGGCGTTCCGGGCCAGCCACGGGCGCGACGCCAGCTCCGGCCGCGACGTGCGGCCACTGCTCGAGGCCGAGCCGTTCCACCAGTTCTGGCAGTCGGCCATGCGCCACCAGCAGGAACTCATGTGGGACAACGTGTCCGACTGCGTCGAACGCCAGCTCGGCGAGCTCGAGGCGCGGTACCGGGAGCGGCCCACCCTCGGCAGCCTGCGGCTCGACCCGGACCTGGTCGTTCCGTCGTACCTGGCGGCCTTCGACAACCACCGCATGCCCGGCAGCTACTACACGGAGTCGGGTCAGGACGACCTGCGCGCCGGCGCGCTGTTCGACGGGGCGGCCTCGCTGTACCACGTCGGCCGCAACGGCGGCGCCATGAACGACGCCCGCGGCTGGACGCTGATCGACCACGTCGAGACGCGGTTCCCCGGGCTCGGCACTCCCCGGCGCATCCTCGACCTCGGCTGCTGCGTGGGCCAGAGCACGCTGACCTACTGCGAGAAATGGCCGGACGCCGAGGTGCACGGGATCGACGTGGGGGCGCCGCTGCTCCGCTATGCCCACGCGCGTTCGGCCTACCTCGGCAAGGCCGTGCACTACTCGCAGCAGAACGCCGAGCAGACGGACTTCCCCGACGGGCATTTCGACCTCATCGTGTCGAGCGCCGTCCTGCACGAGACCAGCCGGCCGGCGACCCGGCGGATCTTCGCCGAGTGCCTGCGGCTGCTGCGGCCGGGCGGCGTCATGGCGCACCTGGAGATCCCGGCGCGTTACGCCGAGCTCGGCCTCTGGGAGCAGGTGCGCGTCGACTGGGAGTGCACCGTCAACAACGAGCCGTTCGTCGCTGGCTCGGCACGGCTCGACATGGCGGCCATCGCCACGGAAGTGGGCTTCCGCGATGCGGCCGCGGGCTACCACTGGCAGGTGCCGGGCTTCATTCCCGGCAAACGTGGTTTCGAAACCGCCGGTGGGCCGGGCGGCGCGCTCAAGCTCGGCAGCTGGTACATCATCTCGGCGGCCCGCTAGCCGGTGGCCGCCGCCCCCGGCACCGCCCGTGGCGTGCTGCCCGTTGGTCTGCCCCTGGGCCTCCGCTTCGCCTTCGGCGTCGGGTCGCTGGGCACCGCGACGGTACTCAACAGCACGTCGATCCTGCTGCTGTTCTTCATGACCAACCTGCTGGGGATATCCCCGGCCGTCGGCGGCGCACTGCTGTTCGTGTCGAAGGTGGTCGATGTCGTCAGCAACCCGTTCATCGGCATGCTGAGTGACCGCACCCGCACCCGCATCGGCCGACGCCGGCCGTACCTCCTCGGCGGCGGGCTCGCGATGGCCATCGCCTTCGTGCTGGTCTTCACGGTACCGGCCGGTGGCCCGGAGCTCGTCACCGCCGGCTGGCTGCTGGTCTGCATGACCGTGCTGTCGCTGGGCTACGCGACCTTCACGGTGCCCTACCTGGCCGTGGCCGCCGAGGCCACGCGCAGCTACGACGAGCGCACCAGCATCATGGCCTGGCGAGTGGTCTTCGTGCTGCTCGGCACGCTGGTTGGCACCGCCATCGCGCCGGCCATCGCCACGCCCGAGGGCGTCGGCACCCGTGCCACGTTCGCGACCATGGCGCTGGCCCTCGGGGCGGTCATCGTCGCGGCCTCGTTGTGGTGCTTCGCCGGCACGCGCCGGGCGCCGTGGTTCGCCCCGGACGCCAACCCGCCGGGGCTGCGGGACCAGCTGCGGATCGCCGCCGCCAACGGGCCGTTCATCACGCTGGCGCTCGCCAAGCTGCTGCAGCTCGTTGGCGTCGCCGCCGTCATCACCACGGCGCTGTACCTCACCCGCTACGTGCTCGACATTGACGGCCTCAAGGTCGCGTTCTTCTTCCTGACGATGACGCTGGCCTCCACGGCGGCCGTGCCGCTGTGGTGGTACCTGGGCCGGCGGCTGGGCAAGAAGGCTGCCTACCTGCTCGCCGTGACGCTGTACGCGCTGGCGAGCCTCACCTGGCTCGGCGCGGGACCGGCGGTGACGACGACTGACCTCGCCCTCGTCTATGGCCGCGCGGTGATCCTCGGCATCGGCAGCGGCGGACTCATCCTGCTCGGCGTGTCGATGCTGCCCGACACCATCGAGTACGACCGGCTGCAGT
>CAYUAX010000296.1:0-4528 GCA_964442845.1 uncultured Bifidobacteriaceae bacterium | reverse complement strand
GCCGTGCTCGTCGCCCGCTTTGCCGGCGCCGGTGATCACCAGAAGGTCAACACGGTCGTCTACCAGGCGTTCATCACCGCCGTCGGGATGTTCTGCATCCTGGCGCCGATCGGCTACTTCGCCACGCCGTTCCTGCTCACGCTCGTGAACGCGGCGCCCGAGGTGCGGGCGCAGGCGCTGCCGTTCCTGCGCATCAACTTCGTCTTCAGCATCGGCATGCTGCTGTTCTTCATGCTGTCGGCGGCGCTGCGCGCCGCCGGTGACGCCAAGACGCCGATGCGTCTGGGCGTGACGATGACGGTGCTGAACCTGGTGCTGAACCTGCTGCTGATCCCGAAGTTCGGCACCGCCGGATCGGCGATGGGCACGGCCATCGCCGCCGCCACCGTCAGCGGCTACGCGCTGTGGCTGCTGTTCGGCGGCAAGCTGGTGATCCGCTTCACGCGCGAGCTGTGTACGCGGCCCGACTGGACGGTGATTCGCTCGCTGTTCAGGTTCGGGCTTCCCACCGGCGTGCAGGGCATCGCCATGAACATCGCCGGCGTCCTGCTGCTGCGCTTCATCGGCGGGCTCGAGTTCAGCGCCGCCGCCCAGGCCGCCTACACCATCGGCTACACCGAGCTGTTCTCGATGATCACCTGGACGTCGGTCGGCCTGATGGGCGCCGCCGCCACCATCGCCGGTCAGAACCTCGGCGCCGGCAAGCCCGAGCGGGCGCAGCAGGGCGTCTACGCCGCCGCCCGCATCGGCCTGCTGGTGGCCGCCTTCGTCGGCCTGCTGTTCCTGGTCATCCCCAATCAGTTGCTCGGGATCTTCGGCGCCGGCGACGGCCACGTCTCGGCCATCGGCCGCCAGCTGCTGCGCTACCTGGCGCTGTCGGGCTTCTTCATCAGCGCCGCGCTCACGTTCACCGGCGGCCTGCAGGGCACCGGCGACACCAAGAGCCCGCTGGTCATCACGCTCATCTCGCAGGTGGCGATCCCGATCGGGCTGTGCACGGTGCTGCAGAGCATGCGGCAGCTGCAGCCGGGCGACATCTGGCTGGCGATCCTGCTCGGCCACTTCACCCGCTGCGCGCTGTCGTTCCTGCGCTTCCGTCAGGGCAAGTGGCGAAGTATCAAGGTCGAGTTGGAGCCGACCGCTCCGGCGGCGGCGTCGTAGTCGTCCACAGCGCGGCCAGCGTCGCCGCGGCCACGATCGTCCCGATCGCCACCGGCGTCCACGGCAGCGCGCCGCTGGTCATGTCCATGCCGAGCCGCGCCACCAGGTCGGGCCGCTGCGCCAGCGTGCCGATCAAGCCGTTGTTCACGGCATGCATGACGATGCCGGGGACGACCGAGCCCGAGCGCCAGCGCACCACGCCCAGCACCACGCCGAGGACCACCGTCGGCAGCAGCCGGTAGATCGAGGCGTGCGCCAGGCCGAAGAGCAGCGCCGAGATCAGCACCGCTGGCCACGCCCCGAGCCGGCGCATGCCCGAGAAGAGGAGGCCGCGGAAGAACAGCTCCTCGCAGAGCGCGGGGGTGACGGCGATGACGGCCCACACGATCCACAGCGGCATCGGCTCGTCGCCGAGCTGGATGAGGCGCTGCATGGCCCGCGTGAGCGACTCGGGCGGCGGCAGCAGCCGCCCCACCAGCCCGCCGGCGAACAGCCACGCGGTGGCGCCGAGGACCAGCGCCGCGGCCACGGCCGCGATCGGCGGCGGCCGCAGCGCCAGGGTCTGCCGGGCATCGAAGCGGAAGAGCCAGACGATGGTCAGCGTCGGCAGCAGGAACCCGCCGTACTGCAGGAGCAGCAGCGCGCGGTGCAGCGGCCAGCCCTGCATCGCCAAGCTGGCGTAGAAGGCGACCACCAGCACGACCGCGAACACAGCCAGGGCGAAGCCGGGCGTCGGCGTGGTCTGCCCGGCGCCGCCTTCGAACACGGTGCGGATCGACGATCGCTCGCCGACCAGCACGGTCTCGCGGTGGAACACGTGCACGGCGGCAGCGATGGCCACCGCGGCGTAGGCCGAGGCCGAGACCAGGGTGAGGAAGACGAGGTCGGCGGTGGCCTCGCGCAGGAACAGCGCCTTGATGAGCAGCGTGACGTTGACCACCGGCACGAACGCCGTCCAGGCGTTGAGCGTGATGGTCGGCATGGCGACGACCGCCGCCGGCAGCACCACCGCCATGTACATCGGCGTCAGCAGCGTCTGGCCATCGCGGAAGTCGCGCGCGAACGACGCCAGCGTCAGGAAGAGCGCGGAGGTGGTGAGCGTCACCGGCACCAGCACGACCAGCGCCAGCAGCAGGTTGGCGGCGCCGATGCCGGGGGCGTCGGCGGGCAGCAGCCGGGACACCGTGAGCGACAGACTGGCCAGGTTGGCGATCAGCGACAGCATCGATAGCAGCCAGACCGCCAGGAACTTGGCGACGACGATCTCCGCCGGGCGAATCGGCGCCACCAGCAGCGTCTGCATGGTGCCGCGTTCCTTCTCGCCGGCGGTCAGATCCACGGCGGCATACATCCCGCCGAGCACCGACAGGGTCAGCAGGATGTAGGGCAGCAACGATCCGAGCAGCTGCCCGGAGCGGCGTTCGGCGCGGGCGGTGTTGCGGCGCTCGAGCGCGAGGGCCTGGGCGAACCCGCCGGGCAGGTCGCGCGTCCGTTCGCGGTCGGCGACCATGGCATCACGGGCGTCGGACAACGCTTCGGCTACGCGCCCCTGGGCCACCACCGACTCGCGACGCACCGAGTCGTAGTAGATGGTGACCGTCGCCGCGGCGCCGCGCTCCACCGCCGGCACGGCGTCGGCCCAGGCCACGATCACCGCTTCGGCGGCGCGGGTCGCCACGGCCTCCCGGGCGGCCGCCAGCACCGGGTTCTCGGCCTCGATCTCGCGATTCGGACGGCCGCCCGAGGGCCGGCGGCGGGGCCCCGGAGTGGCGTCGTCGTCGAGGGCGTCGAGGCGGGTGAGGCGCCCGCTGGTGAGTCCGTCGCGCACCTCGGCCGGCGCTCCCGCCCACGGCTGGAGGGTCAGGTCGCCGGCGGCGCCGAGCACGCGCTCGACCGGCGCCGGCAGCGTGCCCCACACCGCGACCGGCGACCGGACGGCGTCGATGGCGTCCTCACCCGATTCGGCGATGCGGGTGAAGGCGAGGATGGCCAGCGGGTAGAGCAGCACCGGCAGGCCGACGGTGAGCAGCAGCGTGCGGCGATCGCGCAGCGTCTCGCGCAGTTCCTTGACCAGAATCGTCCAGATGATCGAGAGACGCATGCGGCTGGATCAGGCGGGCGTCGCGCCGGCGTAGTGCAGGAAGGCGTCGGTCAGGTTGGTCCGCCCCGACCGGGCCAGCAGGTCGGGCAGCGGCCCGGCGTCGACGACGCGGCCCTGGTGGATGAGCACGATCCGGTCGCAGAGGTACTCGGCCTCGCCCATGATGTGCGTCGAGAACAGCACGGCGCGGCCGGCGTCGCGGGCCTGGCGGATCGCCCGCACGATGAACTGGCCGCTCACCACGTCGAGGGCGTTGGTCGGCTCGTCGAGGATGAGCAGCGGCGGGTCGTGCAGGAACGCTCGGGCCAGGTTGGCGCGCTGCTTCTGGCCCGACGACAGCGTGCCGCACGGCCGATCGGCGAAGGCGGCCATGTCGAGGTCGGCGACGAGCGTGGCGCTGCGCGCCTCGATGGTCGCCGCCGGCAGGTCGTAGAGCCGGCCGAAATAGGTGAGCACCTCGCGGGGCGTGAGGCGCTGGTAGAGCTGCGTGTCGCCCGACAGGAAGCCGAGACGCCTTTTGGCCGCGATCGGCGTCGCATGCATGTCGAGGCCGTCCACCCTCACGTCGCCGCGGTCGGGCGAGAGGATGCCGGCGAGCATCCGCAGGGTCGTGGTCTTGCCGGCCCCGTTCGGTCCGAGCAGGCCGACGACCTCGCCGGGGGCGACGGCGAACGAGACGTCGTGGACCGCGTCGACCGCGCCGAAGCGCTTGGCGAGCCTCCGGGCCTCGAGCCCGCCTCCTGCAGTCGACATCTCGGGACTACAATCTTAGGGTCGATTCGACCCGCGAGGTGCTCCGCAGATGGCCGCTGATTTCTCAGGGATTCGCACAGTCGTTCCGCCCGTCAACGAACCGATCCGCAGCTACGCCCCGGGCACGCCCGAGCGGGCGTCGATCAAGGCGCGGCTGGCGGCGATGGCCGGCGAGCGGGTCGAGATCCCGCTGGTGATCGGCGGCAAGGAGATCCGCACCGGCGAACTCGGGCAGGCGGTGATGCCGCACGACCACCGCCACGTCCTGGCCGACTTCCATCACGCCCGCGCCGAGGACGTGACGGCGGCGATCGCCGCCGCCAAGGCCGCGCGCGCCGAGTGGGCGAGCTGGGCCTGGGAGGACCGCGCCGCGGTGTTCCTGAAGGCCGCCGACCTGCTCACCACGTCGTGGCGCGACACCTTGAACGCCGCCACCATGCTCGGGCAGGCCAAGACGATCTTCCAGGCCGAGATCGACGCCGCCTGCGAGCTGATCGACTTCTGGCGCTTCAA
>CAYUAX010000295.1:0-4552 GCA_964442845.1 uncultured Bifidobacteriaceae bacterium | reverse complement strand
GACCGTCATCGGATGTCGAGGGCGGGGCCATCATAATCGTCGGTCATGTCGGTACGACTCGTCGCCTTCCTCGTCTGGGCCGCCGTGGCGGCCAGTGCCGCTTACTGGGGTTTGCGCCTGGGCAGCACACCGTCGGCGCTGCCGGCGACGGTGCAGCCGGTCGCCGCCGGCACGCTGCGCGGCGACCTCGGTCGGCTGTTCGCCCTGCCCGCCGACGCGCCCACGCCCGAGGCCGCCGCCGCGCCGCCGCCGGCGCTCGCCGCCCGCTTCCAGCTGCTCGGCGTGATGGCGCCGCGCCCGGGCGACAAGCCGAGCACGCAGGGCGTGGCGCTCGTCGGTATCGACGGCAAGCCGCCGCGGCCCTACCGCGTCGGCGCGCCGGTGGACGGCGAGCTGGTGCTGCTCGCGGTGACGCAGCGCGGTGCCAGCTTCGGGCCGACCGGCGGCGCGCCGAGCTTCCAGCTCGAGCTGCCGCCGCTGCCGCCGCCGGCCACCGGCCGGCTGCAGGCCGGTGTCGCGCCGTCTGCAGACGCGGGCGTGCCGCCGGGCTTCGTCGTCCCGCCCGCCACGTTCGTGCCGCCGCCACCGCCGACCGGCCTGCCGGCCGACGAGCCGGTCGACGACGGCGCGGCCGCGACCGACGACCACGGCGACCCGGTCGAAACGCCGGTCGACGCCGGCCGCCGGCAGCGCTGAACCCGTCGGCGCCTCAGAGCGTCGTGCCGAGCTGGCTCGGGCCCGGGTCGTCGCCCTCGGCGACCTCGGTCAGCAGCGCCGCGGCGCTGTGCAGCAGCGGCCAGGCGAGCGCGGCGCCGGTGCCGTCGGTGCTCTCCAGGCCCAGCTCCAGCAGCGCGGTGGCGTTGAACAGGCCGAGCGCCTCGTCCAGCCCTGGCGCGCCGTGGCTGCGCGCGAACACCACGTAGTCGGTCACCGCGGCGGCGATCCGCGAGGCCACCAGCAGCGCCGCGCAGGCCGGCAGGCCGTCGACCACGATCAGGTGGCGCTTGCTGGCCGAGACCAGCATCGCACCGACCATCATCGCCATCTCGTAGCCGCCGAAGGCCGCGATCACCTCGACCGGGTCGGCGACCTGCTCGTGGCGCGAGCGCACCGCGTCGAGCACCGCCAGCGTCAGCGGCGCGGCCGGCGCACTGCCGGTGTGCAGCAGCGCCTCGACCGGCAGGTCGCCCAGCCGCCCGAGCACCAGCGCAGCGCTCTCGTGCGAGCCGATGCCCAGGCCGGCGCAGGCCAGCACGTTGCCCGGCAGCGCGTCGGCGATCTCCATGCCGGCGCGCACCGCCGCATGGGCCTGGTCGACCGTCATCGCCGCGGCGACGCGCGCGTTGCGGGTGCCGAAGCCGATCTTGCGCTGCAGCAGGCCGGGGCACGGGCCGATGTGGTCGGCCAGGCCGGCGTCGACCACGTTGAGCGTCAGGCCGTGGATGAAGGCGAACACCGCCAACGGCAGCCGGCCGGCCAGCAGGTGCTGGACCTGCACCAGCGTGGTCGCGCCGCGCGGCGCGAAGCCCTCGACGACCAGGCCGTGGTCGCCGGCGAAGACCAGCAGCTGCGGCTGCTTGAGCCGCGGCTTCAGGGTGTTCTGGATCAGGCCCAGCCGCACCGCCAGCGGCTCGAGCTCGCCGAGGCTGCCGGCCGTCTCGCCGCGGCGCTGCAGCTTCTGGCGCAGCGCGTCCTCGAGCCGCGGGTGGGCGGTCGGCGCGATCAGGGAGCGCTGGACGGGCGGCATCGGCGGGGCGGCGAAGGCGGGGCGAACGATTGTGGCCGCGCGGCCTCAGCGCAGGAACAGCCGGTAGACCGGGTTGTCGGTCTCCTCGACACAGGGGTAGTCGAGCGTCGCGAGAAACTCCTTCAGCGCCGCACGCTCGCCGCGCGGCACCTGCAGGCCGACCAGGATGCGGCCGTAGTCGGCGCCCTGGTTGCGGTAGTGGAACAGGCTGATGTTCCAGTCGGGGTGCATGCGCGTCAGGAAGCGCATCAGCGCGCCGGGTCGCTCGGGGAAGACGAAGCGGAACAGCCGCTCGTCGCGCGCCAGCTCGGAACGCCCGCCGACCATGTGGCGGATGTGGGCCTTGGCGAGCTCGTCGTGCGTGAGGTCGACGGTCGGGAAGCCCTGCTTGGCGAAGCGCCTGGCGATCTCGGCCGATTCGCCGCGCTCGCTGGTGCTCAGGCCGACGAAGACATGCGCGGTCTTGTCGTCGGAGATGCGGTAGTTGAACTCGGTGACGCTGCGCGGCCCGATCAGCCCACAGAAGCGCTTGAAGCTGCCGCGCTCCTCGGGGATGGTCACGGCGAACAGCGCCTCGCGCTCCTCGCCGACGTCGGCGCGCTCGGCGACGAAGCGCAGCCGGTCGAAGTTCATGTTGGCGCCGCAGGTGATCGCCACATAGGTCTTGCCGGTCGCCTTGGTGCGGGCCACATGCTGCTTGATCGCCGCCACGCCCAGCGCGCCGGCCGGCTCGAGGATCGAGCGGGTGTCCTGGAACACGTCCTTGATCGCGGCGCAGACGGCGTCGGTGTCGACCACCTCGAAGCCGTCGACCAGCGCGCGCGTGAGCCGGAAGGTCTCGACGCCGACCGTCTTGACCGCGGTGCCGTCGGAGAAGAGGCCGACGTCGTGCAGCGTCACGCGCTTGCCGGCCTTGACCGAGCGGATCATGGCGTCCGAGTCGGCCGTCTGCACGCCGATCACCTGGATCTCCGGCCGCAGCGCCTTGATGTAGGCCGCCACGCCGGCGACCAGCCCGCCGCCGCCGATGGCGACGAAGACGGCGTCGATCGGCCCCGGGTGCTGGCGCAGGATCTCCATCGCGATCGTGCCCTGGCCGGCGATCACGTCGGGGTCGTCGAAAGGGTGGACGAAGGTCAGGCCCTGCTTCTTTTCCAGGGTCACCGCGTGGGCGTAGGCATCGGAGTAGCTGTCGCCATGCAGCACCACCTCCCCGCCCAGTGCCTTGACGCCGTCGATCTTCAGCTGGGGCGTGGTCACCGGCATCACGATGACGGCGCGCACGCCCAGCCGGTGCGCAGACATCGCCACGCCCTGGGCGTGGTTGCCCGCGGACGCACAAATCACCCCGCGCTTGAGCTGCTCGGGGGGCAGTTGCACCATCTTGTTGTAGGCGCCCCGCAGCTTGAAACTGAACACGGCCTGCTGGTCCTCCCGCTTGAGCAGGACCTTGTTGTGCAGGCGGCGCGACAGGGCCTTGGCGGGCTCCAGCGCGGACTCTACGGCCACGTCGTAGACGCGCGCCGTCAGGATTTTCTTGAGGTAATCCGCGGGCTTTAGATGCTTTTTCATGAACAAACGATGATAAGCGGCAGCCCATGGGCGGAAAAAAGCCCCCGGGCCTTACGATCCGGGGGCTAAGTCCACCAAAGGAGAGGTGGAGGAGACAAGCGTTGGCACAACGTTCGTTATGCTGCGAAACCAGTATAGCCCCAGATTTGCTGCGTCGCAGCACGTCGGCGACTATTAGCTCAATTTATCGGGCGCAAGCCCCTCTCATGAAGGTACGATGAAATGATGGAATGCACCGTGAGCTGGACGGGGGCGACCGGGGCCCGCTCGGGCATGGGGTTCCTGGCCGAAACCGGCACCGGCCACGTGCTGGTGATGGACGGGGCGCCCGATGCGGCCAAGCCGGAAAACGGGGGCCAGAACCTGGCACCCCGGCCGATGGAAACGGTGCTCGCCGGCACGGGCGGCTGCACCGCCTACGACGTGGTGCTGATCCTCAAGCGGGGCCGGCATGCCGTGACTGGCTGCTCCGTCAAGCTGACTTCCGAGCGCGCCGACACCGACCCCAAGGTGTTCACCAGGATCCACATGCATTTCACCGTTACGGGGAAGGCGATTCCGGCCGCCGCCGTCGAACGCGCGATCGCCATGAGCCACGAGAAATACTGCTCCGCCAGCGCCATGCTGGCCAAGACGGCGCAGATGACCACCAGCTTCGACCTGCTGGAAGCCTAGGCCTACACGTAGTGGGCGGTGGTGGTCATCACCTTGGCCGCGGCCCGCATCAGCAGCTTCGCAGGGGCGGGCAGTTCCGCGCCGCCGGCCGCCACGGCTTGGGCGGCATGGGCCACCTCGTCCTGCTTCATCTGGATGACGATGGCGCGTGAGGCGTGGTCGGCTGCGGGCAACCGGTCCAGGTGGCTTTCAAGGTGCGATTCGACCTGGCGCTCCGTCTCCACGACGAACCCCAGGCTTACGCGGTCGCCCAGCCGGCCCGCCAGCAGCCCCAGCCCGAACGCCCCGGCGTACCAGAAGGGATTGAGCAGGGACGGCCGGTCGCCCAGTTCGTCGAGGCGGGCCCGCGTCCAGGCCAGGTGGTCGGTTTCCTCCCGCGCGGCTGCCTCGAAATGGGTCCTCAGGGCAGGGTCGCGCGTCGCCATCGCCTGCGCCGTATAGAGGGCTTGGGCGCAGACCTCGCCCACGTGGTTCACCCGCATCAGGGCACCGGCCTGCCGCCGCTCCGGCGCGCTTAGCCGGGTTTCGTCGCCCGGCACGATCGGGCAGGGCCGGACG
>CAYUAX010000294.1:0-4589 GCA_964442845.1 uncultured Bifidobacteriaceae bacterium | reverse complement strand
TGGTGCACCACCTGAGCGGCGGCGCCTGGGGCGTCGTCATCCGGCGCATCCTCGAAGCGGCGGCGCGCACGCTGCCGGTGATGGCGGTGCTCGGCCTGCCGATCCTCGCCGGCATGGGCCACCTGTACCACTGGTCGCACGCCGACGTCGCCGCCACCGACCCGGTGATCCGCGACAAGGCGATCTACCTAAACGTCCCCTTCTTCATCTTCCGCTACGTCTTCTACTTCGCCGTCTGGTCGTTCATGACGATGCGGCTGAGCGTGTGGTCGGCCGAGCAGGATCGCACCGGCGACCCGGCGCTGAGCGACAAGATGGCGCGGCTGTCGGGCGGCGGCCTGCTGCTGTTCGGGCTCACCGTGACCTTCGCCGTCGTCGACTGGACGATGTCGGTCAACCCGCACTGGTTCTCGACGATGTGGGGCCTGCTCTACGTCGTCGGCCAGGGGCTGTCGGCGCTCGCCTTCGCCATCTTCATGCTGGCCCGGCTGTCGCGCGAGCGGCCGATGGACCACGTCGTGAACGCGTCGCACTTCCACGACCTGGGCAAGCTGCTGTTCGCCTTCATCATGCTGTGGGCGTACCTGTCGTTCTCGCAGTACATCATCATCTACTCGGCGAACACCCAGGAGGAGATCCCGCACTACTGGGTGCGCGCGCAGAACGGCTGGCAGTGGGTCGGCTGGTCGCTGGTCGCGCTGCACTTCGTGCTGCCCTACGTGATGCTGCTGTCGCGCGACGTCAAGCGCGACTGGAGCCGCGTCAGCCGGATCGCGCTGTGGATCGTCGGCATCCGCCTGGTCGACTACTACTGGCACGTCGCGCCGGAGTTCCACACCGACGGTCTGTCGGTGTCGCTGATCGACATCGCGCTGCCGATCGCGCTGGGCGGCGTCTTCGTGATGCTGTTCACGATGCAGTTGAGGGGACGGCCGCTGCTGCCGCTGCAGGACGCGGGGCTGGCCAAGGCGTTGACGCATCACACGCATTGATGCCCGAATAGCGGCTGGCGGCTCGCGGCTGGCGGCTAGGAAGAACGACGCACGATATGTCTGACGCAGATCTCGAATACGGACCGACACCGCCGGGCTCGGCCTACGAGCACACCGACGTGGCGCCGGGCGTGGCCTACAACTTCTCAGTGTGGCTGGCCGTGGCCATGCTGGTGTCCGGGGCCATCGTCTACGGCACGTTCTGGTTCCTCGAGGGCCGCTCGGTCTCGATCGACGAGGCCAGCCGCGCCTATCCGCTGGCCGTCGGCCAGTCGCAGACGCCGCCGGCGCCGCGGCTGCAGACCCAGCCGTTCAAGGACGTCTACGAACTGAAGAACGGCCAGCGCGCCGTGCTGCACGGATACGGCTGGGTCGACAAGGCCAACGGCGTCGTCCACATTCCGATCGAGCGGGCGATGGAACTGACGCTGCAGCGCGGGCTGCCGGTGCGCGACGGCGCCACCAGCGCCACCGCCATGGTGGTGCAGGATTCTTCGGCCGGCCGCACCTCGGCGGCCCGCTGACCGACGACGACACGATCATGCGCCGCTTCGCCGTCATGCCGCTCGCCGCCGCCCTGGTCCTGACGGGCGTGGTGTCGGCGCTGGCGCAGCCGACCGCCCCCGGCCTGCGGCCCGACCCGGCGCCGCCGGCCAACCAGACCCCGCCGCCGCTGCAGCAGGTGCGCTTCGACCAGAAGCTCGATGCCCGGCTGCCGCTCGACGCCGCGTTCAAGGACGAGGCCGGCCGCGACGTGCGTCTCGGCGACTACTTCGGCACCCGGCCGGTGGTGCTGGCGTTCGTCTACTACGAGTGCCCGATGCTCTGCACCCAGATCCTCAATGGGCTGGTGAGCGGGCTCGGCGTGCTGGACCAGACCGCCGGCAAGGAGTTCGACGTCGTCGCCATCAGCTTCGACGCCCGCGAGACGCCGGTGATGGCGGCGGCCAAGAAGGCCGTCTACCTCGACACCTACAAGCGGCCGGGCGCCGAGCAGGGCTGGCACTTCCTCACCGGCGACGAGGCGAACATCCGCCGCGTCACCGACGCCGCCGGCTTCCAGTTCTCGTGGGACGAGACCACCCAGCAGTTCGCGCACGCCAGCGGCGTGATGGTGGTCACGCCCGACGGCCGGCTGGCTCGCTATCTGTTCGGCATCGAGTATCCGCCGCGGGATCTGAAGTTCGCGTTGATGGAGTCGTCCGAGGGCAGGATCGGATCGGTGGTCGATCAGGTGCTGCTCTACTGCTATCACTACGAGCCCACGACGGGCAGTTACAGCCTGATCGCGATGAACGCGGTACGGCTGGGCGGCGCGGTGACCGTGGCGCTGCTGTTCGGGTTCGTGGCGATGTCCCTCAGGCGCGATGGCCGCGCCGCAGTCGGGCACTGACATTTATGGGTGGTATTCCGCTGTTTCCGGAGCAAGCGTCGTCCTTCGCCGCGGAGGTCGACGCTCTCTATCTCTTCATCGTCGCCGTCTCGGCCTTCTTCACGCTGGCCGTCTCGGCGGCGGTGGTGGTATTCGCCTTCCGCTACCGCCGCAAACACGCCGAAGAGGTCGGGGCGCACATCGAAGGCTCGCTGCCGCTCGAGCTCGCCTGGTCGATCATCCCGACCATCATCGCCATGGTGATGTTCGTGTGGGGCGCCAAGCTGTTCTACGAGCTGCGCCGTCCGCCCGACGAGGCGCTGCAGATCTACGCCGTCGGCAAGCAGTGGATGTGGAAGTTCCAGCACACCGGCGGGCAGCGCGAGATCAACGAGCTGCACGTCCCGACCGGCCGGCCGGTGAAGGTGTTCGTCACCTCCGAGGACGTGCTGCACGACCTCTACTTCCCGGCGTTCCGCACCAAGATCGACGCCATCCCGGGCCGTTACACCCAGCTGTGGTTCACCGCCACCAAGCCGGGCCGCTACCACATCTTCTGCGCCGAGTACTGCGGCACGAAGCACTCGGGGATGATCGGCACGGTGGTGGTGATGGAGCCGGCGCAGTACCAGGCGTGGCTGGCCGGCGGCGGCACGGAGGGCACCATGGCCGAGCGCGGCGCCCGGCTGTTCAACGACCTGGCCTGCAACACCTGCCATCTCGACAGCGGCCAGGGCCGCGGCCCGTCGCTGAAGGACATCATGGGCACGCAGGTCGAGCTGACCTCGGGCGGCACGGTGCTGGTCGACGAGGCCTACCTGCGCGAGTCGATCCTCAACTCGCAGGCCAAGGTCGTGCGCGGCTTCACGCCGCTGATGCCGACCTTCCAGGGCCTGATCAGCGAGGAGGGTCTGGCCGCCCTGATCGAACACATCAAGTCGCTCTCCCCGCAGGCGAGCGCCCCGGCACCGCCGCCGGCGGCCGCCCCCGCTCCCAGCACGCCAGCGGCGCCGTCAGCCGGCGCCGGAAGGTAAGGCCATGGAACCGTCAGCCTATCCCGCGCACAACTACCTCTCGAACGGCCACGGCCTCAAGTCGTGGCTGCTGACGAAGGACCACAAGCGGATCGCGGTCCTCTACCTGATCTCGATCTCGGTGTTCTTCTTTCTCGGCGGGCTGTTCGCCGTCGGCATCCGGCTCGAGCTGACGACGCCGCAGGGCGACCTGTTCCAGCCCGACACCTACAACAAGTTCTTCACGCTGCACGGCGTGATCATGGTGTTCTTCTTCCTGATCCCGTCGGTGCCGGCGGTGCTCGGCAACTTCCTGATCCCGCCGATGATCGGCGCCAAGGACCTGGCGTTCCCGCGCATCAACCTGCTCAGCTGGTACATCTACGTCGTCGGCGGCATCTTCACGCTGTTCGCGATCATCGCCGGCGGCGTCGACACCGGCTGGACGTTCTACACCCCGTACAGCTCGGCGTCGTCGAGCACCAACGTCGTGCCGACCGCGCTCGGCGTGTTCATCGCCGGGTTCTCGTCGATCCTCACCGGCCTCAACTTCATCGTCACCATCCACCGGATGCGGGCGCCGGGGCTGACCTGGTTCAAGCTGCCGTTGTTCGTGTGGGCGCACTACGCCACCAGCCTGATCCAGGTGCTGGGCACGCCGGTGGTGGCGATCACCATCGTCATGGTATTCGTCGAACGCGCCTTCGGCTTCGGCATCTTCGACCCGGCCCGCGGCGGTGATCCGGTGCTGTTCCAGCACCTGTTCTGGTTCTACTCGCACCCGGCGGTCTACATCATGATCCTGCCGGCGATGGGCGTGATCAGCGAGCTGGTCTCGACCTTCTCGCGCAAGCGCATCTTCGGCTACAGCTTCGTCGCCTTCTCGTCGCTGGCCATCGCGGTGTTCGGCTTCATCGTGTGGGCGCACCACATGTTCGTCGCCGGCATCTCGATCTACGCGGCGATGGTCTTCTCGTTCCTGAGCTTCTCGGTGGCCATCCCGTCGGCGGTCAAGGTGTTCAACTGGGCCGCCACCATGCACCGCGGCTCGCTCAGCTTCGAGACGCCGATGCTCTACGTCTACGGCTTCTTCGGGCTGTTCCTGATCGGCGGGCTGACCGGGCTGTTCCTGGCCACGCTCGGTACCGACATCCACCTGCACGACACCTACTTCGTCGTCGCGCACTTCCACTACATCATGGTCGGCGGCGC
>CAYUAX010000293.1:0-4675 GCA_964442845.1 uncultured Bifidobacteriaceae bacterium | reverse complement strand
CTGATCGGCTTCCGCACCTGGACCTGGTAGCCGGCCGGCGTCACGCCCGCACCGTCGAACCGCCGGCGCCGCCGTAGACGAAGGTGGCGTAGCCGACGATCAGTCCGACGATGCCGCCGGGCAGCATGATCTCCCAGAAGTACGGCTGACCGAGCGTCACCAGATAGGCGAGGAAGAGACCGACGGCGAGCCCGGTGGCGAGGCCAATCGGCAGCGAGCGGGTTCGCGTCGCCACGTAGCCGATGACCAGCCCGGCCACGATGCCCTTGACCGTCGATCCGATCACGATCCCGGCGATCTCCGGCCGGGTCTCCGGCGCCGAGAGCAGCGCCGTCAGGCCGTCGAACACGCCGAGCACGCCGCCCAGGACCATGCCGAACACAGGTTTCGTCATCCCGCCCTCCAGTCCTCGTTCCATTCAACAGGTCGCGAGGCGTTCTGTACCAGCCAGCTACGAGGCCCAATACAACAGCGCCAGCCGCGCCGCCATGTAGGCCCCGACCAGTCCAATCGGCACCCGGTAGCGCCGCAGCACCCGCGCCGCCCGTTCGCCCAGCGGCTCCTCGTAGGCCGACACGGCAAGGCCGTCGAGATAGCGGCGCACGTCGGCCTGCAGCGCCGCGACGCTGGCGTAGCGGTCGTCGGGCCGGTCGGCGCGGGCGCGCTCCACGACGGCGGCCAGCGGCCGCGGCGCCCGATCGAGCAGGCCGTCGAGCAGCACGCCGAGCGCGAAGACGTCGGCGCGGTGGTCGACTGGCGTCGTGCCGCGGCTCTGCTCCGGCGGCATGAACCCCGGAGTGCCGACGACTGCCGCGGGGTCGGCCGGACCACGGCGGTCGCCGCTGACGGCCGCCACGCCCCAGTCGAGCACCAAGACCTCGCCGAACGGGCCGACCATGACGTTCTGCGGTTTCAGGTCGCGGTGGACGACGCCATGGGCGTGTGCAAAGGCCACCGCGTCGCAGACCTTCAGGAAGAGCGCGATGCGGCCGGCCGTCGACAGCGTCGCGGCGACGTCGGCGAGGCCGGCGCCGCGCACCAGCGTCATCACGTAGAAGGCGCGGCCATCCGGGGTGACGCCGGTGTCGTGGATCGGCACGATGCCGGGATGCTCCAGGCCGGCGAGGACACGGGCCTCCCGTGTGAGCGGCGCGGCCCCGGCGCCGCCGCCGTCATACGCATCGGCGACCTTCACCGCCACATCGCGGCCCAGCACGTGGTCGTGCGCCGCGTAGACGACGCTCGATCCGCCGTGGCCGATCGCGCCGCGGACCTCGTAGCGGTCGCCGAGGTCGGGCGTGTCGGCGGCGGCGCGCAGCCGGGTCAGGGCGGCGTCGTCGAGCCGCGTCATCGGCTACCCAGGAGGCGCTTGGCCTCGGCCTCGAACTCGGCCTCGCTGCCGGTGGCCTCGCGCAGGCGGTCGAGCACCCGCGCCCGCAGCCGGCGCCGCATCGCCGCCAGGTGGTTGGTCACCATGTGCACGGTGAGACCGAGCGCGGCGGCGATCTCGGCGTAGCTCGGCTGCGGTTCGTCGTGCAGGTCGGCGAGGTCGTAGCGGCGGAATACCTCGAAGGGCACCGGGCGCTCGCCGGCCGCGGCCTCGAGCCGCAGGTCCTCGACCGCCGCTTCGAACAGCGCCCGCACCCACTCGCGGTAGAACGCCTCGTCGTGATCGTCGATCACCGGCGGCTCGTGCGACCGGACCTGGCCGTCGGGCAGCGTCTCTTCGAGCGGCACGGCGGCCTGACCGCCGCCGCGCTTGAGCCGGCTGTCGGCCTTGCGGACGTTGGCCACGAAGCCATCGACGAGCAGGCGCACGTAGGTGCGGAACCGCGCCCGCTCGGGGTCGAAGCGGGCCAGGGCGTTCTGCTCGAGCGTGCGGGCGAAGAATTCCTGGGTGAGGTCGGCGGCCCGGTCGGCGTCGAGTCGCCACTTGAACTGGATGTAGCGCGCGACCGGCGCCCAGTAGGCCGAGGCGAACGCGTCGAGGGCGCGCGCCCGCACGTCGGGATCGGCGGCGCGCACGCGGCCGACGATCGAGTAGCGCGTGGCGGGAAATCCTCCGGGCGGCACCGTCCAGCTCCGCCAGTTACACTACGCGATCTACCCGGGCGCCGGTGACGGCGCCGACGCAGGAGTGACGCATGGCCACGCACCCCACGGTGATCCGTCCCGAGGATCACGCCGTCTTCGCCCCCGACCGCATGGGCAAGGCGACGATCTTCGCCTCGCCGCGCGTGCTGGTCGGCATCAACGCGTTCGAGCCGGGCCAGTCGCACGCGCTGCACGCGCATGCCGGGATGGACAAGATCTACCAGGTGGTGGCCGGCCAAGGCGAGTTCCTGCTCGCCGACGGCGCCCGGCCGATGGCGGCCGGCGATCTGCTGGTGGCACCGGCCGACGTGCCCCACGGCGTGCGCAACACCGGCGCCGGCCGCCTGGTGGTGCTGGCGATTCTCGCGCCGGGTCCGGCGCAGGGGTGAGCGCGGCGGGCGTGAGGAGCGGACGACACGATGACGACTGACGGGCTGAACGACGCCGGCCGCGGCCGCCGGCGCTGTGCGTGGTGCGGCGACGACGCGCTCTACGTCGGCTATCACGACGAGGAGTGGGGTCGTCCGGTCGTCGACGACATCCGCCTCTTCGAGAAGATCTGCCTGGAGGGTTTCCAGTCGGGACTCAGCTGGCTGACGATCCTCCGCAAGCGGGCGCGGTTCCGCGAGGTGTTCGACGGCTTCGATCCGGAGCGGGTGGCGCGCTACGGCGCGCGCGATGTCGCCCGGCTGCTGAAGGATCCCGGGATCATCCGCCACGAGGGCAAGATCCGGTCGACCGTCAACAACGCCCGCCGCGTGCTGGCGCTGCAAGACGAATGCGGGTCACTGGCGGCCTACGCGTGGCGCTGGGAGCCGCCCGCCGCCGAGCGGCCGGCGGCGATGACGTGGGCGGCACTGCGGGCGATGCCGACCACGCCGAGTTCGACCGCGCTGTCGAAGGACCTGAAGAAGCGCGGCTGGTCGTTCGTCGGACCGACCACCGTCTACGCGTTCATGCAGGCAATGGGGTTGGTCAACGACCACGTCGAGGGCTGCTTCGTGCGCCGCGCCGTCGACCGCGATCGGCGCGCGATCAACCGGCCTACAGCTGCTCGAGGCTGAACCCGGCGGCGGTGAGCAGCCGCACGAGGCCGTCGGGACCGAGCAGGTGGGCGCCGCCGACGACGACGAGGCACGGGGTCGGCTCGGCCTCGCACTGCGCGATCTTCGGCACCCAGTCGCGGTTGCGTTCGACGAGCAGCCGGTCGTAGAGCGCCGGCGACTCGCGGAACGACTGCAGCAGCAGCCGCTCGAGCGTGGCCAGATCGCCGCGCCGCCAGGCCGTGACGATCGTGTCCACCGATTGCACCTGGGCCTCGACGTCGTCGAGCGTGGCCGCCAGCATCTCCACCTGCACCGGCAGCGGCAGGCCGTTCAGGCGCTCCACTTGATAGGCGGCGGTTTCGAGCCCGCGCACCGTGCGGCCGGCGGCCCTGGCCCGCTCGTAGTAGTGGCGATCGAGGCCCTGCGCGGGATCGAAGCCGGCCCGTGACAGCTCGGGCACGACCAGCAGCATCGACACCAGCCACGGCTTCATGCGCTCGACCAGCGCCACCGGCATCCCGAGGGCGCCGACCTTGGCCTCGACCTTGGCGAACGTCGCGGCGTCGAGCACGGTGCGCAGCGACTGGCCGTCGGTGAAGACCGCGCCGGCGGCGGTCGGCAGCAGCGCGGTGACGTCGCCCGAGGCGCCGAGGTCGACCTCTTCGACCAGGGTCGCCGACTGCGCGAACACGGCGTCGTAGACCGGCGGCAGCGGGTAGACCGCTTTGGTCAGCACGTGGACCGATCCGACCAGGAACGCCACCGTGCGCGGCCCCTTGGCCACCCGCCACACGAGGTGCTTGCCGGCGTCTCCGGCGGGCGCCTGCGCCGCCGCCGCGGCGGGACAGAGACCGACGCCGAGGGCGGCGAGAAGGGCGACGACGGCGCGGCTTCGCATCGATCGAGCTTACCAGCGGCGACCGCCGCGCGGGCCGCTGATAGGATGGCCCGGATGTCGTTCGCCGGCCTGCTCGACGGCGCCGTGGTGATGGCGCCGATGACCAAGGGCTCCAACCTGCCCTATCGCCGGCTCTGTGTCGAACTGGGCGCCCGCGTCACGATGAGCGAAATGACGGTGGCCCGGCGGCTCAAGCAGAAGCGCCGCGGCGAGTTCGCGCTCATCCGCCGCGCCGCTGACGAACCGTGCTTCGGCGTGCAGCTCGCCGGCACCAACCCCGAGGAGATGGCCTGGGCAGCGGCGCTGGTGGAGGCCCGCGGCGCCGATCTGGTGGACATCAACTTCGGCTGCCCGATCGACCACTTCACGCGCAAGGGCCTCGGCGCGTCGATCGGCCGCCAGCCTGGTCGCATCCGCCGCATCGTCGAGGCCATGAAGCGCGGCGTCGCCCGCGTGCCGGTCACCGCCAAGATCCGCCTCGGCTGGAACGACGACGATCGCAACTACCTCGATCAGGCGAAGGCGGCGGTGGACGAGTTCACCATCTGGCTGCAGGCCCGGCACAAGGCAATGAAGCCCGCGCCGGCGATGGGCAAGGCGAACTACGACTGGTATCTCCGGAACGTGCACCTTTCCA
>CAYUAX010000292.1:0-4685 GCA_964442845.1 uncultured Bifidobacteriaceae bacterium | reverse complement strand
CGAAGCGGTTCTGCCGCGCAGGCGGACGGCATTTTGTTGTACCGCGTCGCCGGTCCGCGGGGCCGCGCGCGACGCCCGATGGAGAGGTCATGGCAATCACGGCAGAGATGGTGAAGCAGCTCCGCGACAAGACCGGAGCCGGAATGATGGACTGCAAGTCGGCGCTCGCCGAGGCCGGCGGCGACCTGGAGAAGGCCGTCGAGATCCTGCGCAAGAAGGGCATCGCGTCGGCCGCCAAGCGGGTCGGCCGCGCCACCAAGGAAGGCGTCATCGGCCACTACATCCACATGGGCGGCAAGGTCGGCGTGCTGATCGAGGTCAACTGCGAGACCGACTTCGTCGCCCGCACCGACGACTTCCAGACGCTGGCGAAGGAGCTGGCTATGCACGTCGCCGCCGCCGACCCGCGCTACGTCAGCCGCGAGCAGGTGCCGGCCGCCGAGCTCGAGAAGGAAAAAGAGATCTACCGGGCGCAGTTCGCCGGGTCGGGCAAGCCGCCGGCGGTCATCGACAAGATCGTCGACGGCAAGCTGGGCAGCTTCTACAGCCAGATCTGCCTGGTCGATCAGCCCTCGGTGCGCGACCCGAACGTGACGGTCCAGCAGATGCTGCAGGCGGCCTCGGCGAAGACCGGCGAGAACGTGACCGTGTCGCGCTTCGTCCGCTTCAAGCTCGGCGAGACCGCCGAGTAACCGAGCGGACCACGTGGACCAGCGCGTTGGCGCCGCCGGCTTCCCGGTCGGCGTCGCCGCCGCGCTGGCCTATAATGCCGGTTCGAGATGCCGCCCGCGTCGCCGTCCCCGCGTCCTGCCCCGCTCTATTCCCGCATCCTGCTGAAGCTGTCCGGCGAAGCCCTGATGGGCGACGGCGCCTACGGCATCGACCCCGACGTCGCGACCCGCATCGCCGCCGACGTCGCCGAGATCCAGTCGCTCGGCGTGCAGACGGCGATCGTCATCGGCGGCGGCAACATCTTCCGCGGCGTCGCCGCCAGCGCCCGCGGCATGGACCGCGCGACCGCCGACTACATGGGCATGCTGGCCACGGTGATGAACGCGCTGGCCCTGCAGGACGCCCTCGAGGCGCAGGACGTGCCGACGCGGGTCCTGTCCGCGATCGAGATGCGCGCCGTCGCCGAGCCGTTCATCCGCCGCCGCGCCATCCGCCACCTGGAAAAGGGCCGCGTCGTGGTGTTCGCCGCCGGCACCGGCAATCCCTACTTCACCACCGACACCGCGGCGGCGCTGCGGGCGATGGAGGTCAAGGCCGACGTGATCCTCAAGGCCACCAAGGTCGACGGCATCTACACCGCCGACCCGGTCAAGGACCCGGCGGCGACGCGCTACGAACGGATCTCCTACCTGCAGGTGCTGCAGGATCGTCTGCAGGTGATGGACGCCACGGCGATCTCGCTGTGCATGGACAACAAGCTGCCGATCGTCGTCTTCAATCTCCGCACGCCGGGCAACATCCGCCGGGTCGTGTTCGGCGAGGCGGTGGGGACCACGGTTGGGGGCTAGGGACTGGGGGCTGGGGGCTGGGGCGCGCCGATCGCCCCGCCGACAGGGACGCCGATGGATGTGAACGATCTGAAAGGGCTGTACGCGGAGAGCCGGAAGCGCATGGACGGGCAGGTGGAGCACGTCCGCCGCGAACTGGCCGGGGTGCGCACCGGGCGGGCCAGCACGGGGCTGCTCGAGAACCTGATGGTCGAGGCCTACGGCAGCAAGCTGCCGCTCAACCAGGTGGCCACGCTGTCGATTCCCGAACCCTCGCTGATCGTCTGCCAGCCGTTCGACCCGTCGACCATGGCCGGCATCGAGAAGGCGATCCGCACCTCGGATCTCGGCCTCAACCCGGCAACCGACGGCAAGGTCATCCGCATCCCGATCCCGGCCCTCACCGAGGAACGCCGCAAGGAGCTGTCGCGGCACGTGCACAAGGCCGCCGAGGAAGGCCGCAACCACGTCCGCACGGTGCGGCGCGACGCCAACGACCGGCTCAAGAAGTTTCTCAAGGACCACGCCATCTCGGAGGACGACGAGAAGCGCGGCCTCGACGAGGTGCAGAAGATCACCGACGCGGCGGTCCGCGCCATCGACGACCTGCAGAAGAAGAAGGACGAAGAACTGCTCGGGAAGTGACGTGCCAGGGGCTGGCGGCTAGCGGCTAGCGGCTAGACGCTCAGCTTCGCATCCGAATCGGCGTGACAGCGACGGCCTAGCCCCTAGCCGCTAGCCGCTAGCCGCTATGTTCTTCAGCCACCTCGCATGCAGCGTCCCCTGCGGCGCCGGTCCCTTCGACGCCCGCCAGCGGCACCATGTCTGCCCGTCGTGCGGCATGCCGCTGTTCGCCCGGTACGACCTCGAGCGCGCCAGGTCCTGGCCGCGCGAGACCCTCGCCGCGCGGGCGCCGACGATGTGGCGCTACCGCGAACTGCTGCCGCTCTTCCCCGGCGAACAGCCGGTGACGCTCGGCGAAGGCTTCACGCCGCTGCTGCGCACCTGCCGCCTCGGCGAGGCGCTCGGCGTGGAGCGACTCTACGTCAAGGACGAGTCGTTCAACCCGACCAACTCCTTCAAGGCGCGCGGCCAGTCGGCGGCGGTCACCCGTGCCCTCGCCCTCGGCGCCGAGACGATCACCCTGCCCACCGCCGGCAACGCCGGTAATGCCGCCGCGGCCTACGCCGCCGCGGCCGGGATGCGCTGCGAGGTGTTCATGCCGCGCGACGCCAAGCAGCCGTTCATCGACGAGTGCCATCTGTACGGCGCCACCGTCACGCTCGTCGACGGCCTGATCACCGACGCCGGCAAGATGGCGGCGGCCAAGGCGAAGGAACTCGGCTGGTACGACGTCTCGACGCTGAAGGAGCCGTATCGCGCCGAGGGCAAGAAGACGATGGGCTACGAGATCGCCGAGCAGCTCGGCTGGGAACTGCCCGACTGGATCGTCTATCCGACCGGCGGCGGCACCGGCATGGTCGGGATGTGGAAGGCCTTCGACGAGATGGAGGCGCTCGGCTGGATCGGCGCCAAGCGCCCGAAGATGGTGACGGTGCAGCCGACCGGCTGCGCGCCGATGGTCCGCGCCTTCGACCTCGGGCACGAGCGCGCCGAGATGTGGGAGGCGCCCGACACCCAGGCGCACGGCCTGCGGGTGCCCAAGGCGATCGGCGACTTCCTTGTGCTGCGGGCGATCCGCGAGAGCGGCGGCACGGCGCTGATGGTCACCGATCGACAGATGGTCGACGACATGCTGCTCATCGGCCGCCTCGAAGGGATCTCGGCCGCGCCCGAAGGCGCGGCGGCCCTCTCGGCGGCGCGGATGCTGGTGACCGCCGGCCGCATGCGACCCGACGAATCGGTGGTGCTCTTCAACACCGGCGGCGCGCTGAAGTACCTCGAGGTGCTGCGCACCGTGCGCTGAGGCTGGGCGAACGAACTCGGCGACCATGCTCGACGCCGGACCTGGATGGTTCGCGCAGGATGGATCCCCCTGCCCCTCGCGGGGGATCCATCACCGCATTATCCTGACTTCCGAGCTCAGCCAACCTTCCTGACGAACAACAGGGTGTCGACGGCCCCGAATGGAGAGGCAGCAGATAACGGCCCCCCGCCCGGAACGTTGCCAAGGGACACCACTGTGCCATTCACAGCATCTACGGCCGTCACCGCGAAAGTTCCAGGTGCGCCCGTCAGGTTCAAGGACATAGTGCCGCCGTTCTCGCGAAACACCACGTAACTCTGGCCAATGACGCCGGAGCAGATTGCTCCGGGATTCGTCAAGTGGTTCAGCATGAGAAAATCGTTGCTACGGTAGTTTGGCGGCGTCACGTTGGGCCACAGCCCGTACCAGAGGTCTAACATCGCCTTGTATGGTCCTTCGCCCGCACCCTCGCCAAGCCCCGGTGCACAAGGTGGTGTGCCCTCGACTAGCTCGTCGTACATCGGCAGAACATTCGCAAACAGCCCGCCGATCAGCCCTCTTCTCACCTCTGTCGCGTTGCGTGGCTTTCCGAACGCTCCGTTGCAGAACTCCCAGATGTCCTCGGCGCCGATGATCACGCCGCCGTAGTTGAACCCGCCGTCCCACATTCCCTCGGCGTACGCCGAGGGATACCCCATCCTATGGTTGCCATTGACTCCGTTCAGCCCTTGGGTGCCCAACGTCGAGCGGGACGGCGACTGGCGAGGCAATATTGTCTGCCAGCCTTCCCAGTACGTTCGCGCTTGGTCGTGGGCCCCCTGCGGCCTCTTCCACGGGTCGATGCTGACCAGATAGGTCATCATGTCGCGTAGGCTGGTTTCCCACGTCGGGTCGCCCTGATCGCCAAGTTCCCGCATCTCCCACATCGGCGACCACATGAAGTAGTTGTAGTACGCACCGTAGCGCGACATGAAGTATCTCATCAAGGGCTGATAGTCACTATACTGCTTCAGCCCCCTGTCGTCGGCTGTGCCGAGCACTCCGTCCGGGCCCGGCAGCCGCCATGTGGCCTGCAGTCCGAAGGTGATCCAGCCGACCGCCCAGATGCGCCGTTGGTGAAGTGCTTGAATGATTTTGTCGAAGACATGGCTGGCACGCATCGAATACAGCGTGTAGTCGCCCCACAACCCGCAGTCAGTCTGATTGAAGCGTACCGGGAACGTCGGAGACCGAATTCGTTGAATCAGGCCACCTTGGCC
>CAYUAX010000291.1:0-4695 GCA_964442845.1 uncultured Bifidobacteriaceae bacterium | reverse complement strand
TCAACGCGGTGAACGCCACGATCGCCGACGGCACCGGCCAGGCGACGATCGCCAACGACGACGTGGCCGCCGGCCCGAGCACCGTCACGTTGCAGATCGCCACCGGCGGCGACGACGTCAACCAGGAGGGAACGGCGTTCACGGCCGGCGGCAGCACGCTGTGGATCGGCAACGGCGCGGCGTCGGCGGCGGCCTACGCCGGCCTGCGCTTCACCGGCGCCACCATCCCGCGCGGCGCCACGATCACGGCCGCCCGGCTCGAGGTGCAGGCGGCCAGCACGCAGTGGCTCACCATCGGCTTCGAGATGGGTCTCGAGGCGTCGGCGTCGGCGGCCGCGTTCTCCGCCACGACACCGCCGTCGGCCCGCACGCTGCTGGCCCCGCGCGTCGCCCACACGTCGAACACGCAGTGGGTGAGCGGCACCTGGTACGCCTTCGAGGACATCACCCCGCTGGTCCAGGCGCTGGTCACGCGCGCCGACTGGAACCCGGGCAACGCCCTGGCGCTGATCCTGCGCGGCACCGGCGGCGCCTACGGACGCAAGTTCGTGCGGTCGTTCGAGGCGGGCGCTGCCACGGCGCCGCGCCTGGTCGTCTCTTACCTCGTGCCCTGAGTCGAGGCCGGGCCGGTCAGCGGGAGCGGCGTGCCGGCGTGGTCGGCAGCAACCCGCGATCGACGAGCACCGGAGGGGTGCGCGGGGTCGTGGCCTGCTCCCAGGCGTGGGCGATGCCCAGCAGGTCGCCGTCCTTCCACGGCCGCGCCGCGAACTCCAGGCCGAAGGGCAGGCCGCTGGCATAAGTGCCGGCCGGGACGACGATGGCCGGCACGCCGATCATGTTCACCCAGCTGGTCGCCGAGTGGGGGCCGGAGGAGAGCTGGCCGTCCTGTGCCAGGGTCTCGTCGGGCGGCGGCATCTGGATGGCCGGATAGACGACGCCGTCGAGCTGCAGGCGATCGAGGGTGTCGACGTAGGCGGCCAGCGTGGCGCGCCGCGGCGCGTGATAGTCGCGCTCCGCCGCCGGATCGGCATCGAGGGATCGCTGCTCGACGACGACGCCGCCGAGGCGCCGGAAGACGTCCTCGGTGCCGATCGACGAGGTGTACAGCGGCTGGCCGGCCGCCTTCTCGTACTCCGCGGCCGAGTGGTAGGCGGCCGGGCCGTAGCGGGCCAGGAAGCGATCGGTGCCGTCGCGCATGTAGGCGTAGGTGGCGACGCGGCTGGCCGTGCGCGCGAAGCTCACCGGCAGGATCGTGTCGTCCATGACCACCGTGGCGCCGGCGGCGCGCAGCGCCTCGACCGCCTTCATGAACAGCTCGCGGGTCTCGGGGCGCAGCGGCATGTCGGCGGCCGTGCGCAGCCGCTCGGCCGCAGCCGGCGGCACGGCGGCCGGGATGCCGTGGAACGGCACGCCGTCGCCGGCCAGGACGAACGCCGGCACGCCGAAGCGCTTGCCCTTCAGCGCGTCGGCCTTCAGGTACGACGTATAGGAGCCGGCCTGCGCCTGCGCCGCCGATCCGACGGTACGCGGGTCGTGCACGTCCTCGCCGGCCATCACCGCCAGCGCGATCGCCGCGTCCTCGGTCGTGCGCGCGATCGGCCCGGTGTTGTCGAGCAGCCAGTCGAGCGGCGCGATGCCGGCGATGCTGACCAGGCCACGCGTCGGGTAGACGCCGACCAGCGCGCTGGTCGCCGCCGGCATGCGGATCGAGTTGCCGGTGTCGGTGCCGTTGCCCAGCACCGCCATGTTGGCGGCCACCGCGGTGACCGTGCCGCCCGACGAGCCGCCCGGCGAGAACCGCACGTCGTAGGCGTTGCCGGTGCGGCCGAACGAACTGCTGCGGTTGGTGTCGCTGTTGGCCAGGTCGGGCATGTTGGTGTGGCCGAGGATGACGGCGCCGGCAGCCTTGAACTTCGCGACGACAGTGGCGTCTTCCGCCGCGACGAGCTCGACGCCTGGCCGCGTGAAGCCCTCCCAGCCGGCGGTGGTGATCTGGCCCTTGAGGCTGGTGTTGGCCTTGACGACGATCGGCACGCCCCACAGGGCACCGCGCGACGCGGCGGTGCCGCCGCCGGCGGCGGCCTGGGCGTCCTGCTGCGCGGCCAGGGCCAGCGCGTCGTCACGGAACACCGTCTCGATGGCGCCGTACACGCCGTTGTAGCGGTCGATGCGATCGAGATGCCACTGCACGACCTGGGTGACCGTATAGGTCTTCGCGTCGTAAAGGGCGTGCAGCCGCGCGACGGTGACGTCGATCAGGTCGCGATCGAGATTGGCGGGAGCTGAGGTGACCGGTGGTGCCGGGCGGCAGGCCGTGAGGGCGAGCAGAGCGACAGCGGCGAATCGACGGCGGGGCATCCCGACAGGATAGCCCCGCCGTTGTCCGGGAGAGAACTACGAGCCGACCGGCTGGCGCTGATCCTCGGGCTTGACCGTCACCGGATTCAGGAACGGCATCATCGCCCGCAGCTCCGCGCCCACCTTCTCGATCTGGTGCTGCTGCTCGGCCACCCGCGTCGCCGTGAAGTTCGGCCGGCCGGCGGCGTGCTCGTCCATCCACAGCTTGGCGTAGCGGCCGCTGCGGATGTCCTCGAGCATGCGCTTCATCTCGGCCTTGGTCTCAGCGGTGACGACGCGCGGGCCGCCGGTGTAGTCGCCGTGCTCGGCGGTATCGGACACCGAGTAGCGCATGTAGTTGAGGCCGCCGCGATACATCAGATCGACGATCAGCTTCAGCTCGTGCATGCACTCGAAGTAGGCGATCTCGGGCTGGTAGCCGGCATCGACCAGCGTCTCGAACGCCGCCTTCACCAGCGCGCTGGTGCCGCCGCACAGCACCGACTGCTCGCCGAAGAGATCCGTCTCGGTCTCCTCCGCGAACGTCGTCTCGAGCACGCCGGCGCGGGTCACGCCGATGCCCTTGGCGTAGGACAGGGTGAGCGCCCGGGCCTGGCCGGTGGCGTCCTGGTGCACGGCGAACAACGCCGGCGTCCCAGCGCCTTCTTCGTACAACTCGCGGACGCGGTGCCCCGGCGACTTGGGCGCGACCATCGCCACGTCGACGCCGGGCGGCGGCGTGATGGCGCCGAAGCGGATGTTGAAGCCGTGGGCGAACATCAGCATCTTCCCCGGCGTGAGGTGCGGCTCGATCGCCTTGCGGTAGACCTCGCCCTGCACGGTGTCGGGGATGAGCATCATGATCACGTCGGCCTCTTTGGCCGCGTCGGCCATCGAGGTGACGCGCAGGCCGGCGGCCTTCGCCTTGGCCGCCGAGCCGCTGCCCTCGTGCAGGCCGACGCGCACGTCGACGCCGCTGTCCTTGAGGTTGAGCGCGTGGGCGTGGCCCTGCGAGCCGTAGCCGATGATGGCGACCTTCTTGCCCTGGATCAGCGAAAGGTCGGCGTCCTTGTCGTAGTAGATGACGGCCATGTCGTGACGGAACTCCTCGATCGAATGCGGATGGGGACGCCGGTGGACGCGCGCGGGCGCGTCACACCGAGTAGGCGATCTCTTCGCTGTCGGCGCGGGCCTCGCCGGGCGCGCTCACCGCGGCGGCCGGCTGCCGCGCCGGCGCCTCGCCGCGCGCCATGGCCAGCAGCCCGGTGCGGGCCATCTCCAGCACGCCGTAGGGCTGCAGCACTTCGAGCAGGCGGTCGAGCTTGGCTTCGCCGCCGGTCAGTTCCAGCACCAGCGAATCGGCCGAGACGTCGATGATGCGGGCCCGGAAGACGTCGGCGAGCTGGAAGATCTCCGGCCGCGTGGCGGCGGTGGTGGCCACCTTGATCAGCGTCAGCTCGCGGATCACGTTGGGCCGCGCCGTCACGTTGTCGACGCGCAGCACGTTCACCAGTTTGTAGAGGTGCGCCTCGACGTGGTGCGCGCCCTCTTCGTCGGTGTCGACGACGATGGTCATCCGCGAGATGCCGGGCGTTTCGGTGTGGCCCACCGTCAGCGACTCGATGTTGTAGGCGCGGCGGCGGAACAGCGACGCCACCCGGGTGAGCACGCCGGGCTTGTTCTCGACGTGGACGACGAAGGTGCTCATTGGTCGGCTCCCGTCTCGGCCAGCACGCTGGGCCGGCGGATCATCGCGTGCAGGTCGGCGCCGGCCGGCACCATCGGGTAGACGGTGTCTTCCTGCTCGACGCGGAAGTCGATGACCACCGTGCCCTTGTGGGCGCGGGCGGCCTGCACGGTCGGGATGACGCCGGCGCGGTCGGTGACGCGCTTCGCCTCGAGGCCGAACGCCTCGGCCAGCTTGACGAAGTCGGGGCTCGACAGCGGCGTGGCGGCGTAGCGGCGTTCGTAGAAGAACTCCTGCCACTGGCGGACCATGCCGAGGTAGCCGTTGTTGATGATCGCCACCTTGATGTCGAGGTTCTCCTGGGCGATGGTCGCCAGCTCGCACATCGTCATCTGGAAGCCGCCGTCGCCGACCACCACCCACACCTCGGCGTCGGGGCGGGCCACCTTGGCGCCGATCGCCGCCGGCAGCGCGAAGCCCATCGTGCCCAGGCCGCCCGAGGTGATGAGCGAGCGCGGCGTGTCGTGGTGGTAGTACTGCGCCTCCCACATCTGGTGCTGGCCGACGTCGGTGACGACCACCGCCTCGCCCTTGGTCTCGCGCCACAGGTCGTGGATGACGTGCGCGGCGTAGAGGTGGCCGTTGTCGGGCAGGTTCTGGATGTCGCGCAC
>CAYUAX010000290.1:0-4734 GCA_964442845.1 uncultured Bifidobacteriaceae bacterium | reverse complement strand
CGCCGATCCCGTCGATGCAGTTGTGCATCGAGAACGTCGATCAGGCCGGCGGCTGCTCCTACAACTACTCGTGCGTCTACACCGACACCATCAGCTGGGCGTCGCCGACCGACCCGCTGCCGATGATCCGTGACCCGCGGGCGGTGTTCGATCAGCTCTTCGGCCTCGGCACGACGCCCGAGGCGCGGCGGGCGCGCCGCCGCGACGACAAGAGCATCCTCGACTTCGTCGCCGAGTCGGTGGGGGAGCTGAAGGGCCGGCTGGGCGCCGCCGATCGGGCCCGGCTCACCGACTACCTCGACGACGTCCGCGAGATCGAGCGGCGCATCCAGAAGGTCGAGGCGCAGAACGCCAGCGGCGAGGTACGCGAGCTGCCCGGCGCGCCGATCGGCGTGCCCGACTCGTGGGAGGACCACGTCAAGCTGATGTTCGACCTGCAGGCGGTGGCCTTCGCGTCGGACGTCACGCGGGTCTTCGCCTTCAAGCTGAGCCGCGACGTCTCGAATCGCGTCTTCGGCCCGAGCGGCTCGACGACGGCGTTCCACACCTCGTCGCACCACCAGGAGCGCGAGGATCGCATCAAGGACTTCCAGAAGATCAACGCCTACCACGTCAGCCTGATCCCGTACCTGCTCGACCGCCTCAAGCGGGTGCCCGACGGCGACGGCACGCTGCTCGACTCGAGCCTCGTCGTCTACGGATCGGCGATGGGCAACTCGAACATGCACAACCACAAGCGCTGCCCGCTGTTCCTGGCCGGGCACGCCGGCGGGCGGCTGAAGGGGCACCTGCACGTCAAGGCCGCCGACGGCACGCCGATGGCCAACGCGATGTTGTCGGTGCTCCAGGCGCTCGACGTGGACGTGCCGGCGTTCGGCGACAGCACCGGCGCGCTCGACCTCAATCGGGCCGTCGAGCCGACGGTGGCCTAGTGGCCTGTCCGCGCCATATGTACAGCGCCTTCCTCGCGGGGCATCCCGATCCGCGGCGTTGCTCCTCCCTTACAAACAGGCTTGGTTTGCGCGGTCGTCGCGCCTTGCGGCTCGGGCGCCACGCGTCGGAATCCGCTGCACATCTGACGCGGACAGGCCACTAGCGCGCTCGAGGAATTGGCGATGAGACGCAGCACGGGAATCGGGGTCGCGGTCGTGATGGCGGCCGGTGTCTGGCTGAGCGCCGCGGCGCCGGCGCCCGTGGCCGATGCGGCGATGCGCCGCGATCTCGCCGCGGTGCGCGCGCTGCTGCGCCAGGGCGGCGACGTCAACGCCGCGCAAGGCGACGGCATGACGGCGCTGCACTGGGCGGCCACCCACGGCGACGCCGAGCTGGCCGAGGTGCTGCTCGTCGCCGGCGCCAACGTCCGCGCCACCAGCCGGCTGGGCCGCGTCACGCCGCTCCACGTGGCCAGCCAGAACGGGACCGGGCCGGTGGTCCGCGCACTGCTGGCCCGCGGCGCCGACGCGTCGGCCGCGACCGGTACCGGGGCCACGCCGCTGATGCTCGCCGCGCAGGCGGGTCAACCCGACGCGGTGACGGCTTTGCTCGACGCCGGCGCCGACGTGAACGCAGTCGAGTCGGCCCACGGCCAGTCGGCGTTGATGTTCGCCGCCGCTGGCGATCGGGCCGAGGTGGTGCGCCTCCTGATCAGCCGCGGCGCGAAGAGCGGCCTGACCTCGAAGGTGGTGGACCTGGCGGCGCTGACCGACCCGGGTGAGGGCGACGGCCGCCCGCCGGAACCGCAGGGTGGGGCCGCCGCGGCGCCGCCGCGCCGCCCGGCGGCGCCCACGGGCGTGGCCGGCGCGACCCGGCCGTATCGCTACAACGAGCTGATCGGCACGCAGGGCGGGCTCTCCGCGCTCCACTTCGCCGCCCGCCAGGGCGCGCGGGCGGCGGCCGAGGCGCTGGTCGTCGGCGGGGCTGACGTGAACCTGGCGAGTCCCGGCGACCGGACGACGCCGTTGCTGATGGCGACGCTGAACGGCCACTTCGACCTGGCGATGTACTTCCTCGACCACGGCGCCGACGTGACGCGGGCCAGCGCCGGCGGCGCGACGCCGCTGTACGCCGCGCTGAACGTCCAGTGGGCGCCGAAGGCGGCGTATCCGCAGCCGCGCGCCTACCTGCAGCAGCGCACCACCTATCTCGAGCTGATGACGCGGCTGCTCGACCTCGGTGCCGATCCGAATGCCAGGCTCGGCCGCAAGGTCTGGTACTCGGGTTACAACTTCGACCAGTCGGGAGTGGACGAGGCCGGCGCCACCACGTTCTGGCGCGCCGCGTACGCCAGCGACCTCGCCGCCATGCGCCTGCTGGTCGCCCGCGGCGCCGACCCGGCGATTCCGTCGATCAAACCGGCCGAGCGCACCCGCGGCCTCGACGGCGTCGGCGAACTGCGCGACGTGTCGTCGCTGCCGCCGATCCCGGTTGGCGGCCCCGGCGTGCCACCGCTGCTGGCCCTGGCCGGCGTCGGCTACGGCAAGGGCTTCGCCGGCAACTCCCACGTCGTCGCGCCCGGCGGGATGATGCCGGCGTTGCGCTACCTGGTCGAGGAGCTGGGCGCCGACGTGAACGCCGTGGACTACGAGGGCAACACCGTCGTCCACCACGCAGCCTCGCGCGGCGACCTCGAGATGATCAGGTACCTGGTGGCGAAAGGCGCCGACGTGACCCGTGTGAACCGCGCCGGCCAGACGACCATCGACCTCGCCAACGGCCCGGTGCAGCGCGTGCAGCCCTTCCCCGAGACCATCGACTTCCTGGCCGCGCTCGGCGCGAAGAACAATCACAAGTGCGTGTCGTGCTAGGGGCTGGCGGCTAGCGGCTGGCGGCTAGCCCGACGACGGTCCCGATTCACGTAGCTTGAAGCGCTGGATCTTGCCCGTGGCGGTCTTGGGCAGCGCGACGACGAAGTCGATCGTCCGCGGGCACTTGTAGTGGGCGAGGCGGGCGCGCACGAAGCCGCGCAGGGCCTCGGCCAGATCCGCCGTGGCGTCGATGCCCGTGGCGAGGACGACGACGGCGCGCGGCTTCAGCACGCCGTCGGCGTCGGGATGCGGCACGACGGCGCACTCGATCACCGCGTCGTGGGCGGCCAGCGCCGCCTCCACCTCGGTCGCCGAGCACCATTCGCCGGCCACCTTGAACATGTCGTCGGCGCGGCCGATGTGCCAGTAGCGGCCGTCGCTGTCACGGCGGTAACGATCGCCCGACGCGAACCACGGCCCGTGCATCTTCGCGACGGTCTGATCGCGGCGCTGCCAGTAGCCGACGGCGGTGCTGCGGCCGTGCACCCACAGCTCGCCTTCGACCCCCTCGGGGACGTCGTGGCCGTGTTCGTCGACGATGCGCATGGCGTAGCCCGGCACCGGCTCGCCGACGCTGCCGGGCGTGACGCGGCCGGGCCGCGGCGACAGGTAGCAGTGCAGGACCTCGGTCGAGCCGGGCGCGTCGAGCAGCTCGACGCCGAAGCGTTCACGCCAGCGGCGGTAGAGGTCCGGCGGCAGCGGCTCGCCGGCCGACACCGCCAGGCGCAAGGCGCTCGGGCCGAGCGACGGGTCGGCGGCGGCGCGCTGGAGCAGCACCGCGTAGAGCGTCGGCACGCCGAAGAAGACCGTCGGCGCCTGGGCGGCGAACACGGTGTAGACGGCGTCGGCGGTGGCGCGGCCCGGCAGCAGGATCACCGGCGCACCGACCCAGAACGGAAACGCCAGCGCGTTGCCGAGGCCGTAGGCGTGGAAGAGCTTGGCGGCGGAGAACAGGCGGTCGTCGGGGCCCAGGCCCAGGACGCCGACCGCGAAGCCCTCACAGCACCATGGCCAATCCTGGTGCAGGTGCAGTGCGGCCTTGGGCACGCCGGTGCTGCCCGAGGTCCACAGCCAGAACGCCACCGCGTCGCGATGCGTGTCGGCGATGGCCAGCGCCGCCGGCGCGCCGCCGACCCAGCGCCGCCAGGCGCGGGTGCGGCCGTCGTCGGCATCGGCGTCCACGACCAGCACGGCCGCGAGCCACGGCGCACCATCGAACACCGCCGCCAGCGCGTCGGCCATCGCCGCGGTCGTCACCACGACCGGCGCCCGGCTTTCGGCGACGAAGTAGGCGTATTCCGTCGGCCCGAGGAACGTGTTGCAGGGGACGGCCACGGCGCCGAGCGCGATGGCCCCCAGGAAGGCGGCAACGAATTCGGCCGAGTCGGGCAGGGCGATGAGCACCCGATCCTCGCGGCGGACGCCGAGCGCCGCCAGCGCATGGCCGACCTGGGCGGTGAGCGCGGCGACTTCGTCGCACGTCCACGTCCGGGCGGGATCGATCAGCGCGACCTTGCCGCCGTCGCCGGCGGCGAGGCGCCGGCCGAGCAGCGCGGCGGTGAGGTTGTAGCGTGGCGGCAGCGGCGGGCCGCCGCCCGGCCCGTCCCCCGCCGGAGTCGTCACGCCGCCCCGGCGACGCCGCGGTCGAACTCGACGTTGGCGGTGAGCCGGGTGCCGTCGGCGGCGAACGCCGTCATGTAGTCGCGCACCCGGCGCGCGCACGCCTCGCGGTCGTGGTTGTCGAGCGTCAGGTTCAGCAGGTCGATGTACCAGGGCGCCTTGAGCGGCGTCGTCACCAGCGTGGCGACGATGTCGCGGGCGATCGGCAGCGTCGTGGCCTTGGAGTCGTCGTGGACGTCACGGTTGTCGGCGGCCAGCAGCTTGGCGTACTCCTCGTCGAGCAGGCGCGCGAAGAGCGCCGGCGTCAGGG
>CAYUAX010000289.1:0-4752 GCA_964442845.1 uncultured Bifidobacteriaceae bacterium | reverse complement strand
TCGGTCATGCCGCCGCCCTGGCGGGTGATCCACGGGCCGCTCATCGACATGCGCGGTCCGGGAATGGCGCCCTTGGCGATGCGGTCGCGGACGTCGAGGCTCTCCTTGAGCGGCGCGCCGAGGTCCACCGCCGAGGTGATGCCGGCCTCGACCAGCTGCTTCGCCGAGGTCTCCATCACCCTGGTGAGCAGCGGCGAGCCGCCGTGCTTCTGGATCCATGGGAACCAGGTGCCGTAGTTGCCGTGGCCGAGGATGATGAGGTGCCCGTGCAGCTCGATCATCCCGGGCAGCATGGTGCGGCCGCTGGTGTCGATCACCGTGTAGTCGGGCGGAATCGGCGTCGAGGCCGCCGGCCCGACGCGGACGATGCGCTCGCCCTCGACGAGCACCGCGGCGTGGTGCAGCGGACCGGCCTCGTAGCCGTCGAGCAGCATGCCGCCGACCAGCGCCACCTTGCGCGCGGCGGCCGGCGCCGGCGCCTGACGCGCCGACACCGACGCCAGCGCGGCGATCACGAACACGACGGAGACGAGCCGAAGGCCGGAGGACATGCAGGGACCTTTCGTGACGTTGCGGGGCGGGGTCATCGCGGTAGACTCCGCCTCGGCGATGACCCGCAGACTATACGGACGCATGCGCGCCCTGTTGTCGCAAGTTGTCCCAGAGGCATCGACGCGTCCCGTTCCATGACCCACCAGCACCGACGCGATGCGCGGCGATCGCGCCGGCCGAGCGCGACGCTCGCCGGCCTGGCGCTGGCCGTGGTGGCGAGTGCCTGCGGCGTGCCGGCGGCGCCAGCGCCGTCAGCGGCGCCGCCGCCGGTCCGGCTCACCAGCGGCATCCCCGGCGCGACATTCCATCCGCTCGGCGAACGGCTGGCCGCCGGCTACCGCCGCGTGATGCCGGCGCTCGCCGTGGAAGTGCAGGAGAGCCCGGGCTCGGTGCGCAACGTGCGGGCGCTGCAGGGCGGCAGCGCCGATCTGGGCTTCGCGTTCGCCGACGTCACCTACGTGGCGTTCGTCGGCCGGCTCGCCGAGGAGCCGAGGCCGTTCGACCAGCTGCGCGGCGTCGCCGTCCTGCAGCTCACGCCGCTCCACCTCATCGCCCGCGCCGGCCTCGACGTGCGCAGCATCGCCGACCTGCGCGGCAAGCGGGTCGGCACCGGCCCGCCGGGCAGCGGCACGGCGCTCACGTCCGACATCCTCATGCGCGGCTACGGCGTCAGCCCCGACCAGGTGGCCGCCGAGGCGCTGCCGTTCAACGACGCGGCCCGGCGGCTGGTGGCCGGCACCCTCGACGCCGCGTTCGTCAGTGCCGGGTACCCGTCGGAGTCGGTGCAGATCGCCACGCGGGCCGGCGCGCACCTGGTCGGCGTCGAAGGCGACGCGGTGACGCGGCTGCGCACCGAGTATCCGTTCCTGCGGCTCACCTTCGTTCCCGGCGGCACGTATCCGGGCCATCCCGATCCGGTGCCGACGGTCGGCGTCGACAGCCTGCTGCTCTGCCGCGCCGCGCTCGACGAGGACCTCGTCTACCAGCTCACCGCGGCGTTCTTCGACGTGCTGCCGACGCTCTCGACCGAGCTCGAGTCGCTGCAGTTGATGGACGTGGCCCGGGCCTCGGCGACGCCGATTCCGCTGCACCGCGGCGCCGCCCGCTACTACCGCGAACGGGAGCTGACGCGATGACCGCGCCGCGCGGCCCATCGGCGCGCGCGGTGTCGGGCTGGCTCATCGCCGGCATCGCCGCCGCCGTCGCGGTGCTGGTGTGGTTCGGCTACACGACCAGCCTGGAGTGGCGCCACAGCTCCGAGCAGCTGCTCACCCGCCGCACCGAGGAGATGGCGGACCTGCTGGTGCGGGCGCTCGCCCGCGACATGCGCGGCGTGCACGACCAGGTCCTGCGCGGCGTCCAGCGCGAGCAGGTGGCGCTCGACCATCCCGAGGAGATCACCGACATCGTCAGCACCGCCTTCGCGCGGTACCCGTACCCCGAAAGCTTCTTCGTCTGGTCGCAGGCTACGGCCGCCGGCGACGCGACGTTCTTCGCGCGGTCGGATCGGCTGGCGGCGTGGATGCCGCGACCGGCCGACGAGAGCCCGTTCCCGGTCGCGGTCGTGCGGTCGCCGGAGGCCTCGCGGGTGCTGGTGACGCGGGCATCGACGGCCGCCTCGCATGGCCGCGAGTTCGCCGTCTTCGAGACCACGCTCGGCGGCGTGCCCTACCAGGTGGTGGCGCGGCTGATGTACGGCACGCCGCGGCGGGTCCGGCTCGAGCAGATCGTCGGCTTCGTCGTCAACCTGCAGTGGATCCGCGCGTCGTACTTCCCCGAGCTCACCTCCGAGGTGCAGCACATGTCCGGCACGTACGAGGGCCTCGACGTGGCCGTGCAGGACGACGCCGGCGCGCTGGTCGCCGGCGCGCTGATTCCGACCTCGGCCACGCCGATGACGGCGCGGACGATCCGGCCGCTGTTCTTCGACCCGGCGCTGGTCGCCGTCGATCCGCCCGACGACCTGCCACTGCGCCAGTGGACGGTACGGGTCAGCGCCGCCGACGATCCGGCCCATGCCTCGGCGGTGGTCGGCGCCGACCGGACGCTGGCGCTCACCACGGCGGCGGCCATCGCCTTCGGCTTCGGGCTGCTGCTCACCGGCCGGGCGCTGCGCGATCGGGCGACGCTGGCCGAGCTGCGCGCCGACTTCGTCGCCTCGGTGACGCACGAGCTGAAGACGCCGCTGGCGACCATCAGCGCGGTGGCCGAGACGCTGGCCCGCGGCCGCGTGGCCGAGGGCGCCGGCGTCCGCGAATACGCCCAGATCGTCGGCCAGGAGTCCAAGCGCCTCACCCGCCTGGTGGACAACCTGCTCGCCTACTCGCGCGTCACCGACGTCGGCGAGATCTACTCGATCGAGCCGCTGGCCGTCGCCGACGTGGTGGACGACATCGCCCGCCGGTTCCACCCCCAGTTCGTGCACCAGGGCGTCGACGTGCAGATCGACATTCCCGCCGACCTGCCGCCAATCGCCGCCGACCGCACCGCGCTCGATCTGGTGCTCGACAACGTCATCGACAACGCGCTGCGCTACGCCACCGACGATCGGCACATCGCGTTGCGCGCCCGCCTCGACGGCGGGCTGGTCGACCTGGCGGTGACCGACCGCGGCATCGGCATCCCGCCCGACGAACTGCAGCGCGTCGAGCGGCGCTTCGTGCGCGGCCGGCACGTCGGCCGGCCGGGCAGCGGCCTCGGCCTGGCCATCGCCAGCCGGATCGTGCGCGACCACGGCGGCGAGTTCGCGCTGGAAAGTGCCGTCGGCCGCGGCACGACGGTGCACCTGCGGCTTCCCGTGAGCGAGATCGGACGATGAAGCAACGACTGCTGGTGGTGGAAGACGACGCGGCGCTGGCCCGCGTCCTGTGCGACAACCTGACCTTCGCCGGGTTCCAGGTGGAATGGGCGGCCGACGGCGCGGCGGCGGTGCGCAGCGTGCGGACGACCACACCCGACCTGATCCTGCTCGACATCATGCTGCCCGACCGCAGCGGCTTCGACCTGTGCGGGGTGCTGCGGCGCGGCACCCGCACGCCGCTGGTGATGCTGACCGCGCGCGGCCAGAAGGCCGACAAGGTCCGCGGCTTCGAGCTCGGCGCCGACGACTACGTGACCAAGCCGTTCCACATCGAAGAGCTGCTGGCGCGCATCCAGGCAGTGCTGCGGCGGGCCCGCCCGGCGGTGCAGCGGCTGGTGCTCGGCGACGTCGTCATCGACCTCACGACGATGCGCGCCGCCGCCGGCGGCCGTGAGTTCCACCTCACCCACCGCGAATTCGAGGTGCTGCGCTACCTGGCCGAGCGGGAGCCGCGGGTGGTCTCGCGCGGCGAGCTGCTGCGCGAGGTGTGGGGCTACCTCGACAGTCCCACGACCCGGTCGGTGGACCACGCGGTGGCGCGGATCCGCAAGAAAATCGAGGCCGATCCGCACCGCCCGCGCTACCTGCACACGGTCCACGGCGACGGCTACTGCCTCACCAGTGGCTCCGGCGACGAGGGCGGCCCGCCGCGCTAGGCCACCCGCCTTGCGCCGCCGTTGCGCCGCTGACTAGGATGCGGCCGTGGGCGGACGACTGGCGCGGTGGGCAGCGGTACCCGCCCTGGCGCTGACGCTGGGCTGCGACCGCGAGTTCGAGGGCGGCGGCGATCTGCGCGCCCAGCGGGTCGTGCTCGCCCGCGAAGTCGAGGGCCTGCGCGCCCTGGTCGGCCGCATGGAGCGTGGCGAGCCGATGATTCCCGCCACCGACGTCGGCATCGCCATCGAGGACGTGCTGGTGCGCGATCTGATCGTCGCGCAACTGCCGTTCGACGCCGACGTCGATCGGTTTCACCTGCGGCTGACCAGCGCCGACGTCCAGTTTCGCGGCAGCCCGGTGGTGCGGCTGAGCGGCGAGCTGGTGGTCCGCGATCAGCCGAGCCTGGCCGGCACGGTGACGCTGATCGGCGCGCTCGAGCAGATCCGCGTCGATCAGCGCGCCGCGACGCTCACCGCCAGGGTGGCCGCCGATCATCTCTCGATCGACGAGGCCACCGGCCTGACGCAGCTGCTGAGCCGGGCCACCCTCGACGAGGTGGCGCGGACGGTGCGCCTGCAGATTCGCGACCAGTTGCCGACCATCCAGATCCCCGTGAAGGTGCAGCAGGAGATCGCATTCCCGCCGGTCACCGACGGCCCGGTGCGGCTGGCCGGCGCGCGGAT
>CAYUAX010000288.1:595-4754 GCA_964442845.1 uncultured Bifidobacteriaceae bacterium | reverse complement strand
GCGCCGTCGGGGAACTCGCCGGCGCGCATGCGCCGGAACAGGTCGAGGTTCTCCTCGACGCCGCGCGTGCGGTAGGGCGAATCGGTGCCCGGCTCGGTCAACGTGCCCCGGTGGGCGCGGATCTCGTCGGCCGAGTGCGAGTCCACGTAGGCCAGGCCGCGGCGGATGAGGCCCTCGGCATCCTGGTAGAGCCGCTCGTAGTAGTCCGAGGCGTAGTACTCGCGGTCGGCCCAGGCGAAGCCCAGCCAGCGGACGTCGTCCTTGATCGAGTCCACGTACTCGACGTCTTCCTTGACCGGGTTGGTGTCGTCGAAGCGCAGGTTGCAGGTGCCGCCGTGCTCGGCGGAGACGCCGAAGTCGAGGCAGATGGCCTTGGCGTGCCCGATGTGCAGGTAGCCGTTGGGTTCGGGCGGGAAGCGGGTGACCACCCGGCCGCCGTTGATGCCGGCGGCGACATCGGCGGCGACGATTTCCCGGATGAAGTCGAGCGGCGGCGCGGCCGCCTCGGCCGCGCCCGCGGCACGGCCTTCGGAACTGGACATATCGGTTATGAGTGTACTAGCCGCTAGCCGCTAGCCGCCAGCCGCCGTCACTGCGCGCAGGGCGGCCCCGACAGCGTCGCGATCATGTACATCGCCGCCGCGCGACCGCGCTTGGCCAGACCGTAGGTGGTGCCGCGGGGGATGAGGAAGAAGGTGCCGGCGGCCACCTGGATGTCGCGGCCGTCGAGGGTCACGGTGCCCTCGCCTCCGACCACGTAGAGCATCAGCTCGGCCGCCTCGTGCGAGCGCTTCTGCCAGGGCTCGCGCACCTGCCACAGCCAGGTCTGGGCGCCGCCGCTGCAGCCGATCAGGTTCTCTTTGTGCGGTTCCTTGTTGGTGATGTGGTTCCGCTCGATGTAGTCGGGTACCGAGAGGTTGGCCGGCTTGCCGGCCGGATAGTCGGGCACCACCGGCTTGGGCGGCTCGGGGGCCGGGGGTGGCGGCGGCGGGGCGGGCGGCGGCGGCGCCGGCGTGAGGGTGGCTTCCACAGACGGCGGGGCGCCCGACTTCCAGATCACCTCTTTTTCGAAGGTGTGGAAACCCTCCTTCTCGAAGCGGATGCGATAGGTGCCGGCGCGGATGCCCATCACCCGGGCCTGGCCCATGGCCGTGGTGACGCCCTCGCGCTCCACCGGGCCGATCACCGTGACCGTCACGTCGGGGATGGGCGCGCCGCTCGGATCGTTGACCGTCGCCGTGAGCACGACCGTGGCCGTGGACGGCGCCGCGGGCCGCGGCCGCTTGGGCGCCGGGGCTTGCGCGGCGGGCGCCGGTGCCGGCGCCTGTGGCGGAGCGGCGTGCGCCAGCGCGAACGCCGGAGCGCCCAGGATCAGGAACAGCGCGGGCGTTACTCGCATGTGCATAACTGTACTCGTCCCGTTTGGCGATGCAAAGCTCGACCGAGCAGGCCGGGCCCCGAGAAAAGGTCCTGGCTTGGCTGACTTCCCGAGTCCGGCCGTGAGGGCCGACGGGCACGATTGCCGCTACTTGCCCTGGACGCACTTGGCACGCGACGTGCCCTGAGGAGCGTCGGAGGCAATTGGCAATGGCGTTCGGTAGCCTGCGTTGTGCTGTTTCGGGTCACGACCTGCTCGTCCGCGACAACGAACAGGGCACTCCGGTCTGGCGCTGCCCGCGCTGCTGGCAGACCCAGGCGCGCGAGCGGGTGAGCGATCCGCGCCCGGTGCGCCCGCTCGACTCGCGGTTCATCCTCAACCCGGTGGAGAACGTGGTGCTGCGCCGCACGGCGATCACCGCGCTAAGCGCCGCCGAACGCTGGCGCGTCCGCGCCTCACGCGTCGCGCAAGGGGCGTCTTCTGCGGCTTGAAGCGTCCAGCCCTAGCCCCTGCCGCTAGCCGCTAGCCGCTAGCCGCTAGATCAATACCGCCAGCTCTTGAGGTCCGCCCCGGCGGGCGCGGTCTTCAGCATCCGCTCGACGCCGCGCGGCATGAACATCTGGTGGTAGCGCAGCCGCGAATAGGCGTTGGCGCGCGTCTGGTCGCCGTTCCAGCAGTGCTCGGCGCGATCGCCGTAGTCCACCTCGCCGTCGTAGTACGGGTTGCGCGTCGACTCGAGGAATTCCTCGGCGAGGTAGACCGCGTTGTTCAGGTAGTAGTTGTCCATGTCGCCGACATACAGGTGGAGCTTGCCCTGCAGCTTCTTGCCGAGGCCCTTGCTCTCCCAGTCGCGCTTCAGGATGTGGACGAGGTCGTAGTGCTCACGCCAGTACTCGGCGATCCGCTTGTCGATCACGCCGGTGCCCTTGTCCCAGATGCGCTCGGGGTAGCCGTCGCGGCCCACCGGTGAGAACACCGCTTCCCAGATGTCGTACTGCTGGCCCGAACGCGTCTTCGTGCCCAGCACCAGCTCCAGTCGATTGACCTCCCACTGCATCGCGTCGACGTGGCCGAGCCAGTTGCGGTGCGCCGGCCGAGGCGTGCGCTTGAACGGCTCGTCGAGGAAGTAGGCGTTGCGGTCCTCGTAGAGGTTCACGGTGGTGAAGGCGCGGAAGTCGATGGGGTCGGGGCAGGCGATGTAGGCGCCGTTGAAGGCCTCCGGGTAGAACACCTGCGCCGCCATCGCCTCCCAGCCGCCGGTCGAGCCGCCGTACATGAAGCGCGCCCAGCCCTCGCCCAGACCGCGGTACTTCTTCTCGATGTGCGGGATCAGCTCCTGCACGATGGCGTCGCCGTAGGGCCCGAGATTGGCCGAGTTCACGGCGTAGGAGTCGTCGTAGAACGGGTTGGCGTGCTGGATTTCGATGACGATGCCACGCGGGAAGTTCGGCCCGGTCCAGTCCTTGTAGAGCTGATACGCGTACTCCTGCTGGATGCGGTTGTAGCCCTTCAGGCTGAAACGGGCGGAGTAGTCGGGGGCCAGGTTGGGGTCGGGCGGCGTCTCGCGCCAGCCCGAGATGGTGGCGGGGAAGTGCCCGTGGTAGACGAACAGCGGGTACTTCGCGGTCGGGTGCGTGTCCCAGCCTTCGGGCAGCAGCACGGCGGCGCCGATGTGCATCGGCCGGCCCCAGAACTTGGTGAGCAGCGCGCTCTGGATGCGCTCGTGCTTCACGTACTTCGTGTCCTTCGCCGCCGGGATCTCCGGGATGATCTGGTCGAGGACGATCCGGATCGCGCCGCTCGTTACCGGATCGATCGTGATCTGGCGCGGCGTCGAGTAGAGGTTGCCCGGCGCCAGGTTCCACTGCTGGCCCTCGCCGCGGTCCATCGGCATCTTCACCGTGTAGCCGTCGGCACGGCGAAACGTCTCGTAGCGATGGAAGAGCGCCTGCACCGTGTAGGTGCCGGCCGGGATCTCCGACAGCCGCTCGACGGGGTAGCCGATGGTGGCGCCGCTCACGCTGGCCGGCGCGCCGCCCGGCCAGCCTTCGAGGTCGAGCCCGAAGACCGGCTGGGCGCCCTGGCCGAACGTGACATGGAACCGCGGCTCGCCGTCCTTGCGGGTCGACAGGATCAGCAGCAGGCGGCCGTCCAGCGGCGTGTCGCTGCGTGAGGCCGGGTAACTCACCTCGAAGCGGAGCGGGCCGGCGGTGGCGGCCGGCTGGCGCGCGTCGAGGGAGACCAGGCCGGCGGCCAGGGCGGCAGCGGTGACGAGGGCGGCGAGAAGGCGTCGCGGCATGCGCGGAGTGTAGCAGGGCAGGAACAGGGCCCGGCGCGTCGGCTAGACTCGGGCGGCATGCGTCCATTGATCGGCCTCCTGGCCGCGATCGCGATCGCGGCCCCCGCACCGGCGCAGACGCGGTCGCGCGGCGACTGGATCGCGCTCGCCAAGGGCGGGTTCGTGGTGCCGGCCGGGCAGACCGCGGCCGGGCTGCTCCTCGAGATGAACATGCTGCTGGCGTCGCCCGACCCGGTGCTGCGCGACGACGTGGCCTACGGCGGCGCCGAGCGCTGGATCCTGCGCGACGGCGTGGTGGCGCCCGACGACCTGCGCCGGCTGCTGGCGCGGTGGTCGGCGAATCTCGACGACGGGCTCGGTACCGCCGGCGACGACCGCGTGTTCGGGCGGTCGTTTTCCGCCTTGTGCCTGTCGCTCATCGCCGCTCGCGAGGTGCAGGCGCCGTTCCTGAGCGTCGACGAGGCCGGACGCTTCGTCGATCG
>CAYUAX010000288.1:0-585 GCA_964442845.1 uncultured Bifidobacteriaceae bacterium | reverse complement strand
GATGCTCGACTACCTCGCCCGCGAGCGTGACCTGCGCGGCTACGACCCCTCGCGTGGCTGGATGCACGCCGTCGCCCACACCGCCGACGCCCTCAAGTTCCTGGCCCGCACCCGTCATTTCACGCCGGCCCAGGGCACGCGTCTGCTCGACGCGGTGCGCGCGAAGCTGGCGGCTGCCGACACGGTGTTCGTGTGGGGCGAGAACGACCGCCTCGCCTGGGCGCTGCACGCCGCGGTGCGTCGGCCCGACGCCGACGGCGCGGCGTTCGCGGCCTGGACCGCCCGCTGGGTGGACGACCACAAGGCGCTGTGGGCGAACGGCCCGGCCGTGGATCCGGCGGCGTTCGCGCGCGTCGAGAACGCGAAGCAAGTGCTGCGCAGCCTCGTCGCCATCCTGTCGATGGAGCAGACGCCGACGCCGACCGGCGACGCCGCCAAGCTCGCGGCCGTCACCGCCCTCGCCCGGATGCGATAGCGTCCGTCGCTAGCCGCTAGCCGCTAGCCGCTAGCCGCTAGCCGCTAGCCGCCAGCCGCTAGCAGGCTGCTGAAATAGGGGTACCCAGACGCTCGAGCGTCGTACTACAC
>CAYUAX010000287.1:4643-4892 GCA_964442845.1 uncultured Bifidobacteriaceae bacterium | reverse complement strand
GCGGTGGGCAGCGTCATGGGCGGCAGTCTCTCGGGTCAGATACGCGAAAGGCCGACGCAGGGGTCGGCCTTGGGCACTCGCGGGGCACGGGGAACGAATCGGGGAAGGGGCACGGCGTCAGTTGGCTCCGTGGCACTTCTTGTATTTCTTGCCGCTGCCGCACCAGCAGGGATCGTTGCGGCCGATCTTCGGCTCGTCGCGTTTCACCTGGGTAATGGGCGCGTCGTCGCCGCCCACGCGGGCGGGCGT
>CAYUAX010000287.1:0-4633 GCA_964442845.1 uncultured Bifidobacteriaceae bacterium | reverse complement strand
CTGCGGTGCGACTGGTACGGTCGGCGCCGGCTCGCCCTCGGGGCCGCCGTCGATGACGGGCCGCAGCCACCAGGGGTAGCGGACCATCTCGGCCTCGATGCGGCTGCGCATGTCCTGGAAGAGCGTGTAGCTCTCCTTCTTGTACTCGACCAGCGGATCGCGCTGGCCGTAACTGCGCAGGCTGATGCCGTCCTTCAGGTGGTCGAGCGAGTAGAGGTGGTCCTTCCACTGCGCGTCGACGATCTGCAGCATCAGATCGCGCTCGACCCGGCGGAGGATCTCCCCCGGGATGATCCGCTCCTTGTCGGCGTAGCGGCTCTCGACCCGGCTCCACAGCGCGTCGCGGATCTCGGCCGACCGGCCGGTGCCGAACGGCACGGCGGCGAAGTCGTCGTCGTCGAGCGCGAACAGGTCGGCCAGCTCGCGCTTGAGCGCGCCGATGTCCCAGGTGTCGGCGTCCATCTCCTTACCGGCGTAGAGATCGACCTTCTCGGTGACGATGTCCTCGGCGGTGGCGAGGAGATAGCCGCGGGTGTCGGCGGTCTCGTCCTCGGCGATGCGGACGACGCCGTCGAGGATCTCGCGGCGCAGCGTGTAGACGCTCTCGCGCTGCTTGTTCATCACGTCGTCGTACTCGAGCAGGTGCTTGCGGACGGCGAAGTTCTGGGCCTCGACCTGCTTCTGCGCCCGCTCGATCGCCCGCGTGACCATGCCGTGCTCGATCGGCACGCCCTCTTCCATCCCGAGGCGCTGCATCAGCCCCGAGATGCGATCGGAGCCGAAGATGCGCATCAGGTCGTCTTCGAGCGACAGGTAGAACCGCGAGCTGCCCGGGTCGCCCTGACGGCCGGCGCGGCCGCGCAGCTGGTTGTCGATGCGGCGCGCCTCGTGGCGTTCGGTGCCGAGGATGTGCAGGCCGCCCAGCGCCACGACCTCCTTGTGCTCGGCCTCGCACTGCGCCTTGAAGTGGCCGTAGATGCGCTCCCAGTCGGCCCGCGGCACGCGATAGTGGTCGCCGTGAGAGAAGTAAACGAACTCGTCGTCGTCGACGAAGCGCTCTTCGCCGCGCTCCAGCTTCTGCGCCACCTCTTCGTTGAGGGCCTGCTGGCGGGCCATGTGGTCGGCGCTGCCGCCGAGCAGGATGTCGGTGCCGCGGCCAGCCATGTTGGTGGCGATCGTCACGTTGCCGAGGCGGCCGGCCTGGGCGACGATCTCGGCTTCCTGGGCGTGGTACTTGGCGTTCAGCACCACGTGCTTGATGCCGCGCCGCTTCAGCATCCCGGAGATCTTCTCCGACTTCTCGATACTGACCGTGCCGACCAGCACCGGCCGGCCCTTCTCCTGCTTGTCGATGATGTCGGCGACGATGGCGTCGTACTTCTCGGCGGCGGTCCGGTAGACCAGGTCGGGTTCCTCGATCCGCCGCATCGGCTTGTTGGTCGGAATGACCATCACGTCGAGCTTGTAGATCTTGTTGAACTCCGGCGCCTCGGTCTCGGCGGTGCCGGTCATGCCGGCCAGCTTGCTGTACTTGCGGAAGTAGTTCTGGAAGGTGATGGTCGCGAGCGTCTGGTTCTCGCGTTCGATCTTCACCCCTTCCTTGGCCTCGACGGCCTGGTGCAGCCCGTCGCTCCAGCGCCGGCCAGGCATCAGGCGGCCGGTGAACTCGTCGACGATGACGACCTGGCCGTCCTTGATCATGTACTCGACGTCGCGCCGGTAGTGCGTGTGCGCCCGCAGCCCCTGCTGGACGTGGTGCAGCAGCGGCATGTTGGCCGGGTCGTAGAGGCCGCCCGGCTGCAGGCGGTGCGCCAGCAGCCGTTCGGCCTTGGCGATGCCAGCCTCGGTCAGGGTGACGGTCTTGTTCTTCTCGTCGACGGTGTAGTCGCCCGAGGCTTCCATCCGCTCGCGGTCCTCGGTCTTCATCTGGCCCTGATGGACCAGGCCGCGGGTCAGCGACGGGATGATGCGATCGACCTCGTAGTAGAGGTCGGTGGACTCCTCGGCCGGCCCCGAGATGATCAGCGGCGTGCGCGCCTCGTCGATGAGGATGCTGTCCACCTCGTCGACGACGGCGAAGTTGTGGCCGCGCTGCACCATTCGTGACAGCTCGAACTTCATGTTGTCGCGCAGGTAGTCGAAGCCGAACTCGTTGTTGGTGCCGTAGGTGATGTCGCAGGCGTAGGCGGCCTGGCGCTGTTCGTCGTTGAGGTCGTGCTGGATGACGCCGACGCTGAGGCCGAGGAAGCGGTAGATGCGGCCCATCCACTCGGCGTCGCGGCGGGCCAGGTAGTCGTTGACCGTGACGACGTGGACGCCTTTGCCCGACAGCGCGTTGAGATAGGCGGGCAAGGTGGCCATGAGGGTCTTGCCCTCGCCCGTCTTCATCTCGCCGATCTTGCCCTGGTGCAGCACCATCCCGCCGATCAGCTGCACGTCGTAGTGCCGCATGTTCAGCACGCGGCGGCCGGCCTCGCGCACGGTGGCGAAGGCCTCGGGCAGCAGATCGTCCAGTGACTCGCCGGCGGCGGCGCGCTGGCGGAACGCCGCGGTGCGCTCGCGCAGCTCGGCGTCGCTCAGCGCGTGGACCGACGCCTCGAGTTCGCCGATGCGCGCGACGATCGGCTGCAGCCGCTTCAGATCGCGGTCGTTCTGGGTACCGAAGACCTTGGCGAGAAGATTACCGACCATGCGGGGCTGGGACGAACCAGCAGATTCTGACGATCTTACCGGCGCGGTCCGGCAGCGTCAAGGAAACGCGCCGACGACGGCGGCGCGTCGCGACGGTCAGTCGCCCTGCCGCGCGCTCTTGAGGAGGAACTGCAGCGGGTTGAGCAGCCGGTCGTTGACGCGCACTTCGTAGTGCAAGTGCGGACCGGTGGCGCGGCCGGTGGCGCCCACCGCGCCGATGCGATCGCCGCGTGACACCGTGCCGCCGCGCTGCACGTCGAGCCGCGACAGGTGGCCGTAGCGCGTCTCGAGCCCGAAGCCGTGGTCGATCGTGACCAGATTGCCGTAGGCTCCCGAGACGCCGGCGAACGTCACGGTGCCATCGGCGGTGGCGTGCACGGGCGCGCCGCGATCCGCCGAGATGTCGAGTCCGGGGTGGAAGTCGGGCGCGCCAGTGAACGGATCGCCGCGCGAGCCCATCGACGAGGTGAGCCAGCCGGTGGCCGGCCAGATCGACGGGGTGGCCGCGGCCAGCGCGTTGCGCTTGTCGATGCCCGAGTGCACCGAGCGCAGCCGCGACTCGAGGCCCTGCAGCATGTCGCGCAGCAGGCCGAAGGTGTCTTCCGGCGAGTTGAGGCCGGGCAGCATCGCCGCGGCCGCCGCCGCGCCGGCGCCGCCGCCGCCCATCGCCCGCGACTTGACGATCGCCGGCAGCTTGTCCATGGCCGACTTCAACGCCGGGTCGAGCGCGGCGCGGCCGCCGAGATCGTCGAGCGCTGTCTGCAGGCCCTGAATCTGCCCGGTGAGGGCCTCGGTGGCGCCGCGGTAGTTGCTGAGTTCGAGCTCGAGGGTCGCGTGCGACGCGAACAGGTCGGCGACGTCGGCCTTGGCCTTCCAGGCCGCGCCCATGCCGATGAGGATCGGCAGCCCGACCACCAGGCTCACCACGGTAGCCGCCGGCTTGAGGCCGACGGTGAAGCGGCGGACGACACCGCTCTGGCGGTCCGCGACGAGGATGGTGTAGCGCGTGGACGGCATCGGTTCGGCGACGCCCGTCGAGCCGGCGCCAACCTCCGGAGGATACCACGGCGTCACACGATCGCCGGCCGCGGCGCAGCCGTAGACGAACATCGGGCGAAAGCGCTCAGGGTCCGACTGCGACCGCGTGGCGGTACTGCGCGGCCTCGGCGACGTGATCGGGCTGGACGGCAGCGCTGCCGCCGAGGTCGGCGATCGTGCGGGCCACCCGCAGCAGACGATGCACGGCACGCGCGCTGAGGCCGAGTTGGACCACCGCCTGCGCGAGGGTGCGTGCACCGGCCGTATCGAGCGCCGCGTCGCGGACCAGCTGGGCGACCGGCAGGCGGCCGTTCAACGACGCGGCACGCTGCTGCTGGCGGTCCCGGGCGGCGGTCACGCGCCGCCGCACGGCGGCGCTCGCCTCGCCCGGTGGTTCGGTCAGTGTCTCGAGCCCGATCGGCCCGACGGCGACGACCAGATCGAGGCGATCCCGCAGCGGCCCGGACAGCCGGCCCTGATACTGCTGCACCTGGCCGGGGGTGCAGCGACAGGGCCGCGACGGATGGCCGTGGAACCCGCACGGACAGGGGTTCATCGCCGCCACCAGGCTGAACGCGGCGGGGAAGGACACGCTCCCGGCGGCGCGGGACACGCGGATGCGGCCGTCCTCGATGGGCTGGCGCAGCACCTCCAGCGCCCGCCGCGAGAACTCGGGCAGCTCGTCGAGGAACAGCACGCCGTGATGGGCGAGCGAGATCTCCCCGGGCCGTGGCACGCTGCCGCCGCCGACGAGGGCCGCTTCCGAGCACGTGTGGTGCGGCGCGCGAAACGGCCGCTCGCGGAGCAGGCTCGCGCCCGCCGGCAGCAGCCCGGCCACCGAGTGCACCGCGGTCACGTCGAGCGCCTCGTCGAAGCCCAGCGCCGGGAGCACGCCCGGCAGCCG
>CAYUAX010000286.1:0-4931 GCA_964442845.1 uncultured Bifidobacteriaceae bacterium | reverse complement strand
GCCTGGCGCGTCCCGAGGTATTGCGCACGCAGCTGCGCGCGCTGCTGCGGGCGGCGCCGGCCGGCCGGCTGCGGATCATGTTCCCGTTCGTCACCTCGGTTGAGGAACTGCGGCGCGCCCGCGCGGTGCTCGCCGAGGTGGTCGCCGAGGTCGGCGGCGGCGACGTCCCGGTCGGGGCGATGGTCGAGGTGCCGTCGGCGGCGCTGGCCGCCGACCTGCTGGCCCGGGAGTCGGCGTTCTTCACCATCGGCACCAACGACCTCATCCAGTACACGCTGGCCGTCGACCGCAACGACGAACGCGTGTCGGATCTCTACGAGCCGCTGCATCCGGCGGTGATCCGCCTGCTGCGGCTGGTGCGGCGGGCGGCGACGCGGGCCCACATCGACGCCGCGGTGTGCGGCGAGATGGCCTCCGACCCGGCGCTCATCGGCCTGCTGGTCGGCCTCGGCTTCCAGGCGTTCAGCATGACGGCGCCGGCGCTGCCGGTGGCCCGGCAGGTGCTGGCCGAGATCACCGCCGCCGACGCCCGCCGGCTGGCCCGCGAGGCGTTGTCGCTCTCGACCGCCGCCGAGGTCGAGCAGCACCTGTTCGACGCCGTGGCGGCGGCCAACCTGGGACCGAAGGCGCGCGGCTGATCGCCGGGCGTGACAGACTATCGACGAGGAGTGGGCGCGTGACCGAGACGTTGAAGCGGGTGGAGAAGCCGTGGGGCTACGAGTTGTGGTGGGCCGTGACCGATCGCTACGTCGGCAAGGTCATCCACGTGACCAAAGGCCACGCCCTGAGCCTGCAGTACCACAACCGCAAGGACGAGACGATCTTCGTCTGGTCCGGCCGGATCCTCTTCGAGCGCAAGGAAGGGGACACGCTGGTCGCCCGTGAACTCGGCCCCGGCGACGCCGTGCACGTCACGCCGCCGACCGTGCACCGGATGACGGCGCTCGAGGACAGCGACGTGTTCGAGGTCTCGACACCTGAGACCGACGACGTAGTCAGGCTGGAAGACCGTTACGGGAGACAAGGGACGTAGCGGCCTTCTCGCAGCGGCTAGGGGCTGGCGGCTAGCGGCTAGTTGGATCACGCTGCCGCACCGTAACGACGCGACGGCGTCCAAAGACACGAAGGGCCCGGACGTCACGCCGGGCCCTTCGTCGCATGTGTCCAGCCGCTAGCCGCTAGCCGCCAGCCGCTCTGAGCCGTTCTAGCGCGAGCGATCGCGCGCTAGAACGGAATGTCATCGTCCGTGATCGCCGCCGCCGGCTGGCCCATCGGCTCGCCGTAGCCGCCGCCGTCGCCGCGATCGCCGCGGTCGCCGCCGCGCCCGCCGCCGAGCAGCACCACCTTATCGGCCTTCACCTCGGTGGTGTAGTGCTTCTGGCCGTCCTTCTCCCACTGCCGCGTCTGCAGCCGGCCCTCGAGATAGATCTGCTTGCCCTTGGTCAGATAGGGCTGCAAGGTCTCGGCGGTCTTGCCCCAGAGCACGATCCGGTGCCACTCGGTCTGTTCCTGCTTCTGGCCGTCCTTCGACGTCCAGTTCTCGGTCGTGGCGATGCTGAAGCTCGCCACCGGCGCGCCGCTGGGCGTGAAGCGGACCTCCGCGTCGCGGCCCAGGTTGCCGACCAGAATCACCTTGTTCACGCTGCCCATGATGTCGTCGTCCTCGGGGAAGGGAGGGGAGTCGGCGGCCGGCGCGCGGGCGCGCCCGAGGCCGGCCGGATTGCTGATCTTACTGCGGCCGGACGCGGTTCAGCGCGTCGAGGCGCTGCTTCGCGAGGCGTCCGGAGTCGGTGTCGCCGGCGGTCTTCACCAGCAGCTCGTAGTCGGCCCGGGACTGCTCCGGCTGATTCATCCGTTCGTAGCTGGCGCCACGCTTGTAGTAGGCGTTGCCGATGACGTCGCTGCGCGGGTAGGTGGCGATCAGCCGCGTGAACGCGTCCACCGCCTCGGGCCAGCGGCCGCGCTGGTAGTAGCTCTCGCCGATGTAGTACTGGGCGTTGTCGGCGAACTCGCTCTTCGGGAACGAGCGGACGTAGCTCGAGAACCCTTCGATCGCCAGGTCGTAGCTGCCGGCGGTGTAATCGGCCCACGCCATGTCGTAGAGGCGCGTCGGCGAGCCGGGAGACGGCGCCGCGGGCGGCGCCGTCGGCACCGGAGCCGGCGCGGGCGTCGTGCCGGCGACCGCAGGCGGAACCGCGCCGCCCGTGCCGGGCGCCGTCGGCGCGCCGGTCTGCGGATCGATGGGCACGCCGCCGGCGGCCGCCGTGTCGGTGGGCGGCGGATAGACCGGCATCGGCGGGATGGCGAGGCGCAGCGCTTCGACCTCCTGCGACAGCGACGTGATCCGCACGTTGGTGTCGTCGACGCGCTCGCGCACCACGCGGATGTCGCTGCCCATCGCATCGGCCTGCAGCTTGTTGTCGGCGAAGCTCTTGCGCGTGGCCCCGGTCTGCTCGTCGATGCGGGCGTTGACCGCCTTGAGCGCTTCGGTCAACGTCGCCAGCGCGTTCTGCAGCAGCTGGGTCTGTTCCTGGAGAATGCGCAGGTCGGCCGCCATCTGCTGCAACTCGCGTCGCTGTGCCTGGGCCGGCACCGCCGGCAGCAGCACGGCCGCCGCCAGCAGCGCTCCAATCGCTCTCGCCGCCATCATCCGCCTCTTCGCCAGCATACCGCAGCCTACTTCGCGGTGATCACGAAGTGGGCGCGACGGTTCTTGGCCCAGGCCGACTCGTCGTGCCCCGGGTCGAACGGGAACTCCTTGCCGTAGCTCACCGTCCGCAGGCGCTCGGCGGCGACCCCGAGCGACACGAGATAGGTCTTGGCGGCGACGGCGCGGCGCTCGCCGAGGGACAGGTTGTATTCGGCCGTGCCCCGCTCGTCGCAGTGCCCTTCGACGGTGACCTGCCAGGTCGGCTGCTGGCGCAGCACCTGCGCGGCGGACTGCAGGATGGTACGGCCCTCGGCGTCGATCTCGAAGCTGTCGAGGGCGAAGAACACCGGCGCCAGGGGCGAGGCGCGGTTCAGGGCGTCGAGGTCCTTGGTGTTGACGCCGTCCACCGGGGCGGGCGCCGGCACGACCGGCGGCTCGTCCACCGGCGGTGGCGGCGCCGGCGGCGCCGGGGTCGTGCCCAGTTCGTTGCCGGTCGTCGCCGGCGGCGGCATCGGCCGCGCCACCGTGGCCGGCTTCTTCGCGCAGGCGCCGACCAGTAACGCCACCGCCACGATCGTGCCGATTCCCCGAGTCCATCCCATCCGCGTCATCGCCATGCTCCTGTTCCCGGCCCGTCGGCGGGCCCGCTCACCATCGCCCGTTACTGCGACCAGTGGGGGGTGAAGTTGTTGCCCTCGCGCGTCACCTGCCGGACGTCCTTGCCGTCGCGTCCGACCGTGAAGATCTGGCTGGCGCGCCCGGCCCGCGTCGACATGAACGCAAGGTGCCGGCCGTTGGGGGCCCAGGCCGGGCTTTCGTTGGTGCCCTGGCCGAACGTGATCTGCCGGGTTGCCCCGGTGGTGACTTCGTAGATCTTGATGTCGTAGTAGGCGCTGGTCCGCGCCGCGAAGGCGATCTCGTTGTAGGGCGCCGGCGACCAGGTGGGCCGGTCGGCGTAGGACTCGGAGGTGAGCCGGCGCAGGTTGAGGCCGTCGGCGCCGATCACCCAGATCTGCGGCGTGCCGGTGCGGTCGGAGGTGAAGGCGATCTGCGCGCCCGACGGCGACCACGTCGGCGTGACGTCGATGGCCGGGTGGTTGGTGAGCCGCCGCACGCCCGAGCCGTCGCGGTTCATCACGTAGATCTCGGAGTTGCCGTCGCGATTCGAGGTGAAGGCGATCCGCGCGCCGTCGGGCGAGAACACCGGCAGCCAGTTCTGGCCCTGGCCGTTGGTCGGCGTCTCCATCGTGCCCTGGTAGATGAGCGAGATGAAGATGTCGGGATAGCCGCGCCGGTACGAGGTGTAGGCGATCGCCCGGCCGTCGGGCGACCAGCTGGGAAACACGTTGAGCTGGCGATTGACGGTGACGCGGCGCTGGTTGGCGCCGTCGTAGTCGGCGATGAAGATCTCCTTGACGTTGCGCTGCTGGATGGTCTCCTCGGCGCGGCCGCCGATGCGGTCGGACGAGAACGTCAGCTTGGTGCGGGCGACGCCGCGCAGCTGGCTCTGCGTCTGGTGAATCTCGTCGGCCATGGTGTGGGCGTAGAGCCGCGGGTTGGTCGCCGAGCCGCTGTACTCGCGGCCCAGCACCTGCTGGCGGGTCCGCACATCGAACAGCCGCATCTCGACCTTCAGCGACGCGCCCGAACGGGTGAGGCTGCCGAGCACCAGCGCATCGGCGCCCAGCTCGCGCCAGCGGTCGAACGGCGCGTCGGCGAACGAGCGGGCCGGCGGCACCGAGGCGTAGGTGTCACGCGGCACCATGTCGTACTCGCGCTCGAACGACAGGTCGTCGAACAGCACCTGGGCGAGCAGCCGGGCCATCTCGGCGGTCTCCTTGTCGGCCCCCGGCGCGATGAAGTCGGGCACGGCGATCTGCGGCACCTCGCCGGGGTCGCTGGTGATGGTGACGCCGACCGAGCTGGGCTGCTGCGGCGGCGCCTGCGACTGCGGCGCAGCCGGCGCCGGGGCCTGGGCCGACACCGCGACGGCGACGGCGGCGAGCGCCGCGGAGAGCGCGATCAAGGGACGGGGCATGGAGGTCACCGCTGGTACTCGAAGGTGAGGTGGACCGTCAGCGACGGGTTGGGATACTCGGCCGGCAGCGGCGGCAGCTGCCGCGCCAGACGGATCGCCCGCGTGGCGATCAGGTCGAGCGTCGCGTTGCCGGAGCTGCGTTCGACCTCGACGTTGGTCATGGCGCCGTCGCGCTGGATGTCGAATTTGACGATGGTCACGCCGAGCGACTGCTGCCGGCTCTCCCACACGCTCTGGATCCGC
>CAYUAX010000285.1:0-4944 GCA_964442845.1 uncultured Bifidobacteriaceae bacterium | reverse complement strand
GACGAGGTCGGCTTCGCGCCCGAGGACATCATCTTCGACCCCAACATCTTCGCGATCGCCACCGGCATCGAGGAGCACGACAACTACGCGGTCGACTTCATCGAGGCCACGCGCTGGATCAAGGCCAACCTGCCGGGCGCCAAGGTCTCGGGCGGCGTGTCCAACGTCAGCTTCAGCTTCCGCGGCAACGAGCCGGTGCGCGAGGCGATCCACACCGTCTTCCTGTACCACGCGATCCGCGCCGGCATGGACATGGGCATCGTCAACGCCGGGATGATCGGCGTCTACGACGAGCTCGATCCTGAGCTGAAGGAGCGCGTCGAGGACGTGGTGTTGAACCGCCGGCCCGACGCCGGCGAGCGCCTGATCGAGATCGCCGACCGCGCCAAGAGCGCCGGCAAGGACGACTCGGCGCGCCTGGCCTGGCGCGCCGGCGACGTGAACGCGCGGCTCTCGCATGCGCTGATCCACGGCATCACCGATTTCATCGTCGCCGACACGGAAGAGGCCTGGCAGGCGATCCGCGCCGGCGGCGGGCGTCCGCTGCACGTGATCGAGGGCCCGCTGATGGACGGCATGAACGTCGTCGGCGACCTGTTCGGCCAGGGCAAGATGTTCCTGCCGCAGGTGGTGAAGTCGGCGCGCGTGATGAAGCAGGCCGTGGCCCACCTCGTGCCCTACATCGAGGAGGAGAAGCAGCAGCTCCAGGCGGCCGGCGGCGACGTCAAGCCCAAGGGCAAGATCGTCATCGCCACCGTGAAGGGCGACGTGCACGACATCGGCAAGAACATCGTCACCGTCGTGCTCCAGTGCAACAACTTCGAGGTCGTCAACATGGGGGTCATGGTCCCCTGCCAGGACATCCTCGCGAAGGCCAAGGTCGAGGGCGCGGACATCATCGGCCTCTCCGGCCTGATCACGCCCAGCCTCGAGGAGATGCAGCATGTCGCCGCCGAGATGCAGCGCGACGACTACTTCCGCATGAAGAAGATCCCGCTGCTGATCGGCGGCGCCACCTGCAGCCGCGTGCACACCGCGGTGAAGATCGCGCCCAAGTACGAGGGCCCGGTGGTCTACGTGCCCGATGCCTCGCGCTCGGTGGGCGTGTGCTCGGAGCTGCTGAGCGACGAGCGCGCCGCGAGGTACATCGACGAGATCAAGGCCGACTACGAGCGCGTGCGCGAGCAGCACGCGAACAAGAAGGCCACGCCGCTGGTCACGCTGGCCGAGGCGCGCGCGAACAGGACGCCGCTGGACTGGGCGGCCTATCAGCCGCCGAAGCCGCGCTTCCTCGGCCGGCGCGTGTTCAGGAACTACGACCTCGCCGAGCTCGCCGCCTGCATCGACTGGGGCCCCTTCTTCCAGACCTGGGACCTCGCGGGCCGCTTCCCCGAGATCCTGCGCGACGAGGTGGTGGGCCACGAGGCGCAGCGCGTCTTCAGCGACGGCAAGCGCATGCTGCAGCGGCTGATCGACGGCCGCTGGCTGCAGGCGCACGGCGTGTTCGGCCTCTATCCGGCCAACACCGTGGGCGACGACGACATCGAGGTCTACGCCGACGAAAGCCGCAGCGAGGTGCTGATGACCTGGCGCGGGCTGCGCATGCAGTCCGAGCGACCGGTCATCGACGGCGTGCGGCGCCCCAACCGCTGCCTGGCCGACTTCGTCGCGCCCAAGGGCACGAAACCCGACTACATCGGCCTCTTCGCCGTCACCGCCGGCCATGGCGTCGACAAGAAGGAAGCCCAGTTCCTGGCCGACCACGACGACTACTCGGCCATCATGCTGAAGGCCCTGGCCGACCGGCTGGCCGAGGGCTTCGCCGAGCGCCTGCACCAGCGCGTGCGCACCGAGTTCTGGGGCTATGCCGAGGGCGAAGCCCTGTCCAACGAGCAGCTGATCGCCGAGCAGTACCGCGGCATCCGCCCGGCGCCCGGCTACCCGGCCTGCCCGGACCACACCGTCAAGCGCGAGCTGTTTCGCGTGCTCGAGGCGGCCGACGCCGGCATGGGCCTGACCGAGAGCCTGGCGATGACGCCGGCCGCCAGCGTTAGCGGCTTCTACCTCGCCCACCCCGAGGCGGCCTACTTCAACGTCGGCAAGATCGGCGAGGACCAGCTCGCCGACTGGGCGCAGCGCAATGCGCTCGACCGGGCCGCGGCCGAGCGCGCACTGGCACCGCTGCTCTGAGCCACAATTTGTGAGTGGGCGCTCGCATCGACGCAAGCGCGGTGTCTGCAGGTAACGAAGCCGGGCCTCGTTCACCTTTGCTTGCACTCCCCCTGGTGGGAACCCTGACGAGGCGCCGGGCGGGCGCGTTCAATCCGGCAGGGCCGGCGTCCGCGCCGGACCGGTTCCCACTCACAACAAGGAGGACGCCATGAACGACCCGATCACCCAACACAGCCCGTCGCCGGGCGCCGTGCCCCCGTCGCCGTCGGCCCTGCCGCGTGCCGTCTGGATCGGCGCCGGCGCCGTGGCGCTGACCATCGCCGGTATCGCCAGCGCGCTAGCGTGGCGCGGCGCGCCGTCGGCCGACGAGCCGCCGGTGGCCGCGGCCGAACAGACCGCCCCCGCCGCGGCCGCCCAGCCGGCACCCGCGCCCCGTCCGGCGGCACGGCCGGCCGCGCCGGAGCGCGTGGCCGCGGCGCCGAGCTGCGCGAACTGCGGCGTGGTCGTCTCCGTCCAGGCGGTCAAGCAGGCCGGTCAGGGCACGGGCGTCGGCGCGGTGGCCGGCGGCGTGGTCGGCGCGGCGGTCGGCAACCAGATCGGCAGCGGCAGCGGCCGCGCCGCGATGACGGTGCTGGGCGCGATCGGCGGCGGCGTGGCCGGCAACGAGATCGAGAAGAACGTCCGCTCGACCACCACCTACAGTGTCAAGGTCCGCCTCGACGACGGGACGCTGCGCACGCTGACGCTGGCGCAGCCACCGGCGGTGGGCGCGCGGGTGCAGGTGGACGGCGCCAGCCTGCGCACCGTCTGACCCTGGCGCTCAGGCGATCCAGGCGTAGTCCGACAGGCCGGTCGTGGCCGCGCCGGTCAGTCGGGCCAGGGGCGTCAGTTCGGCGCCCGTGATGTCGGCGTCGTTCCCCGAGGACTCGAACAGGAACACCGCCGAGTCCGTGCCGTTGCCCACCACGAAGACGGCGCGGTCTCCGGCGGCATAGGCCGCGCTCGCGCTGCCGAGCGCGGCCGCCGCCGCGTCGCTCGACAGCGCGCCGGCCAGCACCGTGCCCAGGATCACCAGCTCGGCGTCCGGCGAGAAGACGCCGGCGCTCGCCACGCCGCCGTCGATGACCAGGTCGCCGTTGCCGATGGCCGGCAGGCGCAGGCCGATCGTGTCGACGCCGCTGGCGAAGTCGGTGATCGTGTCCGACGCCAGCGTGCTGCCGAGCACGAAGCGGTCGGCGCCGTCGCCGCCGGTCAGCGTGTCGGCGCCGCCGCGGCCGTCGAGCACGTTGGCTGCGCCGTTGCCGGTGAGGGCGTTGGCGCCGGCATTGCCGCTGCCGTCGATCGCCGCGCTGCCGCCGAGCATCAGGTCCTCGACGTTCGCCGACAGCACGTGGCTGCTCCACGCGGTGACGAGGTCGTGGCCTTCGTCGGCGAGCTCGACGACGCGCGCCGCGCTGCGGTGGACCTCGTAGCGGTCGTCGCCGAGGCCGCCGACCAGGGTGTCGGGGTTGCCGTAGTCGTTGCCCTCGCCCCAGGCCGAGCCGACCAGGGTGTCGTCGCCGCCGCGCCCTTCGAGGCGGGCGCCCGCGCCGTAGTCCGGGCCGGCGTCGACGATGCGGTTGGCCAGGCCGTTGCCGATGCCCGCGCTGCCGTAGCGCAGCGTCAGGTGCTCGACATGCGCGCCGAGCGTGAAGCCGACGTCGGACAGCACATGGTCGGTGCCGCCGCCGGCGGTCTCGATCACCCGGTCGCCGGTGTCGCGGACGACGTAGGTGTCGTCGCCGGTGCCGCCGCGCATCGTGTCGGCGCCCGCCATGCCGTCGAGCCGGTTGGCGCCGGCGTTGCCGGTCAGGCGGTTGGCGAACTGGTTGCCGGTGGCGTCGAGATCGGCGGCGCCGGACAGGGTCAGGTGCTCGAGGTAGGAGTAGTCGCCGAGCACCCAGCTGACGCCGGCGATCACCGTGTCCACGCCGCCGCTGCGGAACTCGACCGCGGACACCGTGCCCGCGACGGAGCCGTCGCTGAAGTAGCTGAAGCTGCCGCTGAAGGTCTGGACCCGCGTGTCCTGCGAGATGCGAATGCTGGTCGGCGTCAGCTCGGCCTGGAAGGCGGTCCATTCCTGGGGTGCCAGGAAGCTGAACGGGCGAAACACGGTGACGGTGGCCACGCGGACTCCTGCAGGGGGCGCGCGGGTCGGCGCCGGGATGTGCTCCCGGGGTCGACAGCATCCTGGGCAAGCGGCGGCATGCTATCCGAGCGCCACGCCGCCGCCGCCCCCGAGCGGGGTGGGCCGTCAGCCTGCCGCCAGCACCCGCCGGTACTGGATCGCCTCGGCCACATGCGCGGTGGCGATGCGCCCGGCGCCGGCCAGATCCGCCACGGTGCGGGCGACGCGCAGCACGCGGTGCTGGCTGCGCGCCGACCAGCCCAGCCGCGCGGCGGCGGCCTGCAGGAAGCGCGCGGCGCCGTCGTCGGCCGCGGCATGGCGGTCGAGCTCCGCGCTGCCGAGCTCGGCATTGCAGCAGCCCTGACGCCCCTGCTGGCGCTCGCGGGCGCGGGCGGCGCGCTCCGCGACGGCGGCGCTCGGCTCGCCGTCGGACGCCGCCGCCAGCACCTCGGGCGGTACCGCCGGCACCTCGACCTGCAGATCGATGCGGTCCAGCAGCGGCCCGCTGAGCCGGCCCTGGTAGCGCGCCACCGCGTCGGGCGTGCAGCGGCAGGCCTTCAGCGGCGAGCCGGCGTGGCCGCAGGGGCAGGGGTTCATCGCCGCGA
>CAYUAX010000284.1:3513-4945 GCA_964442845.1 uncultured Bifidobacteriaceae bacterium | reverse complement strand
TCCTCGCGCTGCGCCGCCACGCCGACGCTGGCCGCGACCAGGCAGGCCGCCGCTGCCACGGTGATTCGATGCCGGATCATCTGTGCCCCTCCCCGCAGGACCGCCCCGATTGTAGCGGCGGGTCCTGGGCGCCACAACCGGCTTCGGGCGATAATGGCGCGATGGCCACTGCATCTGAGACGCGGCGCATGGCATGTGTGTTTCGGCCCCTGGAACAGGTGGAGGCCGAGCTGGTGGTACTGCCCTGGTTCGAGGGGGAGCAGGCCTCCCTCTTCGAGTCGCTCGACCGGGTCACGGCCGGCGAGATGACCCGGGCCCTGGCATCGGGCGAGTTTGCCGCACGACCCTTCGAGGTCTTCGTCACGCCGATCATCGACCGCACGTGGCGTGCGGGGCGCGTGGCCCTGATCGGCGCGGGGAAGGAGTCGGCCTTCTCGACCGGCGTGGCGCGGCGCCTGGCCACCACCATCGCGCTGGTCGCGCGGCAGCGGCGGGTGTCCAGCCTGGGCTTCGTGCTGAGGCCCGGCCAGGCCGCCCCGTCCGGCGACTTCGACCTGGCTGGTTTCGCACAGGCCGTCGCCGAGGGCCTGGTGCTGGCCGACTTCGACGGGACGAGCTACCAGACCTCGAGCCCGCCCCGCGGGCCGGCGCCTGCGTACGCGGTGGTGTTCCTCCCGCTGCGCGACACCTCGCCCGAAAGCTCGACGCGGCTCGAAGGCGCCGTGCAGCGCGGTGTGGTGCTGGGCGAGGCGAGCAACCTCGCGCGTGAACTGGCCAACGAACCCGGCAACACGTTGACCCCCAGCGCATTTGCCGAACGCGCCGTCGCGGTGGCCACCAGCGGGGGGGCGACGGCCGAGGTGCTCGACGAGCGGCAGATCGACGCGCTGCACATGGGCATGCTGGCGGGCGTCTCGCGCGGCAGCAGCGAGCCGCCGCGCCTCATGGTGTTCAGGCACGACCCGCCCGGCGCGGCGCAGCGCCCGATACTCGGCCTGGTCGGCAAGGGCGTGACCTTCGACACCGGCGGCATCTCGATCAAGCCGGCCGAAGGCATGGAGAAGATGAAGGACGACATGGCGGGCGGCGCCGCCGTGGCGTGCGCGATGCACGCCCTCGCGCGGCTGAACGCGCCCATCCGTGTCGTCGGCGTCGTACCCGCCACCGAGAACATGCCTGGCGGTCGCGCGGTCAAGCCCGGTGACGTGCTCAAGAGCGCGGAGGGCAAGACGGTCGAGGTCATCAACACCGACGCGGAAGGACGCCTGATCCTCGGCGACGGGCTCTGGTACGCGCGCCAGCTCGGTGCCACCCACCTCGTGGACGTCGCCACGCTCACCGGCGCGATTGTCGTCGCGCTCGGCAAGACCACGACCGGCCTGTTCGGCACGCCGGACTGGTGGGTGGAGCAGGTGAAGAAGGTGGCCGACCG
>CAYUAX010000284.1:0-3503 GCA_964442845.1 uncultured Bifidobacteriaceae bacterium | reverse complement strand
ATGCCGCTCTTCGATGATTACCGCGAGAACCTGAAGAGCGAGATCGCGGACATGATGAACACGGGCGGCCGCCCGGCCGGTTCGATCAATGCCGCCATGTTCCTGAAGGAGTTCACCGGCGGGCTGCCCTGGGCCCACCTCGACGTCGCGGGTACCGCGTGGGCCGACGAGGGGAAGCCGTGGATGCCGAAGGGGCCGACCGGCGTGGCGGTTCGTACGCTCGTCGAGCTGGCCTTCACGTCGGACCGGTGGAAATGATGCCCCTCTTCGCGCTGCAGCAGGCGCCACCACCTGACGCCGCACCGCCGGTCATCGTCAAGATCATCGATCCGCCGAGCGACGTGGAGGGGCTGGCCGACGTGCTGCTGGGCGCGCTGGGCATCGCCGGTGCCGGCGTGCTGATCGCGGTGGTGCTGGCCCTGATCCTCGCGGGCCTGCTGCTGCTGTACCGCTTCAAGTTCAGCGACCCGTTCCCGTCCGCCTCGGAGCAGCGCCCGGGTGAGGACACCCCGGCCAGCCACATCACGCGCTAGCCGCCCCTGCGGCGGCCCTACTGCTGCTGCTGCTGGGCGATGGTGCCGACGTTCTTCAGCGAAGCCTGGTACTTCTTCACGCCCTCGAACAGCGCCTGGGCGATACGCTGGCGGTAGCTGCCGCTCTTGAGCAACCTGGCCTCCTGCGCGTTGGTAAGGAAGGACACCTCGGCAAGGATGCTCGGCATCGACGCGCCAATCAGCACGACGAACGGCGCCTTCTTCACGCCGAGATCCCGGATGGTCTTGTTGGCGCCGCGCAGGCCGCTCATCATCTCGCGCTGCACGTAGGTGGCGAAGTCGCGCGACTCGTCCAGCTTGTTGTTCAGGGCAATCGCCTTCACGACGTCCTGGAGGGCCGCCATGTTCTGCTGCGACGTCGCGTTCTCGCGCGCCGCCACCGCGGCTTCCCGCTGGCTCGACGCGAAGTCGAGGAAGTAGGTCTCGACGCCGCGCGCCGACGCCGCACTGCTCGCGTTGGCGTGGATCGACAGGAAGAGGTCGGCCCCCTCCCGGTTGGCGATGGCCGTCCGCTCCTGGAGCGCCACGAACTGATCGTCGCGCCGGGTGAGCACGACCTCGACGCCGGGCAGCCTGGCCAGCAGCTTCTCGAGCCGCAGCGCCACGTCGAGCACGAGTTCCGCCTCGGTGACGCCCTTGCCCCTGGCGCCAGGGTCGTGGCCGCCGTGCCCGGGATCGATGACGATCCGGGACACGCCGAGACCGAGCTGGCGCGCCATCGACAGGCCGCCGCCCACGTTCGGGAGCGCCCGCGCGGCGGGCAGCGCCGGTGGACGCGTGGCGGCGGGCGCCGGGCTGGCCGCCTCGGCGCCGTCCGCGGACGTGTCCGTCGGCCCGGTGCCCGTGGCGGACGGTGACGAGGTCGAGGTTCGTGCCCAGGAGGGGCGCGTCGTGTCGGCCGCCGCCGCAGCCTCCGGAGCGGTCCGGATGGCAACTTCGGTGAGCGCCGGCGGGGCGTCCCTCGGCACGATGGACAGCACCGCCGGTTCGATGCGCCCGTCGGAGGGCGCCTTCTTCGCGTCGGGCGTCGAGCTCGCCAGCGGGGCGTCCGTCGCCGCCGGTGTGTCGCCGGCCGCCGCCGAAATGGCAGCGGCACGAGCCGGTGCCGACACTGGCGCGGGCAGAACGGCAGCCGCGCCCGCAGGGGTGATGTCGCCACCGCCCGGCGCCGTGCGTGCGGCAGCCGGCACGGCCGGCGCGACGATGCGTCCCGCGGCGGACGTTGCAGCCGCAATGGCGGGGGGCGCTGGCGGCGCGGCTGCCGGTGTCGGCACCTCGGTGGTGGGCCGCGCCGGGCCTTCCGCGCGAAGCGTCCGCTCGCGCATCAGGTCGATGACCAGCCGGTAGGGGCTGTACAGCGGGTACACGCTGTAGCTCGACACGCCGGCGGCTTCGAGCACGATGCGGGTGGTGTTGTTCGGGTGTCGTCCGATCCGCACCTGGCGAACGAGATCGGTGTCCGCGTCGAACCGCAGCGTCTGATCCTGGATGGCGGTGTCGGGACGGGTGTTCGGCAGGTCCACGAACACGCGCGCGGGGTTCTCCAGCCGCTCGTCGTGGAACGTCACCTCGGCGTCGAGTTCGATGACGACGCGGACGATGTCGTTCATGACCGCCCGCCGGATCGCGCGGATGCTCGCGGTGCGCGGCGGAGTCGACGGGGTGGCTCCCGTGGTCCGCGTCCCTGGCGTGGGCTCGGCGGGTCCGGTCGCCGTCGGCGTGATCGCGGCGACACGGGTCGTGCCGGCGGCCGTGGCAGCCGGAGGCGACAGCGGTTCGTCGGGCGCGTGGGCGGGCGCGTCGGCAGGCGTCGTGCCGGGGCTGGCAGCGCGCAACACCGCGAGCTGCGCCGGCGCCTGGCGCGCCCAGCGGCTGGCCGGGTACTCGGACGAGAGGAGCGTCAGCAGCCGCATCGCGGCCGTCCGCTCGCGCGCCTCGTGGAACCGATCGAACGCGTCCTGCGACAGGCGCGCCGCCCGCCACAGCGCATCGTCGCTGTAGCCGCTGGCCGGGTACTGGCGAACGACCGCCTCGAAGTCGGCCACCGCCGTGCGCACGGCCTTGAGCACCGCGGCGGTCGTGGAGGGCAGCGCCAGCGCCTTGCGGACGGCGGTCTCCTCGGCCGCGGCGTGGGCGAACATGGTCTCGACCGGCAGGGCCGGAGCCGCGGCGCGCGCCGGTGCAGGTGCCGCGGCCGGCGCCTGCGCGCGCACCACGCCCGCTGCCGTGCCGCAGAGCAGCACGGCCAGGGCGCCGACGGCCGCACGAGCCAGGTGTCTCATCGGAGCTGCGCGTCCACCTCGTCGAAGTACGACTTGTCCACCAGCACCTCGCGCGGCTTGCCGCCGGCGGCGGGCGAGACGAGCCCTTCCATTTCCATCATGTCCACCAGCCGCGCCGCGCGGCTGAAGCCGATGCGCAGCCGGCGCTGGAGGTACGAAATCGACGCCTGGCCGCTCTGGACCACGATGCGGGCGGCCTCGTCGTAGAGGTCGTCCTTCTCCATCTCGACGCCGTCGGCGGCGGCCTTCTCCTCGGCGGTGATCGACTCGTCGTAGGTCGGCCGGCCCTGCTTGCGCAGGAAGCTGGCGAGCCGCGCGCTCTCCTGTTCGGAGATGTAGGGGCCGTGCAGGCGCACGAAACGCGACGACGCCGGCGGCAGGAAGAGCATGTCGCCCTTGCCGAGCAGTTGCTCGGCGCCGTTCGAGTCGAGGATGGTGCGCGAGTCGATCTTCGACGACACGCGGAAGGAGATGCGCGAGGGCAGGTTCGCCTTGATGAGGCCGGTGATGACGTCCACCGACGGCCGCTGCGTGGCGAGGATGAGATGGATGCCGACCGCGCGCGCCATCTGCGCCAGCCGCGCGATCGACTGCTCGACCTCGTTGCTCGCGACCATCATGAGGTCGGCCAGCTCGTCGATGAGCACGATGATGAAGGGGAGCGGCT
>CAYUAX010000283.1:0-4956 GCA_964442845.1 uncultured Bifidobacteriaceae bacterium | reverse complement strand
TCGGCGACCAGGGCTTCACGCTGAAGTGCCTCGACAAGTTCGCCGAGTTCCGGCGGCGCAACAAGACCATCCTGCTGGTCACCCATTCGCTCGACCTGGTGGAGAAGTTCTGCGACCAGGCGCTGTGGCTCGACAAGGGCCGCACCCACGGCGAGGGCGACCCCAAGCGGGTGGTCGCTGCCTACATCGTCGACGTCGAGAAGTCCGAAGAGCTGCTCCTGGCGAAGGAGGAAGCCGCTCGCGTCGCCCTCGCCGCCGACCAGGCCGCGCCGGCGCCCGACGAGGCCCAGCCGCAGAACCCCGTGGACACGGGCGAAGCGCCGCGCGACATGTTCAAGTCCACCGAGGGACGGTGGGGGTCGCGCGAAGTGGAGATCACCACGGTGGCGCTCACCGGCGCGGACGGCGCCGCGGCGCACGTGTTCCACACCGGCGATCCGCTCACCGTGCACATCGGCTTCCGTGCCCACGAGCCGACGCGCGACTTCGTGTTCGGCCTCGGCATCTTCAACGCCGACGGCATCTGCTGCTACGGCACCAACACCAATCTCGAGGAGCTCGAACCGGACCGGCTGAGCGGCACCGGCGAGGTGCGCTTCGTGATCGATCGCCTCGACCTCGTCGAAGGGACCTACAAGTTCGACGTCGCCGCCCACAAGCTCGACGGCTATCCCTACGACTACCATCGGCAGCTCTACACGATCCGCGTGAAGGCGAAGCAGAAGGACGTCGGCATCTACCGCCCGCCGCATCGGTGGGAGTTCTCGGGGGATGTCAAGTTCAAAGACTAGCGGCTAGGGGCTAGCGGCTAGCGGCTAGGTGACACCAGTGCCGATATTGACGTCCGAAGAAGCCAGCCAGTGGGCGGCGCAACAGCGCGCCGCCGGCAAGCGCGTCGTGTTCACCAACGGGGTGTTCGACCTGCTGCACCCCGGCCACACCCGCTATCTGGCCGAAGCGCGGTCGCACGGCGACGTGCTGATCGTCGGCGTCAACTCCGACCGTTCGGTGCGCGCGCTCGCCAAAGGGCCCGATCGGCCGCTGACCCCAGAGCACGAGCGGGCCGAGATCCTCGACGCCCTGGCGGCGGTGGACGCCGTGGTCGTCTTCGACGAGGACACGCCGCACGCCATCGTATCCGCCGTCCAACCCGACGTGCTGGTCAAGGGCGCCGATTGGGCCGCCGACGCCATCGTCGGCCGCGACGTCGTCGAGGCCAGAGGCGGCCGGGTGGTGCGAGTGACGGTCAGCCCCGGCCATTCGACCACCGCCATCCTCGACCGCGTCCGGGCCCGCAAGGGGATGAGATAAGCTTCGCCGCGCGACAGGAGGAACCCGTGCGCATCCGTCAACTGATCGCGATCGGTCTGGGAGCGGGCGTGTCAGCCATCGCGCCGTCGACAGCGGCGCAAGCGCCGGCGCCGGTGCCGCTGTCGGGCGAGCCCCGTCACCACGTGGTCTACGAGTCGGCGTCGGCGCGGATCCACGACATCCAGATCCCGCCCGGCGACACGACCCTCTTCCACACCCACGACACCGCCATCCTCTACGTGCCGATTGCCCGATCGACGACCAGATCGCAGGCCCTCGGCGAGGAGTGGAGCGGCGGCGGTGCGGCCCCGACGCCGCCGGCTGCCGCTGTCCCGACGCCGGAGCGCCCCCGCCCGGCGTACAGCGTCACGACCTACGTCGAGAAGCCCTACACGCACCGCGTCAACAATGTCGGGACGTCGCTCTTCCGGCTGATCGGCATCGCCAACCGGACCGCCGGCGCCAACGGCGCCGCCGACGACGTGTCGAAGCTGTCGACCAAGCCTGAAGTGGAGAACAACTGGTACCGTGCCCACCGCGTCGTGATCAAACCGGGAGAGTCGTCGGTACCGCACACCCACGCCGTCCCCGTGGTGATCGTCATGCAGACGGCCGGCACCGTCGCGTCGGAGAGCCCGGCCTGGCAGCCGATCAACGGCCCTGGCGATTACGCGTGGCACATCGGTCCGGGCCCGCACGTGCTGCACAACCGCGGCGCCGGCGAGGTGGAGCTGGTCGAAGTCGAAGTGCGCGGCGCCACGCCCTGATCGGTTCGATCAGGGCACGACGACATCGAGCTCGTTCGACGGCGCGCCGACGCTCGCGCCGCTGCGGGCCCGCACGCGGATGAAGTAGCGGCCGGGCGGCACGCTGCCGCTCACGGTGGTGGCGGCGCCGACATCGAACGCGGCGACGTCGGTCGCGCCGGCGCCGCTACCCACTTCCACCGTGTAGCCGCTGGGTGCCGCCCCCGAGGCGGGTGGCTGCCACGTCAGTCCCACCACATGCCCGGTGACGGAGGCCGTGAGCGTCCGCGGCGTCCCAGGCGGCGGCCCGGCCGCTACCGTCACGGCCACGTCGTTCGAGAACGCGCCGACGCCGCAAGCGCTCCGCGCGGCCACCCGCACGTAGTACAGGCCGGGCGGCGCCGCGCCGCCCCAAGCCGTGGCCGTGGATCCCGTGTCGAACGTGACGAGGTTCGCCGAGCCCGAGGCCGTGCCCGCGGCCAACACATACCCCGTCGGCGCCGGCGTGTCACTCGGCGCGGTCCACGAAAACGCCACGCTGGCGCCCGCCGTCGTTGCCGCGAAGGCCGTCGGCGCGAGCGGCAGACCCACACAGCCGACGCCGGCCCGCATCACCAGCCCGACGTCGTCCGACGGGTCGCCGGCGCCAGCCGCGGTCACGGCGCGGATGCGCAGCCAGTAGGTGCCATCCGGCACGCCGCCGGCCAGGAACGACTGCGCGGCCGACAGCGGCGCCACCAGCAGGTTGCTCAGCCCGGGCGCGCTGCCCACCTCGAGGATGTGGCCGATGATCGGATCCGAGGACGGCGCGGGATCCCAGTCCATCGCCACGGTGCGGCCCGACGTGGAGGTGCGCGGCTTGGGCGACTTGCCCGGCTTCCCGTTGGGCACGGTGACGCTGGCCGACGCCTCGGGCGATGGCGCGCTGTCGCCCTGGGCGTTGCGAGCCCGCACGCGCGCGTAATAGGTGCCGGTGGCGGTGATCGGCACGGTGAGCGACGTGGCCGTCGTGGTCTGGACCGCCAGCGTCGTCGCGCCGGGCGACGTCCCGACGTAGATCGCGTAGCTCGTGGCGAGGCTGCCGGTCGTCGCCGGCGCCCACGACAGCACGAGGGCCGCACTGGCCGCGGTCGCAGCCAGCGAGGTCGGCGGATCGGGCGCGGCCGCTGTCGCCGTCACCGTGAATTGCACGGCACGCCCGATCGTCGCGCTGCCGTCACCGGCCACCAGCGTGACGCCACCCGTGCCGGTGGCGCCGGTCACCGGCGTCAGCGTGACGCTGAACGTGCGGCTGGTCGCCGTGGACGACACCGGGGCCACGAGGATACCGGCGTTGGCCAGCACCGCTGCGTTGGTCGTGGTGCCCGTCAGCGTGAGCGCGGCGCCCGCGGTGTCGATGTCGGTCACCGTCACCTGGAAGGCCGTCGGCGTCGAGACCAGTGTCGAGACCGCGGTCGGCGCCCCGGCCGCATAGACCGGCGCGTCGTTGACGGCGGCGACGGTCAGCACGAAGCTCGACTGCGCCACCGTCACGCCGTCGCTCACCGACACCGTGATCGTGCTGCTGCCCCACTGGTTGGCTGCCGGCGTGATGGTCAGCGTCCGTACAGTGCCGCTGCCGCTCACGACGAGCCCGGCACCGGGCACCAGCATGGTGTTGCTGGACGTGGCCGACACGGCCAGATTGGCGAGCGGTGTATCGGGATCGCCGATCGTGACGGCGACGCCGAGCGACCCGTCCTCGCTCATCGACTGTGCGCCGATCGCGCCGACGGTGGGCGGCGCCGGTGGGGACACGGTGAGCGCGAAGGTCGTCGACGCCGTGGCGCTGCCGTCGGAGCCGACCAGCGTCACGGTGGCGCTGCCCGACTGGCCGGCAGCCGGCGTCATGATGACCTGCAGCGTCCGCGCGTTGGCGCTCGTGTTGGTGACCGAGAAGGTGACGTTGGCGTTGGGCAGCAGCGTCAGGTTGGAGGAGCTGGTGCTCAGCGACAGCGCGCTGCCGGCCGTGTCGATGTCGCTGATGGTGACGGTGGTCTGCGTGCTGCCCCCGGCGATGGTGGCGGCGCCCGGCGTGCGGGCGATGGTCGGGGCGTCGTTGACCGGCGAGACCGTCAGCGTGAACGTGCGCGACGCCGTCCGCGAGCCGTCATTGACCGTCACCGTGATCGCCGCCGAACCGGATTGGTTGGCGGCCGGTGTCACGACGAGGGTGCGGTTGGCGCCGGCGCCGCCGAGCGCCAGCGCCGCCGAGGTGTTGGGCACGAGCGCGGTGTTGGCCGACGCGGCGGTCACCGTGAGGCTCGAGGCCGCGGTCTCCGCATCGCCGACGGCGAAGGCAATCGGCGCGGTCGCGCCATCCTCGGCGATCGTCACGTTGGCGATCGTCGTGATCGTCGGCGCCGTGCCGCCGCCGACCGCCTGGCGGAAGTTGGCCAGCGTGTTCGCGGCGTTGTTGATCGACTGGGCGTTGTTGTGCTGGGCGATGGTGCCGGTCGTCGCGCCGGAGTACGAGACGTTCGGGTTCGAGAAGTGCAGCACACGCGGGCAACCGGCGCTGCAGTTGTAGGCCATCACCGTGCGGAACAGGTTCGCCGGGTTCTTGTAGCCGAACGAGTAGGCGTAGAGCGACGCCTGGTTGGCGCCGTCCTCGGGGGCGTGCGCCGAGCCCATGTTGTGGCCCAGCTCGTGGGCGAACGTGTAGTTCGGGCTGATGCAGGGGTAGGCGGTGACGCTGAACGCCCACGGCGCGAAGGTCGAGGACGCCGACGTCATGATGTAGCCGACGCCACACGCGCCGCCGGCGACATCGCCGACGACCAGCGCCACCAGGTCGGCGCCGAGGGTGTCGCGCCGTCCGTGGACCTCGTCCATGAAGCCGTCTCCGGACGTGCGGAAC
>CAYUAX010000282.1:0-4993 GCA_964442845.1 uncultured Bifidobacteriaceae bacterium | reverse complement strand
AACACATCATTGATTTTAAAGTGAATAAAAAAATGCATGGTATGGATGCGCCGGTCGGGCAGGGCCGCGGCGCCGAACGCCGAGTAGTACCAGCCGCCGCCGAGGATCCACGGCTGGTCGGGATGCGCGTCGGCGTAGGCCTTGACCCGACGCTGCATCTCCTCGACGGTGGCGGCGTCGTCGAGCTGGACGCGCTGCCGGGCGAGCGCGCCGCCCATGAAGTGCACGTGCGTGTCGGTGAGTCCGGGCAGCACCATCCGGCCGCCGGCGTCCACGATCTGCGTGGCGGGTCCGCGCTGCGCGTCGATCTCGGCGGTCGTGCCGACCGCGGCGATGGCGCCGCCCCGGATAGCCACGGCCTGGGCGCGTGGCTGCGCCGGGTTCACGGTGTAGACCGCGGCGTTGGTCACGATCAGATCGGCCGGCGGGGCCGCCGGCGTCCGCGCGCACGCCGCGGCCAGGGTGAGTCCGCACAGCAGGGACGACAGTCGCATCGAGGTCATCGTGCCGCACTCTCCGCGCGGCTGGCGCGCGTGAACAAGGTCCACCCGACGGCCAGCGGTCCGAGCACGCCGGCGAGCAGCTTCAGTTCGAAGATCCACACGTCGTCCACGTCGGCGGTGGGCAGGAACGCGACGACCAGGCCGACCATCGTCGTCACCAGGCCGACCAGGCCGGCGGTGCGGGCCCAGCCCGGGATGCCGTCGGTGCGTGACAACGTGAGGAACAGGTAGCCGAACGGGATCATCTGCATGACGACCGCCGACTTCAGCAGCACCTGGTAGGCCTCGTTCACCGACGAGCCGACGAACGACAGCGTCGTGAAGAACGCGCAGCACAGCGCCGTGGCGACCAGCGCGACGTGCGGCGTGTGATACACGGGGTGCACGCGGCCGAGTCGCTCCGGCAGGGCGCTGGTGAGGCCGGCGACGAACGGCACGCGCGCCGAGCCGGCGAACCATGCCGACGCCGCCCCGCCGATGGCCACGCCCATCACCACCGCCAGCGGCGCCACCAGCCATCCGGTGCCGGTGGCCGCGGCGCCGATGCCGATCGCCTGCATGATGCCTTGCAGCACGCCGACGTCGCCGACCGGCACCAGCACGAGCACCGCGGCCGTGGTGAGCACGTAGGAGAGGATCGAGATCACGCCGGCGATGGCCGCTGCCGGCGCCAGGTCGCGCTTCGGGTCGCGAATTTCGTCGCCCATCGTCGAGGCCAGCTCGACGCCGACCAGCGCGTTGCACATCACCGCGAAGCTCGCGGCCGCTTCCCACGTGACGCTGGTGATGGCCGGAATCTCGGCCTGCACGCCGGCGGCGAGCGCCGCCGCGGCGGCGACGATCACCAGCACCACGCTGGCCAGGCTGCTCATGCCGCCGACGTTGTGGATCCACTTGCCGACCGCGGCGCCGCGGACGTTGGCAATGGTCATGAAGACGAGCCAGCCGAAGGCGAGGGCGGCGACGAACGCCTTCGACCCGGCCAGCGCGTCGGCGCCCGCTTCGCCGCCGGCGAAGGCGAACACGCCGGCCATGTAGACGAGCAGCACGGGCACGTAGAAGAGGTTGGTGGCCCAGTAGCACCACCCGGCCAGGAAGCCGTGCGCCTCGCCGAACTGCTGGCGGATCCACAGGTAGATGCCGCCCTCGCCCGGGTAGCGGCGGCTCAGCACGAGCACGGCGATGGCTTCGGGCACGAAGAACAGCACGAAGGCGAGCAGCCACAGCAGGATCGAGAACCAGCCGTAGACGGCCGTCGCCGGCACGTTGTTGAGGTTGACGATGGCGACGATCTTCAGCAGCACCAGGTCCCAGCGGCCCAGCGTGCGTTCGACGGGCGGATGGACCGGTTCGCTCATCGCGGCAGCCCGCCGAAGGCGACCAGCTTCGTCTCCAGGTACTCGTCGAGCCCCTCGGCGCCCGACTCGCGGCCCAGGCCGCTTTCTTTCCAGCCGACGAACGGCGCCTCGGTGGCGTGCGGCGTCCATTCGTTGATGCCGACCAGCCCGAACTCGAGGCGCTCGGCGGCGCGCATCGCCGTCGGCAGGTGGTGGGTCCACACGTAGGCGGCCAGGCCGTAGCGGGTCTGGTTGGCCAGGGCGATGGCCTCGTCCACGCCGTCGAAGGTGCTCACCGGCAGCACCGGGCCGAAGATCTCCTCGCGGTACAGCGGCGCGTCGGGCGCCACATCGGTGACCACGGTAGGGCGATAGAAGTAGCCGGCGGTCCGCTCGGCCGGGCGTTCGCCGCCAACCAGCACCCGCGCGCCGCTGCCCCGGGCCCCGGCGACCAGGGCCTCCACCCGGTCGCGCTGCTTCGCGTTGATGAGCGGCCCGACCTGCGTCTCGGCCTCGAGGCCCGGCCCGACGCGCAGCGCTGCCACCGCGGCGGCGATCTTCTCGGCGAAGGCGGGCGCCGAGCCCTTGGCGACGAGGAACCGCTGCGGCGACACGCACACCTGGCCGCCGTTCCGGAACTTGGCGGCCGTCGCGCTGGCGACCAGCTGATCGAGGTCGACGTCGGGAAACACCAGCACTGGGGCGTTGCCGCCCAGCTCGAGCGACAGCCGCGTCACCGTCTTCGACGCGCCGTCCATCAGCAGCCGGCCGACGCGCGTGCTGCCCGTGAAATGGATCTTGGCCAAGCCGGGATGGGCGAGCATCGCCTGGCCTATCGGTCCTGGATCGCCGTTGACCAGGTTGACGACCCCTGGCGGAGCACCGGCCTCGTGGAGCAGGCGCACGAGGTTCATGCCCGACAGCGGCGTGTACTCCGACGGCCGCACCACGATCGGGCAGCCGGCGGCCAGCGCCGCGCCGCCGGCGCGGGCGATGTTCCAGGCGGGGAAGTTCCACGCCGTGATCAGCCCGACCACGCCGAGCGGCTGCTTCAGCACCAGCATGCGCTTGGTGGCAGTCCGCGACGGCACGACGCGGCCGTAGGCGCGCTTGCCCTCCTCGGCGAACCACTCGAGCATGTCGGCCGTGGCGGCCCATTCGCCGCGCCCCTGCGCGAACGGCTTGCCGCTTTCGAGCACGGTGGTGCGGCCCAGGCCGTCGAGGTCGGCGCGGATCAGCGCGGCGGCCTTGGCGAGCACGGCGGCGCGTTCGTAGGCGGTGGCATGACGCCAGCCGTCGAAGGCGGCGTGCGCGGCGTCGATGGCGCGCGTGCAGTCCTCGGCGCCGCCGAAGGGCACGGTTTCGACGACCGTCTCGGTCGCCGGGTTGAGCACCTCCCACGTGCCGCCGTTCGCGGCATCGCACCACTGGCCGCCGATCAGTTGTCGAAACAAGGGGTCAGGCCCGTTCGTAGGCGAGCTGGCCGCCGAGCCAGGTCTGCTCGACGTGAATCGTCGAGAGCGCCTCGGGCGGGGTGGTCAGCGGGTTGGCGGACAGCACGGCGAGGTCGGCCCACATCCCAGGGGCGATCGCGCCGAGGTGGTGTTCGAGGCCGACCGCCACCGCGCTGCCCCGCGTATAGGCGTCGAGGGCCTCGGCGGCGGTCAGGGCCTGATCGGGCAAGAGTGTCTCTCCGGTGCGATCGCGACGGAGGATGGCGGCGGTCATGCCGGCGAGCGGGTTGTCGTTCTCGACGACCGGCGCGTCGGAGGAGAGCGCCACGGTGACGCCGGCATCGAGCATGGCCCGCAGCGGGTAGCAGCGCGACGCCAGCGCGTCTGGCAGATAGGCGCGGAAGTTGGCGCCCAGTTCGTACAGGAAGATCGCCTGCGGCACGGCGACCACGCCGAGCCGGGCAGCGCGGGCCAGCTGCGCGCCGCTGGGCAGGCCGAAGTGCTCGATGCGGTGACGCAGTCCGAGCGGATGCGGCCCGAGCGCCTCGTAGATGTCGAGCGCCTGGTCGATGGTGACGTCGCCGATGGCGTGCGTGGCGATGCGCCAGCCGGCGTCGTGGCTCTCGCGGCACAGTGCTTCCAACTCGTCGCGCTCGAAGCGCAGCACGCCGCGCGTGTCGGCGTGGCGGTAGGGCATGCTGAGCGCCGCCGTGGCCCCCGACAGGCCACCGTCGGCGAGGAACTTCACGGTGTCGACGCGCAGCCGATCCGAGACGTGGCGTTCGGGCAGCGGCACCGGGTCGGGCACGCCGTCCACGCGGCGGAAGGGCATCGCCGTGACCCGCGCCGGCAACCGGCCGCCGGCGTCCATCGCCCGGTAGACGCCGAGCAACTGCGGGCTCACGCCGCAGCACGCCGACATGGTGATGCCGAGCGACAGCTGATGGCGCAGCGCCGCCGCGATCATCGCCTCGTAGTCGTCGGCGGTAGGCGGCGGCATCACCCGGTTGAGCAGGCCCATCGCCGTCTCGCGCAGCACGCCGGTCGGGACGCCGGCGTCGTCGCGGTCGATCTCGCCGCCGACGGGCGCCGTGGTCGAGGCGTCGATGCCGGCGGCGGCCAGCGCCGCGGAACTGGCCGCGTAGATGTGGCCGCAGGTGCGGGTGAGGACCACCGGCTGCCCGGGTGCGGCGCGATCGAGGTCGTGACGTGTGGGCATCCGCCGCTCGCGCATCGCCGCTTCGTTGAAGCCGCGGCCGAGCAGCCACGCCCCGGCGGGCCGACGTGCTTGAAACGCCGCGACACGCGCGACGAGGGCTTCGATGCTCTCGACGCCGCGCAGGTCGAGCATCGTCGTCAGCAGGTGGCCCATCTTCCAGAGGTGCGCATGCGCGTCGTGGAAGGCGGGGATGAGCGTGCGGCCGCCGAGATCGACGCGTCGCGAGCCGGCCGGCGCACCGCTGACCACTTCGTCGTCGCCGACAGCGGCGATGCGTCCGTCATGGATCAGGACCGTGGTCGCCCGCGGGCGGTCGCGTCCGGGCCAGACGTCGGCGTTGGTGAGGACGAGGGCGGGCGCGGGCATGCGGCGGCAGGCCGATGGTATCAGCGCGCGGGAGCGGCGCTACACACGGACGATCTGCGGGAGGTGGTCGAAGTGGCGGTCCCGGGAGTGCAGGACCAGGTCGTGCTGGAGCAC
>CAYUAX010000281.1:0-4994 GCA_964442845.1 uncultured Bifidobacteriaceae bacterium | reverse complement strand
TCGAGACCCTGGGCAAGCCGGTGATCGCCGCCGTCAACGGCTTCGCGCTCGGCGGCGGCTGCGAGCTGGCCATGGCCTGCACGCTGCGCCTCGCCGCCGACACCGCCCGCTTCGGCCAGCCCGAGGTGAACCTCGGCCTCATCCCCGGCTACGGCGGCTCGCAGCGCCTGCCGCGCCTGGTCGGCCGCGGCCGCGCGCTGGAACTGCTGCTCACCGGCGACATGATCTCGGCGGCCCGCGCCTACGAGATCGGCCTGGTCAACCGCGTCGTCCCGGCGGCGGAGCTGATGACGGAGGCCCGGCGGCTCGCCGCGGTCCTCGCCGGCAAGGCGCCGGTCGCCGTGCGCTACATCCTCGAAGCCGTGCACCACGGCGCGGAGATGCCGCTCGCCGAGGCCCAGCACCTCGAAGCGACGTTGTTCGGCCTGGTCGCCTCGACCGACGACATGCGCGAGGGCACTCGGGCGTTCCTCGAGAAGCGCCCGGCCGTCTGGAAGGGAGAGTAGCCGGTGCCGACCTTCGCGGGACGGCCCGATGGCGTCGGGCTGCGCTTCGCGGTCGTCGTCGCCCGCTGGAACGATTTCGTCACGGAGCGGCTGCTCACCGGCGCCCGCGAGGCGCTGGCCGAGGCCGGCGTCGCCGCCGACGACATCGACGTGGTCTGGGTGCCGGGGGCGTTCGAGTTGACGGCCGCGGCCCGGCACGTCGCGGCCCACCGCCGGCCCGCCGCGGTGATCTGCCTGGGCTGCGTGATTCGCGGCGGCACCCCGCACTTCGAGTACATCGCCGCCGCGGCCGCGCACGGCATCAGCGATGCCGCCGCGGCCACCGGGGTGCCGATGGCGTTCGGCGTGTTGACCACCGACTCGGTCGAACAGGCCGTCGAGCGCGCCGCGCCGGGCCCGGCCAACAAGGGCCGTGAGGCGGCGCAGGCGGCCCTCGAGATGGCGTCGCTGTTCCGGGCGATCGAGGCGGCGCCGTGACCGCCGCGGCCGAACCGCGTGGTCGCTGGGACAACCGTCATCGGGCTCGCGAGGCGGCGCTGCGGGCCCTGTACCAGATGGCGGTCGGGCACCTCGATGCGCCGACCGCGGTGGAGCTGACCGCCACGGCCGAGGACGAGGGCCTCGGCCTCGACGACGACCAGCGGGCGTTCGCGCTGCGGCTCGTCGCCGGCGCCTGGGACGATCGCGTCGCCCTCGACGCGATCATCGCGCCGCTCTCCACGAACTGGCGGCTCGACCGTCTCGCCGTCGTCGATCACCTGGTGCTGCGGCTGGCCATCCAGGAGTGGCTCGCCGAGCCCGGCACGCCGCCCCGCGTCGTGCTCAGCGAAGCGCTCGATCTGGCCCGCGAGTACAGCGGCGAGGCGGCGGTGCGGTTCGTGAACGGCGTGCTCGACGCCGCCTTCAAGCAGCTGCGTGCCGACGGCCGTATCATCGATTAGCCCGACTCATGTCCAACGAAGCGGAACAGTCCGAACAACGCCGCGCCAACCTGGCGGCGATCGCCGCGCTCGGCGTCGACGTCCACCCCCACCAGTTCGCGACGACGCACACGGTCTCGGCGCTGGTCGACGGCTACACCGCGACGCCGGCGGACGCCCTCGAGGCGGCGCGCGTCGACACCGTGGTCGCCGGCCGCGTGCTCGGCGTGCGCAGCTTCGGCAAGGCCAGCTTCCTGGTGCTGTCCGACGGCCGCGCCCGCCTCCAGGTGTATCTCCGCAAGGACGCGCTGTCGGAACGCGACTTCGCCGTGTCCCGCCTGCTCGACCTGGGCGACCACATCGGCGTCGGCGGCCACCTGTTCCGGACCAAGACCGACGAGTTGTCGGTGTGGGTGTCGTCGCTGACGTTCCTCGCCAAGTGCTATCTGCCGCTGCCGGAGAAGTGGCACGGCCTGAGCGACGTCGAGACCCGCTATCGCCAGCGTTACCTGGACCTGGCGGTCAATCCCGAGGTGCGCCGCACCTTCGAGGCGCGCAGCCGGACGGTGGCCGCGGTGCGCGAGTTCCTCACCGCGCGCGGATTCCTCGAAGTGGAGACGCCGATGATGCAGCCGATCGCCGGCGGGGCGCTGGCGCGGCCGTTCATCACCCACCACAACGCGCTCGACATCCAGCTCTACCTGCGCATCGCGCCCGAGCTGTACCTCAAGCGGCTGGTCGTCGGCGGCATCGACCGGGTGTTCGAGATCAACCGGAACTTCCGCAACGAGGGCATCTCGACCCAGCACAACCCCGAGTTCACGATGCTCGAGTTCTACTGGGCCTACGTGGACTACCAGACGCTGATGGCGTTCACCGAAGAGCTGCTCGGCACCGTGGCCCGCCAGGTGACCGGCGGCGCCGAGGTGCGGTTCGGCGAACACACGATCTCGTTCGCGGCGCCGTTCCGGCGACTGTCGCTGCGTCACGCCGCCGCCGAGGCGGCGACGGCCAGGCTCGGCCGCCCGGTGAGCGTCGACGACCTGCGGGATCGGGCGCGAGCCGCGGCGGTCGCCCGCGCGCTGCACGTCGAGATGGCGCCGTCGGCCGGCGCCGGCAAGATCGCCACCGCGATCTTCGAGCGCCTGTGGGAGGCCGACCTCGTCCAGCCGACATTCGTCCACGACTTCCCGACCGAGGTGTCGCCGCTGTCGAAGCAGCGCGCCGACGACCCCGACACGGTGGAGCGCTTCGAGCTCTACATCGGCGGGTTCGAGGTCGCCAACGCCTTCAGCGAGCTGAACGATCCCGACGAGCAGCGGCGGCGCTTCGAGGCTCAGCTGGCCGAGCGGGCCACCGGCGACGACGAGGCGCACGCGATGGACGAGGACTACATCCGCGCGCTCGAGTACGGGCCGCCGCCGACCGGCGGCGAGGGCATCGGCATCGACCGCCTGGTGATGCTGCTCACCGATAGCCCGTCGATTCGTGACGTCATCCTCTTTCCGCAGATGCGCCCGCGCGACTGACCAGGGCGAATCCCCATGCCTTACGAGCTGTACGTCGCGCTGCGGTATCTGTTCGCGAAGCGCAAGCAGGCGTTCATCTCGGTGATCTCACTGGTCTCGATGCTCGGCGTCACCGTCGGCGTGATGGCGCTGGTGATCGCCCTGGCGCTGATGACCGGGCTGCAGCAGGGCGTCCGCGACCGCATGCTCGGCTCGCAGGCGCACGTCTACGTCTTCAAGACCGGCGGCCTGGCCGACTACCGGGCCGAGATCGCCCGCCTGGAGCAGGTGCCCGACGTGCTCGGCGCGGCGCCGGCGCTGATGGGCAAGGCGCTGGTGAGCAAGGGCGATCAGCAAGCCTTCATCACCATCAAGGGCGTCGATCCGACGCTGGAGTCGCGGGTCACCGACATCGCCGGTGCGCTGACCAGCGGCCGGTTCGAGGACCTCGCCGCCACCGGCGACGACGAACTGCCGGGCCTGCTCATCGGCCAGGAGCTGGCCGGCCAGCTCGGCGCGTTCGTCGGCGACACGGTATCGGTCCTGACGCCCAACGCGACGCTGACGCCGATGGGCGCGATGCCGCGCCAGCGCCGCCTCAAGGTCGTCGGCGTGTTCCAGCTCGGCCTCTTCGAGTTCGACCAGGCGTTCGGCTACGTCACGCTCGAGACGGCCGGCCGGCTCGCCGGCAAGACCGAGCCCGACCACATCGAGCTGCGTGTCCGCGACATCTACGAGGCGCCGGCGATCGCCGACGCGGTGACCCGGCTGCCCGACGCGGAGTACCTGGCCCAGGACTGGGCCGACCTCAACCGCTCGCTGTTCTCGGCCTTGTGGCTCGAGAAGGTGGCGATCTCGATCGCCATCGGCCTGATCGTGATGGTGGCGGCGCTCAACATCGTCGCCTCGCTGATCCTGCTGGTGATGGAGAAGAGCCGCGACATCGCCATCCTGAAGACGATGGGCGCCTCGGCGCGCAGCATCCGCCGCATCTTCATGCTCCAGGGCCTGGTCATCGGCATCGTCGGCACGATGACCGGGGCGGCGGCCGGCATCGCCGCGGCCACGGTGCTCGACCGCTACCGGCTGATCCGCATTCCGGCCGACGTCTACCAGCTGTCGCATCTGCCCTTCACGATCGTGCCGCGCGACGTCGCGCTGGTGGTGGCGGCGGCGGTGCTCATCTGCTTCGTCGCGACCATCTACCCGTCGCGCCAGGCGGCGCGCCTCGACCCGGCGGAGGCGCTGCGCCATGAGTGAGCCGTTCCTGGTCACCCGCGGCCTGCACAAGTCCTACCCCGTGGCGGGGCAGCGGCTGCACATCCTGCGCGACCTGGAGTTCTCGGTGGCGCGCGGCGAGATGGTGGCGATCGTCGGCGCGTCCGGGGTCGGCAAGAGCACGCTGCTGCACGTGCTGGGCGGGCTGGATCGGCCCGATCAGGGCGAGGTGCGGATCGGCGACGTCGACCTGGCGCACATCACCGACGACGCGCTGGTCGCGTTCCGCAATCGTCACGTCGGCTTCGTGTTCCAGTTCCACCACCTGCTGCCGGAGTTCACCGCGGTGGAGAACGTCGAGATGCCGCTGCGCATCGCGCGCCAGCCGGCGGCCGTGGCGCGGCCGCGCGCCGAGGCGCTGCTGGCGCGGGTCGGTCTCAGCGAGCGGTTCGGCCATCGCCCGGGCATGCTGTCGGGCGGCGAGCAGCAGCGCGTCGCCGTGGCGCGGGCGCTGGTGCAGCATCCGGCGCTGCTGTTGGCCGACGAGCCGACCGGCGACCTCGACGAGGCCACCGCCGACGCCCTCCATCGGCTGCTGCGCGAGATGCACGCCGAGTTCACGCTGACGGCGGTGATCGCCACGCACAACCCGCGTCTGGCCGAGCAGTGCGATCGCGTGCTGCGGCTCGAGGGCGGCCGCCTCACGCCGGCGTGACGTCGGCGCGGCCGGGCGGCGCGGGCCGGCGCGGCACGGCCAGCGCCATCGCAACGGCGGCGAGCACCAGCAGGTAGTAGTTGCAGAACGCCTTCTTGCCGAAGGCGAACGCCGTGAAGAGCGTGAC
>CAYUAX010000280.1:0-5002 GCA_964442845.1 uncultured Bifidobacteriaceae bacterium | reverse complement strand
CCCTGAGCGGAATCCAGGCGTCCGGCACCCGATCCTGCAGATGGCGCCGAACAGTGGCGGCGTCCGGCGGCGTCGCGCCGTCGCGGCAGACCAGCCAGACGGCAAGCGAGCGCAGGCCATCGACGTCGATGGCGTCCACCGCGGCTTCGGAGAGGCCGGGCAGGCCAAGCAGGGCGGCCTCCACCTCGCCGGGCTCGACGCGAAACCCGTCGATCTTCAGCTGGGCATCACGGCGTCCGCGGTAATGCCAGTCGCCGCGTTGGTCCACCTCGCCGAGGTCGCCGGTGCAGTACACGCGCATTCCGTCCTCGAGCAACACGAAGCGGTCGGCTTCGAGCTCTGGGCGGTCCAGATAGCCGTGGGCGAGGCAGTCGCCGCCGAAGCGCAATTCCACCCCATCGCCCTCGCCGGCACTGCCGGGCAGCAGCCGCACATGCGGCAGAGCGGTGCCGATGGCGGCGATCGCCGGCCAATCCGCCACCGCGTCGGGCAGCGTGTGGGCGGTCACGACATGGGTTTCGGTCGGGCCGTAGTGGTTGTGCAGCCGCGCGTCCGGACAGCGCTCGAACAACGCGCGGATGGCGGGAGTCAGCACCAGTTGTTCACCCGCACTGATCACATCGCGCAGGCGCATCGTGGGGGCGTCCGCGCTGTCGGCGAGCATCTGCAGCGCGACGTAGGGCAGGTACAGGCGCTCCACGTCATGCCGGGTGATGGCGGCGGCGAGCGCTGCCGGATCGCGACGCGTCGCGTCGTCGACGAGCACGAGCGAACCACCGGTCGCGAGGGCGCCGAACAGTTCCTGCACGTGCACGTCGAAGGAGAACGGCGAGAACAGCAGCGTGCGGGCCGGCTGGCCCAGTCGCGGGTGCGTGGCCTGCCAGTGGATCAGCCGGGCGATGGGGCCCTCGCCCATCGCCACGCCCTTCGGCCGACCGCTCGATCCCGATGTAAACAGCACATAGGCCAGGTCCGGTCCGGCCGCATGGACGGCGACGCGGGGTGCAGGGCGCTCCAGGCGGGGCAGGTCCGGCAACACGCGCGCCAGCGCCGCCAGGGCCGCCTCGCTGCCCACGAACGCCCGCGGCGCGGCGTCGTCCGCCATCGCCTGCAGGCGGGCAGGGGGGTAGTCGAGATCGAACGGGACGTAGCCCACCCCGGCCTCCACGGCCGCGAGGATCCAGACCACGGTCTCCACGTGCCGGGACGCGGCGATGCCGAGACGATCACCCGGACCGAGGCCGGTCGCGCGCAGCTTTGCCGCCGCCGCTCGAACGGCCGCCCACAGCGCCGCGGCGTCGAGCGTGGTCCCGCCGGTGGCGTCCACGAGCGTGGGGTGCGCGGGGTTGGCGGCAGCCAGACGCGGCAGCCACGCCCGCAGGGCTGTGGTCTCCCGTCTTCCGTCGTCCCGTGCCGTCGCCACGTGTGTTCTCCGTTCCCCTGCTTGCGATCGCTCCCACCGCGGTGTCCCGCGGCCATCCGTTACTCAGTGGCCGTAGAAGCCCCGGTACCAGTCCACGAAGCGCTTCACGCCGACCTCGACCGGCGTCTCCGGCGCGTAGCCGGTGTCCCGCATCAGTGCCGAGACCTCGGCCTCCGTGTCGGGCACGTCGCCCGGCTGCAAGGGCAGCAGGTTCTTGGTGGCCCGCTTGCCCGTGGCTTCCTCGATCAGCTCGATGTAGCGGGAGAGCTGCACCGGGGTGTGGTTGCCGATGTTGTACACGCGGTACGGCGCCGCGCTGGTGGCGGGTGTCGGGGCCAGCGGGTCGAAGCCGCCGTCGGGGCCGGGCACGCGGTCCAGCGTGCGGATCACGCCCTCGACGATGTCGTCGATGTAGGTGAAATCGCGCGTGTGATTGCCGAAATTGAAGACATCGATCGGCTCGCCGGCGAGGATCTTCTTCGTGAACAGGAACAGCGCCATGTCCGGGCGGCCCCACGGGCCGTAGACGGTGAAGAAGCGCAGGCCGGTGGTCGGCAGCCGGAACAGGTGGCTGTAGGTGTGCGCCATCAGCTCGTTGGCCTTCTTGGTGGCCGCGTACAGGCTGACCGGGTGGTCGATGTTCTGGTGCTCGGAGAAGGGCAGCGCGGTGTTGCCGCCGTACACGCTGCTGCTCGACGCGTAGACGAGGTGCTGCACACCGTGGTGGCGGCAGCCCTCGAGCACGTTCGTGAAGCCGACGATGTTGCTGTCGATGTAGGCGTGCGGGTTCTGGATCGAGTAGCGCACGCCGGCCTGCGCGGCCAGGTGCACGACGCGGTCGAAGCCTTCGGCGGCGAACAGCGCGGCCATGCCCGTGCGGTCGGCCACGTCCATCTTCACGAAGCGGAAGCCCGGCCGCGGCGCCAGGCGCGCCAGGCGCGCCTCCTTCAGCGCCGGGTCGTAGTAGTCGTTCAGGTTGTCCAGGCCGACCACCGTGTCGCCGCGTGCCAGCAGCAGCTGCGACACGTGCATGCCGATGAAGCCGGCCGCGCCGGTGACGAGGACGTTCATGCGGTCTCGAATCCTTGCGGGTGGAGCGACTGCCAGCGCCAGGCGTCGGCGCACATCGCGGCGAGGTCGCGTGTCGCGCGCCAGCCGAGCAGGCGTTCGGCGAGCGCCGGGTCGGCCCAGCAGGCCGCCACGTCGCCGGGCCGGCGGTCGACGATGCGGTGCGGCACCGGCCGGCCGCTGGCCGCCTCGAACGCGTGCACCAGCTCCAGCACGCTGGTGCCACGGCCGGTGCCGAGGTTCACCGTCAGCGAGCCGCGGCCGCCGAGCAGGTGGCGCAGCGCCGCCACATGGCCTTCGGCGAGGTCGACGACGTGGATGTAGTCGCGCACGCCGGTGCCGTCGGGCGTGGGCCAGTCGCCGCCGAACACGCTGAGCTCGGCGCGCCGGCCGACGGCGACCTGCGCGACGTAGGGCATCAGGTTGTTCGGCGTGCCGCGCGGGTCCTCGCCGATCAGCCCGCTGGCATGCGCGCCGACCGGATTGAAGTAGCGCAGCAGGCCGATCGCCCAGCCGGGGTCCGACGCGGCCAGGTCGCCGAGCAGCTTCTCGCCGGCGAGCTTGGTCTGGCCATAGGGGTTGGTCGCGGCGAGCGGCGCGTCCTCGGTGATCGGCAGCCGCTCGGGCAGGCCGTAGACCGTGGCGCTGCTGCTGAAGACGAGCGCCTTGCAGCCCGCGCGGCCCATCGCCTCGACCAGCGTCAGCAGCCCGACGACGTTGTTGCGCCAGTAGGCGAGCGGCTGCGCGACGCTTTCGCCGACCGCCTTCAGCGCGGCGAAATGCACCACCGCGTCGATGGTCTCGCGCGCGAACAGGGCCTCGAGCGCGGCCGCGTCGCCCACGTCGGCCTGGACGAACCGGGGCGCGCGCCGGCCGATGCGTTCGAGACGCTCCAGCACGCGCGGCGAGCTGTTCACGTGGTTGTCGAGGCCGACCACGTCGAAGCCCGCGTCCCAGAGCGCGAGCCAGGTGTGCGAGCCGATGTAGCCGGTGGCGCCGGTGAGCAGGATGGTGGGCATGGTGAGGCGGGCGGATTGTCGGCCATGGCAGCGGGCCGTCCGCCCGCCCCGGGGCCCCACGACAGAGGGGGCATCGGCAGGCCGGTGCCTACAATCCCACACATGCTCGACGAACTTCGCGCGCTGGCCGGGGATGCCGTGCTGGCGCGGGCCACGCTGCTGGCCAACCATGTCATCGGCGCCGAGCCCGCGGCGATGGAACGGCTGCGCCCGCATGCCGGCCGCCGCATCGAGGTCGAGTTCAGCGGCTGGCCGTCGCTGCTGCCTCCGCTGCCCCCGATCGCCTTCACCGTCACGCCCGCCGGTCTGCTGGAACGCGGCCATGAAGAGGCCGACGCCGCGCTGCGCGTGCAGGTGGACGCCAGCAACCCGGCGAAGATGGCGCTGCAGTCGCTCGCCGGCGAGCGCCCGCAGGTGACGATCGCCGGCGATGCGGCGTTTGCCGGCGACATCCAGTGGCTCGTCGACCACCTGCGCTGGGACGTGCAGGACGATCTCGAGCGCCTGGTCGGCCCCGGCCCCGCGCGCGAGATCGCCCGCCTCGCCGGCGGTGCCGCCGACGCGCTGCGCCGCGGCGCGCAGACGCTCGCCGGCTTCGCCCGGCGCGACCCGGCCGCGCCGCCCCGATGAGGAACGTCGCGCGGCTCGCGACGATCTGCTTCACCGTCGTCCGCTACGGGCTCGACGAGCTGGCGCTGTCCAGCATCGACCGCCCCTGGGTGCGCGCCCTGGTGCGGGTGCTGACGGTCGGCCGCAGACTCGAGACGCCGCGCGGCGAACGCCTGCGCACCGCGCTCGAGCGGCTCGGGCCGATCTTCGTCAAGTTCGGCCAGATGCTGTCGACCCGGCGCGACCTGCTGCCCGCCGACCTGGCCGAGGAGCTGGCGAAGCTGCAGGACCGCGTGCCGCCGTTCCCGGCGGCGCAGTCGCGGGCGATGGTCGAGGCGGCGTTCGGCAAGCCGATCGACGCCGTGTTCGCCCGCTTCGACGCCGAGCCGGTGGCCAGCGCGTCGATCGCGCAGGTCCACTTCGCCCAGCTGCACGACGGCCGCGAAGTGGCGGTGAAGGTGCTGCGGCCGGGCATGCTGGGCGCGATCGACGGCGACCTGGCGCTGCTGCGCATCCTGGCCGGCTGGGTCGAGCGGCTGTCGTCCGACGGCCGCCGGCTGCGGCCGATCGAGGTGGTCGGCGAGTTCGACCGCGTGCTGCACGACGAGCTCGACCTGGTGCGCGAGGCGGCCAACGCCGCCCAGCTGCGCCGCAACATGGCCGGGCTGAACCTGGTGCTCGTGCCCGAGATGGTCTGGGACCTGTGCACCCGCGACGTGATCGTGATGGAGCGCATGCACGGCGTGCCGATCAGCCGGCTCGACACGCTGCGCGAAGCCGGCGTCGACCTGAAGAAGCTCAGCCGCGACGGCGTGACGATCTTCTTCACCCAGGTGTTCCGCGACGGCTTCTTCCACGCCGACATGCACCCGGGCAACATCCT
>CAYUAX010000279.1:0-5027 GCA_964442845.1 uncultured Bifidobacteriaceae bacterium | reverse complement strand
GCACGTGCTCGAGCTGGCGCCAGTCCTTGACGCGGTTGGCGGCGACCACCGTCAGGCCGAGCCGCAGCCGATCGATGAGGCGCAGCGGCGGGAACGTCAGGAAATCGACCAGGCCGTTCATCGACACCAGCCGGCCGCCCGAGAACACCAGCGTGCCGGTGGGCTTGAAGCGCAGGCGATCGCTGATGCCGAGCTCCTCGCACAGCGTCATCAGGTGTTCGTCGCTCGACAGGATGGCGTGGTAGAAGCGGTCGACGTCGGTGCCGTCGGGCAGCGTGAGCGGTCCGGCCAGGCCGCCCAGGGTCGGGCTGCCTTCGTAGATGGTCACCGGCACTCCGGCCTTGGCCAGGAAGTAGCCGAGCGTGACGCCCATGATGCCGCCGCCGACGATCGCCGTGCTCATCGCGCGGCCTCCGTGACGGCGGCGTGGGACGATTGGCGCGCAGCCGCGCGCAACCGTGCGGTCGAGCTTAAATATCGTGGAAACATCAGGAAAATCTGGGGTTGCGGCCGTCCAAGTGAAAGAAGGATCATGCGGCACGGCCGTCGGCGAACGCAAGCGCCCGCCGCACTCTTCTTGCAGGAATGAGCATTCGTCCCCGACGGGTCGCCGCGGTGTTGCTGGCATGCGCAGCCGCGATCGCCGTGTTCGTTGCGATCGTCGCACAGGGCGACCGCGCGGCCGGACCCGAGACCACGCCGCCGTCGACCGCCGATGCGCACCCCGGTCTGCGCTGGTTCGTCGGCGACGGCTACTTCCTGTCGTCGATCGACGACGCGGCGCAGCCGCTCGACGGTCCGCCCGCCGATTGGGCGTCGAGCCTGCACGTCGTCAACCCCGGCACCCAGCCGGCCCACGTCGGCCTCACGATCTACCGCTTGCGCAGCGCTCCGACGCGCAGCGCCGTCGAAGTCGCGCCCGGGCAGCTCTATTCGATCGACCTGGCGCGCCGCCGTGACGTGCCGCGCGGCGAACCGTTCTGGGTCGCCGTGGACGCCGATCGCCCGGTGTTCCCGCAGATCGTGCACCAGACCTTCCGACCCTGGGACATCGTGCCCGAAGGCATCGCGGTCGTGCCCCCGCAGGCGGCGCCGCTCGACGACAGCCACACGTCGTGGATCTATCCGGATGCCTTTCAGGGCGGCACCGCGCGCTGGCTCGAGCAGGAGACGATCACGCTGCTCAACCCGTCGCCGCACGGCGGCGACGCCCGCCTGGTCTTCCAGTTCCGCGACGGCCGGCCGACCCGCACGCACACCGTGGCCCTCGCCCCGCAGCGGGTCACGCTCGTCGATCTCGCGGCGCTGTTCCCGGAGGACGGCACGCCGCTGACACCGGCGTTGTCCGGGGACTTCAGCATCTCGATCACGGCGTCTCGACCGGTGGTCACGCAGCAGACGCGACGGGTCTACTGGCGCGGCCGGCGGGAGATCACCAGCCTGACGACGCGCGCGCCGCTGCGACGCGCCGACGTGATGGACGCGCGCGAGTGGTATTACGCCGGCGGCTGGACGCGCGACCTCGACATCCTGCCGCGCGACGGCCAGACCGACCGCACCTGGCACCTGCTGTTCACCTATCCGCTCGACGGCCGGGCCCGCGGCCTCGAGCTGCTGCCGTCCAACGGCGCCGCCCCCGTGCAACTGCCGATCGTCTCCGGGCGTTCCGACCTGCAGTGGCTGCACCTGGCGCCGTGGCGCGAGACCTTCGCCGGCGAGGGGCCGTGGGGCTTCTCGCTGCGCGCCGACGGGCCAGTGGCGCCGGCGGTGACCACCGCCGAGTTCGAGCCGTGGAGCCAGGCGATGCCCGGCGCGATGGGCGCCGGCAACCTCGTCTCCGACGTCGCCGCCCGCCGTCAGGAGTCATGGCTCGGCGTGGCCTATCACGGCGGCGCCGACGATCGCCCGACCGAGTGGCTGTCGGCGTGGCAGCTCTACAACCCCGGCGCGGCGGCGTTCCACGGCACGCTGTACTTCCACACCGACGACGGCGGTCGGCTGGAGCACCCCGTGATCGTCGCGCCCGGCCGGGTGACTCGCGTGACCGGCGACGCGGTGCCGGGGCTGCCGATGGGCCGGCCGTTCGTCGTGCAGGCCGTCGCCGACCGCCCGTTCGCGGCGCACGCCTGGCTGCGTGCTCGGGCGCGCGGCGTGCCGACGGTGCGAGCGATGTCGTCGACGGCGGGGGTCGCCGTGCAGTTGGCGGGCGCCGACGCCACCGACGACGGCGCGACGCTGCCCGGGCAGTAGCCGCGCTACGCGCCGTGGCTGCCGGCGGCGTCGGCGAGCGGCGCCGCCTCGGGCTCGGGCACCGCGGTCACGAGCAGTGACAGCTGGGCGGCGACGATCGCGGCCGCGGCCGTCGCGGCCGCCACGGCGGCTGGCGCCTCGTCCCCGAACTCCACCGCCAGCACGCCCGTCACGCCCGCCGCGCCGGCCACCGGCACGGCCGCCGCCGGCGGCTGCCCACGCCGGGCGGCGCTCGACACGGTGAGGCCATCGCGGAATGCCCTGGCGGTGGGGTTGTCGTCGCCGACCGCCACCGGACCGAGGCGGGCCAGGAGTCGCGGGTCGTAGCCGGCCGCCGAGGCCGGCCGCAGCGCCTGGCGATCGGCGTCGGCCAGCCACAGCATGGCGCCGCGGGCGCCGATGGCCGTCACGGCCGCGTGCAGGGCCGCGGGCAACGCCCCGCCGTCGCGGACGGCCGCCAGCGTCGTGCAGGCCGCCGCGAGCGCGGCGAGATCGATCGCCGGCGGCGACGTCACGATTGGCGGGGACATCGCGGTCGCCACGGTCGGCGCCACATCGGGGATCGGCGCGGCGTCGGCCTCAGGGGCGGCGTCGGGGGCCGGCCCGGTGGCCGTTGCCTCGTCGGCCGGCCGCGGCAGCGGCGCCAGGATCAGCGCCGCCACGAGCAGCGCGGCCAGGGCCCCGGCCAGCGCCGCCACCTGCCGGTCGCGCAGCGCCGCGACCTGGGTCTCGGTCGCCGTCGCCACCGCGTCGAGCGCCGCGTCGAGGCGGCGTTCGAGGTCGTCGACGTGCGGCATCGCCTCGCCGAACGCGACGTCGGCGGCCATCAGCGGCTTGCCGCCGGTGGCGTGCTCGCGCAGCCGGCGTTCGGCCTCGCCCAGACGCTCGAACACGCCGAGGGCGTCGCGAGGCTCGGCGGCGCCGGGGGTGAGCGCGCTGAGCGCTACCAACTGGCGCCGGGCGTCGTCGATGCCGGCCTCGGCTCGCCGGCTCCACCCGGCCGCGGCCTGGCCGGGAGATGCCATGGCTGCCAGCGCCCGACGCACGTCGCCGAGGGCGGTGCGTCCGCTGCGGGCGTAGGCCGCCGCGCTCACCGCATCCAGCCGCGTGCGGCGCAGGCCGCCTTCGAGCTGGAGCGCCCACAGGCAGGCGCCGGCGACGACCGCGATCGCGGCGACGACCAGCGACCAGCGGGCCCAGCGATGCTGCATCGGACAGGCGGACGCGAACGGGCCGCTAGTCGGCGGCGGGACCGAGCTGCGTCACCAGGCGCAGCGGAATCACCGAGGGCTTGGCGGCGTGCTCCATCTGCACGTTGTGCCCCTTCACCGGCGGCAGATCCTGGTACATCACATCCCACTTCCAGCGTTCGGATGGATTCGAGGCCTGCAGCCACGTCTCGGCGCTGACCGGGCGGTTGAAGATCTGGCTGCCGAGACCGGCGTACGCCGGCTGCGACGCCAGGGCCGCAGCGAGGTCGGTACGGACCGCCGCCGCCGATTCGTACGCGAACGGCAGGCCGAGGGCCGCCGCCACGCTGGTGAGGATTTGCCAGTCCTCCACCGCTTCACCCGGCGTGACCAGCGCCTTCGACGCCGCCTGCACGCGGCCCTGATCGTTGGTGAAGCAGCCGTCCTTCTCGACCCACGCCGCGCCGGGCAGCACCACGTCGGCGGCCGCGGCCAGCGGGCCGGACAGCACGCCCTGATAGACGAGCGCCTTGAGGCGGCCGGCCTGCCGCGCCTCCACCACCCAGGCGATGTCGCCGATCGACTCCGCCGGGCCCGGGTCGACGACGTAGAGCACGTCGACGTGGCCGCCGTCCACGGCGCTGCGCAGCGCCGACAGATCCGCGCCGCCGTCGAGACCGGCGCCAATCGCCAGACCGAGGTCGCGGGCGCCGAGCACGTTGGGCGCGTCGGTGGCCGGGACGACGAACTTCGTGGCCGCCGGCTGCGCCTTGGCCGAACGCCGCCACGACACGGTGACGTGGCCGGCGCCGCCTTCGCCCTTCAGCTCTTCGGCGACGCGTTTGACCAGGAACAGCTCTTCGAGGCTGGCGTGGGCCGACGCGAGGAAGCGCACCGACGCCGGATCGCGACGTCCGGCGGCGTTGAGCAGATCGCGCACCTTGACCAGCGCGTCCTTCCACGTCGCCACCTGCGCGCCGCCGTCCCTGCCGCGCAGCTGCGGCGTGCGCAGCCGGCCCTCGCCCTCGACCCAGCCGTACTGGAAGCGGCCGATGTCGCACATCCAGAAGCCGTTGACCTCGGGGTTGTAGCGCGGCGTGACGCGGATCAACCGCGAGCCCTTGGCCCACTCGGGTTTGGCCTTGAGCCACGCCGTGGTCGAACAGCCCTTGGAGCAGCCGGTGCAGATGGTGTCGATGGCGTTGGGGTTGTCCCACGGCCGCGAGCGGAAGCGGTATTGCTTGGTGGTGATCGCGCCGACCGGGCAGACGTCCATCAGGTTGCCCGACAGCAGCGAGTGCACGCCCTGCTCGTTGAAGGTGCCGATCTCGCTGCCGTTGCCGCGGTTGATCACGCCGATTTGCGCGTCGCCGTCGATCTCGTCCATGAAGCGCGCGCAGCGCGTGCACATGATGCAGCGGTTGCGGTTGAGCATCAGCGTCGGGCCGAAGTCGACGTCGGCCTTCACGCCCTCGCCGTCGAAGGTGCGCCGCGGGAAGTCCATGCGGCTGGCGACGTTGCCGAAGCTGTACGAGAAGTCCTGCAGCGGGCACTCGCCGCCCTTGTCGCACACCGGGCAGTCGAGCG
>CAYUAX010000278.1:0-5028 GCA_964442845.1 uncultured Bifidobacteriaceae bacterium | reverse complement strand
GGTCGCCTCGCTCACGTAGCCGGGCGCCACGGTGAGGTTCACGTTGGTGCCGACGATCTGGAAGCCGTGCAGCACGTCGGGACTGGTGATGCGGAAGGTGATCGGCACGCCGGCCGGCACGCGCACTACGCCGGGGCGGAAGACGTAGAACTCGGCCCGCATCGTCACGGTGATCCCGCCATCGGCGCGCGGCGTCACCCCCGGCGCCGCGAACTCCCCCGCCACGGTCAGGGTCTCGGGGTCGACGGTCTCGTTGTGGCTGGGGGGATGGGCGGAGCCGGCCAGCGCCGTGGCGACGATGGCTCCGGTGAACAGCGCCAGCATCGCCGTCGCCGCCCACATCCACAGCCGCTCGGTCCGCTCGAGGTGCATGGCGCGTGACCCTAGGGTGCCTGGCGCGGCAGGAAGAGCCCGAAGAAGAACGCCAGCCAGCCGACGACCACCAGGACGCCGAACACGATCACGATCGCGACCGTGCCTCGCGTGTCGGATTCGGGGGGGGGTGCCATGGGGGTGAGGGCCCGAAGGGCGCAGTCTACGGCGGCGGGCGACGAATGACCAGTGGCGACGACCACGCGGTGTGCATCCGGCCCGTGCAAGAAGGGGTCCCCCCGCCGCGACGGCCAGCCCGCGCTCCGTCCCGGCCAGATGCCCGGCGACCGCGAGATAATCCCCGGCAGATGTGAGATTCTTCGACGAGACGGAGGGGGTTATGGACCGACGCGATGCCCTGACCGCCGCTGCCGCCCTGGCCCTGGCCAGCGTGCCCGGCACGGCCGAGGCGGCGGCGACCGACGCCGACGTGATCACGATGCTCGACGCCTTCGCCGCGGCGTGGAACCGCCACGACGTGGACGGGCTGATGGCGTGCATGACGGACGACTGCGTGTTCGAAGCGTCCGCCGGCACCGAGGTGGCCGGGGCCCGGCACGTCGGACGCGACGCCGTGCGCCGCGCCTACGCCGCCGTGTTCGCCACTTTCAAGGACGCCCGCTGGAACGAGCCGCGCCATTTCGTCGCCGGCGATCGCGCCGTCTCGGAGTGGCGCTTCACCGGGACGAACGCCGCCGGCGTCAAGACGGAAGTGAACGGCTGCGACGTGTTCACCCTGCGCGGCGGCAAGATCGTCGTGAAGAACTCGTATCGGAAACAGCGGACGACGTGAACGACAAGGAGACGGTGATGACCCGGATGTTGGTGAGCGGAGTGGCCGCCGGCCTGGTGGCCGCGGTGAGCGTCCCGGCGGGCGCGCAGTCGGTGCAGCGATCGCAGCAGCACGACTACCGCGTGGTGACGGTCGCCGACGGCCTGGTGCAGCCGTGGGCGATCGCCTGGCTGCCCAACGGCGACGCGCTGGTCACCGAACGGCCGGGCCGGCTGCGCATCGTGCGCGGGGGCAAGCTCGTGCCGCAGGCCGTCGAGGGCGTGCCCCCGGTCGTCTTCCAGGGCCAGGGCGGGCTGCTCGAGGTGGCCGTCCACCCCAACTTCGCCAGCAACCGGTACGTCTACCTCACCTACTCGAAGGCCAAGGCCGACGGCAGCGGCGCGACCACGGCGCTGGTGCGGGGCACGTTCGAGAAGGATCGCCTGACCAACGTGCAGCCGCTGTTCGAGTCGGTGTCGACCGGCCGCGGCCACTTCGGCGGCCGCATCGCGTTCGACGGCAAGGGCCACCTGTTCCTCACGCTGGGCGATCGGCAGGTGCCGCCCGAGGGCAACCTCGACGCGCACCCCGCGCAGGACCTGTCGAACCACCATGGCAAAGTCGTCCGGCTCAACGAGGACGGCTCGGTGCCGAGCGACAACCCGTTCGTCGGCAAGGCGCCGGCCCGGCCCGAGATCTGGAGCTACGGCCACCGCAACGTGCAGGGCATCGCGATCGACCCGGCCACCGGCCACATCTGGACCCACGAGCACGGCCCGCAGGGCGGCGACGAGCTGAACCTCGATCGCGCCGGGAAGAACTACGGCTGGCCGGTGATCGGCTTCGGCGTCAACTACACCACCGGCAAGGCCATCCACAGCGGCACGCACCGCGAGGGCATGGAGCAGCCGCTGCACATCTGGGTGCCGTCGATCGGCATCTCGGGCGCGGCGTTCTACACCGGCGACCGCTTCCCGCAGTGGAAGGGCCAGCTCTTCATCGGCGGCATGGCCGGCGAGCAGCTGGCCCGCGTCGTCATCGCCGGCGACAAGGTGGTGTCGCGCGAGACGATCCTGCCCGGCGTCGGCCGCATCCGCGACGTGCGCCAGGGCCCCGACGGCTACCTCTACCTGGTCACCGAGGACGACGACGGCAAGCCGACACCGGTGGTGCGCCTCGAGCCGGTCGAGCGCACCTCGACGCGCTGACGCCGTGACGATCGCCGCGACCCGCACCCGGGCCGCCACCCTGCGACGGCTGGTGGCTACTGCTGTCGTCGCCGCCGTCGGCGTCGCGGCCAGCGCGCAGGGCCGCGACCGCACGGCCCTCGACGCCCAGCTCGGCCGCATCTTCGCCGACCAAGCCTACGCCGTGCCGGCCTTCGGGCCGGCCCGCTGGCTGCCCGACGGCGCCGCTTATTCGACCGTCGAACGCACCGCCGACGGCGGCTCGGACATCGTCCGCTACGAGGCGGCGACCGGCGCGCGCACCGTGCTCGTCGCCGCCACCCGCCTGGTGCCGCCCGGCGGCAAGGCCGGCCTGACCATCGCCGACTACCAGTGGTCGGCCGACGGCGCCAAGCTGCTGGTGTTCACCAACACACGCAAGGTGTGGCGGCAGAACACCCGCGGCGACTACTGGGTGCTGGACGTCGCCTCGGGCCGGCTCACCCAGGTAGGGGCGGCCGCCCCCGAGGCGTCGCTGATGTTCGCGAAGTTCTCGCCCGACGCCACCCGCGTCGCCTACGTCCGCGCCAACGACCTGTGGGTCGAACGGCTGAGCGACGGCCGCGTCACGCGGCTCACCAGCTCGGGCTCCGAGACGATCATCAACGGCACGTCCGACTGGGTCTACGAAGAGGAACTGGACGTGCGCGACGGCTTCCGCTGGAGCCCCGACGGCCGGCGCATCGCCTACTGGCAGTTCGACACGTCGGGCGTCGGCATCTTCACGCTGCTCAACAACACCGACAGCGTCTACCCGGTCGTCACCCGCATCCCGTATCCGAAGCCCGGCACCGTCAACTCGTCGGTGCGCATCGGCGTGGTCGCCGTCGACGGCGGCGACACGACCTGGATGCAGACACCCGGCGACCCGCGCGACTCGTACCTGGCGCGGCTGGAGTGGCAGGGCGACGGCGCGCTCGCCATCCAGCAGTTGAACCGTCTGCAGAACCAGCAGGATCTGCTCAGCGCCGACCCGTCGAGCGGCCGCGTCTCGCGCGTGTTCCGCGATCGCTCGGAGACCTGGGTGGACGTCGTGGACACCGTCCGCTGGACCGACCAGGGGAAGGCGTTCTTCTGGACCAGCGAGCGCGACGGCTGGCGTCATGTCTACAAGGCCACCGCCGACGGCACGGCCACGACGCTGGTCACGGCGTTCGACGCCGACATCATGCAACTGGTCGGCACCGACGCCGCCGGCGCGTGGGTCTACGTGATCGCCTCACCCGACGACCCGACCAGCCGCTACCTCTACCGCGCGCGGAGCGACGGCAAAGGCGCGCCCGAGCGGGTGACGCCGACCGGTCAGCCCGGCACGCACAGCTACCGCCTGGCACCGGGCGGCCGGATGGCCTTCCACACCTATTCGCGCTTCGACGTGCCGCCGGTCACCGACGTCGTCGAGCTGCCCAGCCACCGCGTGCTGCGGACGCTCACCGACACGACGGCTCTGAAGAAGGCGCTCGAGGCCGTGATCACCCGGCCGGTGGAGTTCTTCACCGTGCCCGGCGACGGCGGCGTGCCGCTCGACGGCTGGATGCTGAAGCCCGCCGACTTCGACCCGACGAAGAAATACCCGGTAATCACCTACGTCTACGGCGAGCCGGCGGCGACGACGGCCGCCGACCAGTGGTACGGCGGCACCACGCTCTTCCACCGCGCCCTCGCCGACGCCGGCTACGTCGTGGTCAGTATGGACAACCGCGGCACGCCGGCGCCCAAAGGCGCGCCGTGGCGCAAGGCCGTCTACGGCGCGGTCGGCGACCTGGGCTCGAAGGACCAGGCGGCGGCGGTGCGGGCGCTGCTGGCGCGCCACCCGTTCCTCGACGGCACCCGCGTCGGCGTATGGGGCTGGAGCGGCGGCGGCACCAACACGCTCAACGCGATGTTCCGCTTCCCCGACGTCTACCACGTCGGCGTCGCGGTGGCGCCGGTGCCCGACCAGACGCTCTACGACACCATCTACCAGGAACGCTACATGGGCCTGCCCGACGGTAACGCCGCCGGCTACCAGCGCGGCTCGGCGATCCACTTCGCCCACGGTCTGAAGGGCGATCTGCTGATCGTCCACGGCTCGGGCGACGACAACGTCCACGTCCAGGGCACCGAGAAGCTGGTGAACCGGCTGATCGAACTCGGCAAGCCGTTCGACGCGATGATCTACCCGAACCGCTCGCACTCGATCTCCGAAGGCCCGGGCACGACGGTGCACCTCTACCGCACGATCGCCCGCTACTTCGTCGATCACCTGGCGCCGGGCGGCCGGTGATCGACGCCGTACGCGAGTGGAGCGCTACGAGCCGGGCTCGTAGCGCTCCGTGTCTTCGTAGGGCAGCTCTTCAGAGCTGCCTCGTTCGGCAGAGCTGAAGCTCTGCCCTACTGCTTGCGGTAGCTGCTGACCGGGGGCAGGTACGAGCCGGTGCCGTCCGGGGGCTTCTCGCCGGCCACCACCGGCAGCGTCAGCGTACCGATGCCCTCGATGCTGGCGGTGATCGTGTCGCCGGGCTTGAGGAACATCTGCTTGCCGCGCACCGCCGTGCCCATGCCGACGCCGCCCGACGTGCCGTTGTTGACGACGTCGCCGGGGAACAGCGCGCTGATCGACGAGCCGTACTCGATCAACTCGTAGCCCGAGCGGATCATGTCGCCGGGCGGCCCTTC
>CAYUAX010000277.1:0-5178 GCA_964442845.1 uncultured Bifidobacteriaceae bacterium | reverse complement strand
CGCAAGTACGGCTCGATCGTCGACCTGATGCGGGCCTGCCAGAAGGAAGGTCTGATCCGCCTCGAACGCGACCGCCAGGGCGGCCTGCGCGTGTTCAGCGCCACCGCCTCGCCCGCCGGCGCGCCGGCCCAGGCCGCGACGGCCGCCGAGGCCGACGCCCAGCCGGCCGCGCCGCCGTCGTCGGCCAACGTCTACCGCCCGAAGAGCGTCACGCTCGGCTGGGTCATCAGCGACGACGACGAGGAGCGCGGCGAGACGTCGGGCGAGGGAGCGGCCGAAGAAGCCGACGGCGAACTGCCGGCGCAGATCGCCATCGCGCCGATCGTGCCCGACGAGATCGAGCCTGAGGACGACCAGTCGAAGTTCTTCGCGCCGGGCAGCGCCAAGGAGCCGATCAGCGCCGGCCCGGTAGCCCGCGGCGTGAAGCGCGGTCCGCGCCGCACGATGAGCGCGGAGGACGCCGCCGATCGGCCCAAGCGGGCCCGCAAGGCGCCGGCCGGCGGCGGCGGCGCGCGGCGGCCGCGGACACCGAGGAAGGCGAAGGGCTGAGACCCTTCGCCTTCCAGCGGCTAGGGGCTAGGGGCTAGCGGCTAGAAAGCCAGTTCAAGAGCGGAGGGCCCGGTGAACCCACCGGACCCTTCGTGTTTGCTGCAGTTCGACGTCAGCATCGTGGGAGCCTAGCCGCTAGCCGCTAGTCCCTAGCCGCTAGATCGAGCGTCAGCGCTCGTAATCCGTCTCCACGTACCCCTGCGACGGGCTCCATTGGACCCGCCGCGGCGGCAGCGTGGACGGGCGGCCGGGGCGGTGGAAGTAGATCATCACCTCGGCATACTTCGGCTTCACGGGCTCGACGAGCTGGCGGGCGATGTCGAGGGCGTCGGCGAGGTGGCTGGTCTCGACCTGCAGCACCAGGACGCTGCCCGCGGTGAGCCGCTCGGTGACGGTCCAGCGTGCCCACGGCTGGGCGGCGCGACGCACCGCGGGCGGGGTCTGGGCGGTGGCGACGGCCGCGGCGCGTCCCGGTGAGCCCGCCGCCGCCGACACGTACCACCAGGCGCCGAGGCTGCCGACGCAGGCGAGGACGCCGACCACGACGAGCGCGGCCCGGCTCACCGGCGCACGATACGCCCGCGCCGGCACGAGCGCAAGCGGCGCCTTCGCGCCTGTCGGGCAGCTCTTGGGGCAGGTTGCCGGGTGGCGAGGTCCTGCTTCTGCAGCGCTTTCTACCTGGCGGACGCGGCGCTGGTCCACTGCGCCTGCAGTCCGGCCCGGTCCACGGCGATGCCGCGCAGGTAGACCTGCGCGATCCGCCGCGTGTTGGTGATGTCGTCGAGCGGGTTGGCGTCGAGCACGACGACGTCGGCGCTCTTGCCGGGCGCGATGGTGCCGAGCTCGTCGAGGCCGAGGACGGCGGCGCCGGTGCGTGTCGCCGCGATCAGCACCTGCGCGGGCGTCATCCCGGCGGCGACCATGTTCTCCATCTCGGTGTGCACGGTCCAGCCGATGAACTGATCGCCGGTCTGGCCGCCGCCGTCGGTGCCGACCGCGATCCGCGCGCCAGCGGCGTTGAGGCGGGCGATGCCCGCCGCCATCCGCTGCCAGGCCGCCGTCGCCCGGGCGCGCTCCGCCTCGCTCAGCCCGGCGAGGCGCTGCTGCAGCCGGGCGATCTGCGCCGGCGACACGGTGGCGGCGACCAGCGGATGTACGGGATCCAGCCACGGCGCCGCGACCAGTCGTCGCGGGCCGCCGAGCGCCAGCGTGACGAAGACGTGGGGCCGCGCCCGCAGCAGGTCGATCAGCTCGTCGTCCACGTCGAGGAACGCGTGGCCGAAGCCGTCCACCCCGGCACGCAGCAGCGCCTTGGCCTCGGCCAGGCCAGTGGCGTGCACCATCACCCGCAGGCCGCGACGGTGCGCCTCGTCGATGATGGCGCCATAGAGCGCGGGCGTGAGCGGGCGGACGGCGCCGCCGCGATCGTCCACCCACGTCTTGGCGATGGCCACGCCGCGCTCGGCCAGCTCGCCGATCGCGGTGCGCACCTCGTCGACGCTGGTGATGCGGTAGGCCGAGTGGCGCATATTGTCGGGCCGCACTTCGTCGGGTGGCGCGAGGCCGCGTCCGGCGGTGAGGAAGCGCGCGGCGCCGGGGATGCGGCCGGCGCGCGAGTCGTCGCGCACCTGGAACGGCAGGTCGGTGAAGTCCGAGCCCATCGCCTGCACCGCCGCCACGCCGAACCACGCATAACGCCGCAGGTGGTCCTCGATGTTGTCGCGGGTGTAGTTCTGCGGCCCGCTGGTGAGGTCGCGCATGTAGCCGATGTGCGCGTGCACGTCGACGAACGCCGGGACGATCGTCCTGCCGGTGACGTCCAGGCGCGTCGCGCCGTCGGGCACCGTCACCGCACCGGGCGCGCCCACGGCCACCACGCGGCCGCCGTCGATCACCAGCGTGCCGGATTCGATCGGCGGCCGATCCTCGCCGGTGACGATCCGCGCGCCCTCGAAGACCACCGCCGTCGAGGTCGCTGGCGTCGCGGCCGGCGGCGCGTCCGCGCAGGCAGCCGCGAGTCCGGTGAGGAGAGCGAGCGTGACGAATCGCACGCCGCCACCATAGGCGGCGCCGCGCCGGGGCGCAAGGCTATACTCGTCTGCACGCAAGCCGCCCTGGCGCGCCGGCAGCTGGCCCCCTAGCCGCTAGCCGCTAGCCCCTAGCCGCTGGTCAATGTCCTACACCGCCAAAGACATCACCGTTCTCGAAGGCCTGGAGCCCGTCCGCAAACGGCCGGGCATGTACATCGGCGGCGTCGGCAGCGCCGGCCTCCACCACCTGGTCTGGGAGATCCTCGACAACTCGATCGACGAGGCGATGAACGGCCACGCCTCGACCATCGCCGTCACGCTGCACGACGACGGCTCGTCGGTGACCATCAGCGACGACGGCCGCGGCATCCCCGTCGACGTGCACCCGAAGACGAAGAAGAGCGCCCTCGAGGTGATCTTCACGGTGCTCCACGCCGGCGGCAAGTTCGAGCAGGGCAACTACAAGACGGCCGGCGGCCTGCACGGCGTCGGCGCCAGTGTGGTCAACGCGTTGTCGCGCGAGCTGACCGCCACGGTGCGCCGCGACGGCCAGCAATGGGAGATGGCCTTCAAGCAGGGCAAGCCGGTGGCCGGCCTGAAGAAGGCCGGCGCGGCGCGTGGCAGCGGCACGACGGTCTTCTTCCGGCCCGACCCGACGATCTTCCCGAAGGTCGAGTTCGACCCGCAGATCATCCGCGAGCGGCTCGAGGTCGCCAGCTTCCTGCACAAGGGCGTCAAGGTCACGTTCGACGACCAGACCACCGGCACCAAGCACACGTTCCAGCACGACGACGGCCTGGCCGACTACCTGAAGAAGATCCTCGGCGAGCGGTCGAGCAAGCCGGTGCACGAGGCGCCGTTCACGCTGGCCAAGGAAAACGGCCTGCGCCTCGAGCTGGTGCTGCAGTGGACCGAGTCCACCGACGAGCACCTGCGCAGCTACGTCAACGGCATTCCGACCGCGTCGGGCGGCACCCACGAGAACGGCCTGCGGGGCGGGCTGGGCAAAGCGGTGCGCAACTTCATCGACACGCACAACCTGTCGCCCAAGGGCGTGACGCTGACCGCCGAGGACATCCGCGAGGGCCTCACCGGGGTGTTGTCGGTGTTCCTCGCCGAACCGCAGTTCCAGGGCCAGACCAAGGACCGGCTCAACAACCCCGAAGTGACCAGCGCCGTCGACGGGCTGGTGCGGCCGGCCCTCGAACACTGGCTCAACACCAACATCTCGGTCGCCGAGGCGATCGTCGCACGCATCATCCTGGCCGCCCGCGCCCGCGAGGCGAGCCGGGCCGCGCAGGCCGACGTCGTGCGCAAGGGGCCGACGGCCGGGCGCGTCAACCTGCCCGGCAAGCTCGCCGACTGCACCCACCCCGGCGCGGTGACCAGCGAGCTGTTCGTCGTCGAGGGCGACTCGGCCGGCGGCTCGGCCAAGCAGGGCCGCGACCGCGCCCGCCAGGCCATCCTGCCGCTGCGCGGCAAGGTGCTGAACACCGAAGGCATCTCGACCGCCAAGGTGCTCGAGAACAAGGAACTGGCCGATCTGGCGACGGCGCTCGGCTGCGGCGTCGGCAAGGCGTTCGACGTGGGGCGGCTGCGCTACGGCAAGGTGATCATCCTGGCCGATGCCGATTCCGACGGCCATCACATCGCCACGCTGCTGCTGACGTTCCTCTATCGCCACATGCCGCAGCTCATCGCCGCCGGCAAGGTCTACCTGGCGCAGCCGCCGCTCTACCGCATCGACGTCGGCAAGGAGACGTTCTGGGCGCTCGACGACGCGCACAAGGAACAGATCCTCAAGCAGCGCACCGGCCGCGCCGCGCCGGAGATCACGCGCTTCAAGGGCCTCGGCGAGATGATGCCCAAGGTGCTCTGGGAGACCACGCTCAACCCGCGCACCCGCCGCCTGCTGCGCGTCGACATCGCCGATCAGCTGCTGACCGACCGGGTGATGAACGAGCTGATGGGCAAGGACGCCTCGGCGCGGTTCCGCTTCATCATGGAGCGGGCCGAGGACGCCCAGGAACTGGACGTCTAGACCAGCGGCCCGCCACCTCGACGGCGGCACGGCCCAGGTTCGGCGCCGAGCTGGCCGGCCGGGCTACAATTCCACGTTCCCGAATGGCCGCGGCGCCCTCCCCGAAGAAGTTCGACCGCTCCCTCGTCGAAGGTCCCCTCGCCCCGGCCGTCTGGCGGCTCGCGTGGCCGACGATGCTGCAGAACCTGGTCGCCGGGCTGCAGGGCGTGGTCGATCACGCGCTGGTCGGCAACATGCTGGGCTTCGCCGCCAACGCCGGCATCGGCGTCGCCTGGCAGATCTTCCTGGTCGTGATCGTCTTCATGGCGTCGCTCTTCACCGGCCAGGCCGTGCTGGTCGCCCGCTTCGCCGGCGCCGGCGATCACGAGAAGGTCAACAAGGTCGTCTACCAGGCGTTCATCACCGCGGTGGGGATGTTCGCGATCCTCGCGCTCATCGGCTACGTCGCCTCGCCGTTCCTGCTGACGCTGGTCAACGCCGCGCCCGAAGTGCGGGCCCAGGCCCTGCCGTTCCTGCGCATCAACTTCGTCTTCAGCATCGGCATGCTGCTGTTCTTCA
>CAYUAX010000276.1:2173-5303 GCA_964442845.1 uncultured Bifidobacteriaceae bacterium | reverse complement strand
TCGACGAGATCCCCTACATGGTGGTGAAGAAGGACGGCACGCGCGAGCGCTTCGAGCGCCAGAAGCTCGTCGCCGGGCTGCTCAAGGCGTGCGAGAAGCGGCCGGTCTCGGTGGCGGCGATCGAAGCCATCGCCGACCGGGTCGAGGGCATGCTGCAGGACCGCGCCGAGAAGGAGATCAGCACCACCGAGGTCGGCGCCTTCGTGATGCAGGAGCTGAAGCAGCTCGACAAGGTCGCCTACGTGCGCTTCGCGTCGGTGTATCGCCACTTCCGCGACATCGGCGAGTTCATGAGCGAACTCAAGGACCTGCTCGGCGCCAAGGAGTAGGCGCCGCCGGCCATGGCCCGCCCGTTCCGCGACAACCCGCGCCTGATTCTGGTCGGCATCGCGCTGCTGCTGTCGGTGCTGGCCAGCCTGCTGTGGCTCGCTGACCGCTCGGCGCGCCTCTCGCCCGATTTCCTCACCGGGTTCGTGCTCTACGCGCTGAGCGCCACCAACCTGATGATGCTGCTGGCGCTGGGGTTCTTCCTGGTCCGCAACGTCGTCAAGCTGGTGGTCGAACGCCGCCGGGCGCTGCCGTTCGCGCGGTTCCGCGCCAAGCTCGTCGCGCTGCTCTTCGCCCTCACCCTGGTGCCGGCCGTGCTGGTGCTGGCGGTCGGGTCGCAGGTGGTCCTCACCGCGGTGGACCGCTGGTTCAACGCGCCGATGGACGAGGTGCTGAGCGCCGCCAGCGCCATCGCCTCCGACTACATCCTCGAACGGCGCCGCGTCGTCAACGACGAGGTCGATCGACTGGCCGACGCGCTGGCCCGCGTCGACCTCGCCAGCGACGTCGAGGCGGTGCGCCGGGTCATCGCGCCCGACGTCACCGAGCGGCGCATCGGGCTGGTGCAGGTCTACCGCGTCGCCGGGCAGCCGGCGGCGGTGCAGTCGGTGGTCGACGTCGCCGCCCCCGACGTGCCGACCGCCGTCGCCCGCGCCGGCGCCGATCGGCTGGCCGCCCTGCAGGTCGGCGGCTCGGCCGACGACTTCCTGCTCGAGCCGATTCCCGGCGGCAGCGGCGGCCAGTTCCTGCGGGTCGCTCGCGTCATCCGCGCGCCCGGCGGCCGCGTGACCGGCGTCATCATCGCCAGCGACGTGCTGACCGGCGAGATGGCCGAGAAGGCGCGCCGCATGACCCAGGCCTTCGAGAACTACTCGCAGCTGCGGGTGCTCAAGTGGCCGCTCGCCGGGGTCTACCTGTCGTTCTTCGTCATGTTGACCCTGCTCATCCTCGGCGGCTCGACGTGGATGGGCCTCTACCTGGCCAAGCGCATCACCCGGCCGGTGCAGATGCTGTCGGCGGCGGCGCGCGAGATCGGCGCCGGCCGGCTCGAGCACCGTATCGAGCACCAGGCCGACGACGAGTTCGGCCACATGGTCGAGTCGTTCAACGCGATGGCCGCCGACCTGTCGGCGCGACAGCGGTCGATCGAACGCAGCGCCCTCGAACTCGAGCAGCGCCACCAGGAGGTGGAGCGGCGCCATCGCTCGGTGGAGACGATCCTCGAACGCATCGCCACCGGCGTCGTGTCGATTGACGCGCACGGCCGGATCGGGCGGGTCAACTCGGCGGCGGCACGCCTGCTCGGCCTGCCCGACGACGTCGCCGGTCGCGCCCTGGCCGACGTGCTCGGCGAGGACTTCACGGCGGTGGCGGCGCTGGTCGACGGCGCCGCGCGGGCCCGCGGCGAGTCGGTGGCGCAGGAGGTGGCGGTTACCCGGGAGGGCCGGGAGATGACGCTGGCCGTCGCCGCGACCCGCCTGCACGGCGGCGCCGGGTTCGAGGGGACGGTGCTGGTGCTCGACGACGTGACGCCGCTCATCCGCGCCCAGAAGGTGGCGGCGTGGCGCGAAGTGGCGCGGCGGCTGGCGCACGAGATCAAGAACCCGCTGACGCCGATTCAACTGTCGGCCGAGCGGCTGCAGCGCAAGCTCGGCGATGCCGCGCCGCACGCCGACCTGGTCCGCGAGTGCACGGCGACGATCATCGGCGAGGTCGAGTCGTTGAAGGGGCTGGTCGACGAGTTCTCGCAGTTCGCGCGGATGCCGGCGCCGCGCGCCGTGCCGACCACCCTGCACACGGTGCTGGGCGAGGCGCTGGCCCTCTACGACGGCCTGTTCGCCCACGTCAGCGTCATCCGTCGCTTCGCCGACGGGCTGCCGCCGGTACGGCTCGACGCCGAGCAGTTCAAGCGCGTGGTCATCAACCTCGTCGACAACGCCATCGAGGCGATGGAGCAACGCGGCACGATCGTCGTCGAGACCGCCCGCGACGCCGGCCACGACCTGGTCCGGGTGGTCGTCGCCGACGACGGTCCCGGCATCCCGCCCGGCGAGCGCGACAAGCTCTTCCTGCCGTACTACTCGACCAAGCGCCGCGGGTCGGGCCTCGGCCTGGCCATCGTCCGGCGCATCGTCGCCGAACATGGCGGCAACGTCGAAGTGTCCGACAATGTCCCCAGGGGGACGCGCTTCACCATCGAGTTGCCGTGTTGAGCGCGCCGCCGCCACCGCTACCGCCATGCCCGCCATCCTGATCGTCGACGACGAGCCCGGCGTCCGCACCGCCCTGGGCGGCGTGCTGCGCGACGAGGGCTACGACGTCGACACGGTCGAGTCGGGCGAGGCGTGCCTCGAGCGCGTCGTCGCCACGACCTACGACGTGATCCTGCTCGACGTGTGGATGCCCGGCATCGACGGGCTCGAGACCCTGCAGCGGCTGCGCGAGCGCCACGTCGACGCCGAGGTGGTGGTGATCTCGGGCCACGGCAACGTCGAGTCGGCGGTCCGCGCCATCAAGCTCGGCGCCTTCGATTTCGTCGAGAAGCCGCTGTCGCTCGACAAGGCGGTGCTGGTCGTGCGCCATGCCCTGCGGCAGCGGGCCCTCGAGGCCGAGAACCGCGACCTGCGCGCCCAGGTCGACCGCCGCCACACGCTGATCGGCGACAGCCCGGTGATGCAGCACCTGCGGGAGCAGGTGCTGCTGGCGGCGCCGACCAACGGCCGGGTGCTGATCCTCGGCGAGAACGGCACCGGCAAGGAAGTGGTCGCCCGCACGCTGCACGCCCACTCGCGGCGCCGCGCCG
>CAYUAX010000276.1:0-2163 GCA_964442845.1 uncultured Bifidobacteriaceae bacterium | reverse complement strand
CCCAACCGCGCCGTTCGTCGACGTCAACTGCGCGGCGATTCCCGAGGAGCTGATCGAGACCGAGCTCTTCGGTCACGCCCGCGGCGCCTTCACCGGCGCCGTCGCCGATCGGCGCGGCCGCTTCGAGCACGCGCACGGCGGTACCATCTTCCTCGACGAGATCGGGGACATGAGCCTGAAGACCCAGGCCAAGGTGCTGCGCGCCCTCCAGGAACAGATGATCCAGCCGGTCGGCGGCACCGCCACGGTGAAGGTCGACGTCCGCGTCGTCGCCGCCACCAACAAGGACCTGCAGGACGAGATCCGCGCCGGCCGCTTTCGCGAGGACCTCTACTTCCGACTCAACGTCGTGCCGATTTTCGTGCCGCCGCTGCGCGACCGCGTCGATGACGTGCCGCGGCTGGCCGAGCACTTCATGGCGACGCTGGCGGGGGAGTATGGGCGGCGTGTCAAGCGCTTCGCGCCCGAGGCGATGGTGCGGCTGCAGCAGCACGCCTGGCCGGGCAACGTGCGCGAGCTGCACAACGTCGTCGAGCGGCTGCTCATCATGGTCGCCGGCGACGTGATCACGCTGCAGGACGTCGGGTTCGTCGGCGAGGGCCCCGGCGGCGGTGTCGACGGCGGCCCCTCCGGGCCGGTCGGGCCGACACCCGGCGGCAACGGCGGGCCGGTCGTGCCGCTGGCCGACGCCCGCGACCGCTTCGAGCGCGACTACATCCTGCACGTGCTGGCGGCCCACCAGGGCAACATCTCGCGCACCGCCGACGCGCTCGGCGTCGAGCGCAGCAACCTCTACAAGAAGATGCGCGCCTTCGGCATCGCGCCGTCACGCCGCGACGCCGATTGAGCGTGGCCGTTCACTCGCCGCGCAGCCGCGCTTCCAGCACCTGGCCGGGGCGGAAGCCGGCGAGCTGCAGGTAGTACTCGGCGGTCTGCACGAGGGCCGCTGCCGGCACCAGCCCGACGACCTCGCTCTCGAGCACCGCCACGCCGTAACGCGCCGCCTCGCGCTTGACCGTCTCGAAGACGCGGAAGATCGGCGTCTTCTCGAAATTGGTGAGGTTCATCGACACCTGCACGATGCCGCGGTCCTCGATCGCCAGGCCCATCGCCTTGACGAAGCGGAAGCCGCCTGAGCTCATCCGCACGGCCGCGGCGATCTTCTTCGCGACGTCCAGCCGATCGGTGGCGAGGTTGATGTTGTAGGCGATGAGCGGCATGCGGGCGCCGATCACGCTGGCGCCGGCGCTGACGTGGGGCGCCGCCGGGCCGAAGTCGGGGGCCCAATCGGGCTGCTGCAGCTTCGCCGCGAGGCCTTCGAACTCGCCGCGGCGGATGTCCTCGAGATTGCGCCGCGCCGCCGTCGCCGCCGCCTCCTCGTAGAGGAAGACCGGGAGCGCGAAGCGCGCGGCGACGTCGCGGGCCGTGTCGCGGGCCAGCGCGACGCAGTCCGCCATGGTGGCGCCCTCGATTGGCACGAAGGGCACCACGTCCACCGCGCCGAGGCGCGGGTGCTCTCCGGCGTGGCGGCGTAGATCGACGCGGGCCAAGGTGGCCGCGAACAGCGCCAGCACCGCCGCGCGCAGCGGCTCGCGATCGCCGGCGAAGGTGAGCACCGAGCGATGGTGCGTGGCGTCGGACTGGACGTCGAGCAGGCGGACGCCGGGCACGGTGCGGACGGCGGCGGCGATGGCTTCGACCGCCACCGGGTCGCGGCCTTCGCTGATGTTGGGAACGCACTCGATGATGGGCATGCGGCGTGGGTTGTACCACACCCGATCGCCGGCGGGTAAGTGCTATACTCGCCGTCACTTGCAGGCATGACGGAGCCGACGGCAGGGGCAGAGCAGGCGACCGAGAGCCTGTCGGACGTCGAGCGGCAGACCCGCATCGAGCAGCTGCTCGTGTCTGGCCTCGACGAGTACTTCGCCGGCCGGCTCGACCACGCCATCAACGTCTGGACGCGGGTGCTGTTCCTCGACCGCGCCAACGACCGGGCGCGGGCCTACATCGATCGGGCCCGCCGCGCCCAAGCCGAGACGCAGCGCGAGACGGAGGCGCTGGTCCACCAGGGGCTCCAGGCCTTCGACGCCGGCGACGTCGAGCGGGCCCGCGCCCTGCTGACGGCCGCGCTCGAACGGGGGACCGCACACGAGCAGGCGT
>CAYUAX010000275.1:0-5369 GCA_964442845.1 uncultured Bifidobacteriaceae bacterium | reverse complement strand
GCCCTCGGGGTAGGGCAGCACGCCGTGCTCCTTGACGATCAGGGCGCGGCGCAGCGGCACCATCATCAGCACGCCGAGGATGCCGCCGGCGAAGGCGAGCATGGTGATCTTGGCGTAGTTGAAGTAGCCCGGGTCGTCGGGCACCAGGAAGATGAGCGCCGGGATGGTGAAGACGACGCCGCCGGCCACCGATTCGCCGGCCGAGCCGATGGTCTGGACGATGTTGTTCTCGAGGATGGTCGAGCCGCCGAACCGCTTGAGCACCGAGATGGCGAGCACGGCGATGGGAATCGAGGCCGACACGGTGAGACCGGCGCGCAGCCCCAGGTAGACGGTGGAGGCGCCGAAGATCAGGCCGAAGAGCACGCCGAGCACGATCGCCTTGGCGGTGAACTCGGCCACCGACTGTTCGGCGGCGATGTAGGGCGTGAAGGCGCGCGGAGCATCGGCGGCGGGGCGGGACGGCGAGGACGGCTGGGCCATAGCGCGGGATGGTAGCGCAGGACCTCCCGCGCCATCCGCTCTTTACCCGCTCGGCGCTTTGGCCTATTCTGATCGCGCTTGTGAATTCTCCGAACAAGCGGAAGGCCGCCGCCGAACAGGTCTCGGAACTCACGACCGGCCGCCTCTCCGTCTACCTCCGCTGCCTCACCCAGCTCGAGGCCGCCGGCGTCGAGACGATCTCGTCGCAGGCGCTCGCCGAGCAGTTCCACCTGAACGCCGCGCAGATCCGCAAGGACCTCGCCTACTTCGGGGAGTTCGGCGTGCGCGGCGTGGGCTACTACGTCAAGGACCTGAAGCTGCACCTGCGGCAGATCCTCGGCCTCGATCGCAAGCTGCGGGTGGCGGTGCTCGGGGCCGGCAACCTCGGCCTGGCGCTGGCCGACTACCCCGGCTTCCGCCGCGAAGGCTTCGAGATCGTCGCGCTCTTCGACAGCGCCGATGCGAAGATCGGCGACGAGTCGCGCTCCGGGGTGCCGATCTTCGACATCAAGGACCTGAAGCGCGTGCTGAAGCGCGAGCGGGTGGACATCGTGGTGCTGGCGGTGCCGGCCGACTCGGCCCAGCACGTGCTCGACCAGGTGGCCGGCAGCGGCGTCAAGGCCGTCCTCAACTTCTCGCCGGGGACGCTCAAGGTGCCGGCCGGCATCAAGCTCAAGAGCGTGGACCTGACGGTGTCGCTCGAGAGCCTGTCGTTCTTCCTGGCGCACGGGGATGGGAACTGACGCAGATATCGGATGATCGGTTGATCGGTTGATCGATCTGACGATCCGGCGATCCGATGATCTGACCGGCGGGTGATCCGGCGATCGACGTCGATCGCCACGCATACAATGGCGCACATGGTCGTATCCCGCCGCTTGACGCACGTGGACGCCCGGGGCCGGATCCGCATGGTGGACGTCGGTGACAAAGCCGTCACGGCCCGCGAAGCCGTGGCGTCGGGGCAGGTCACGATGTCGAAGGCGGCGCGCGAGGCGCTGCGCCGCGGCACCTTGAAGAAGGGCAGTCCGCTCGAGGCGGCGCGGCTGGCCGGCATCATGGCCGCCAAGCGCACGGCCGACCTGATTCCGCTCTGCCATCCGCTGGCGCTGACCGGCATCGACGTGCAGGTGACGCCGACCGCCCGCGGCGTGGCGATCACGGCCCGGGTGCGTGTCGCCGGCCAGACCGGGGTCGAGATGGAGGCGCTCACGGCCGTGGCCGGCGCGGCGCTCACCGTCTACGACATGGTGAAGGCGGTGGACAAGACGATGGTCATCGGCGCCATTCGGCTCGAGGAGAAGCGTGGCGGGCGCTCGGGCCACTACCGCCGCGCCGCCGGCCGTCGTCCATGACCATCCTGGTCTCGATCCAGATCCCGATCGAGGCGTGGCAGATTCCCCCCGCGCAGGTGGCGCGGCTGCGGGCCGCGCTGCCGCACCACGACATTCGCTACGCCGTCACTCCGGACGAGCGCGCCGCCGGGCTGCGCGACTGCGACTGCGCCTTCACGTGGACCCTGCGCCCCGAGGACCTGGCCGCCGCGCCTCGGTTGCGCTGGGTACACTCGTCGGCGGTGGCGGTGGGCACGCTGTGCCTCGATGCACTCGCTGCTCGCGGCGTCGTCGTGACGAACTCGCGCGGCATCCAGGCGGCGCCGATCGCCGAGCACGTGTTCGCGCTGCTCCTGGCGATGACACGGCGGCTGCCGCACGCGCTCGAGCGCCAGCGCGAGGCGCAGTGGGCGCAGCACGAGTTCGAAGGCCCCGGGGTGCCGGCGATGCTGCGCGGGCAGACCCTGGGCATCGTCGGGCTCGGCTCGATTGGCAGCGCCGTGGCTCGCTTGGCCCTGGCGTTCGGCATGGACGTGGTGGCCGTGCGGCGCGACCCGGCGCGCGGCGGGCCCGACGGCGTGCGGGCCGTGTGGGGACCCGATGGCCTCGACGGCCTGCTCGCCGCGGCCGACGTGGTGGTCGTCGCGGCGCCGCTCACCGGCGAGACTACGGCGCTCTTCGACGCGGCGCGGATCGCCCGGATGAAGCGCGGTGCCCGGCTGATCAACATCGCCCGCGGGCAGCTCGTGGACGGGGCGGCCCTGACGGCGGCGCTCGCCAGCGGCCAGCTCGCCGGAGCCGGCCTCGACGTGGTCGAGCGCGAGCCGTTGCCGGCTGACGACCCGCTGTGGAGGGCGCCCAACCTGGTGCTCACGCCGCACACCTCGGGCTACCGCGCGAACCACTGGGACGACGTCGTCGATCTGTTCGTCGAGAACGTGCGGCGCTGGGACGCCGGCCAGCCGCTGCTCTGGCCCGTCGATCCCGCCCGTGGCTACTGAGCGCGCCTCGGTCGTCGCGCCATACGCTCCGCAGCTCGACGGCCTGCGCGCCGTGGCGGTCGCGGCCGTGGCGTGGTCGCACTGGCTGCCGCAGTGGCAGTTCGGCGTGCCGTTCGGCGCCGGCGTCCATCTGTTCTTCGTCCTCAGCGGCTTCCTCATCACGCGCATCCTGCTCGGGCTGCGTGCGGCGCCCGATCGCGGCGCCGCGATCGGCCGGTTCTACCTGCGGCGGGTGCTGCGGCTGTTCCCGGCGTTCTTCCTCGTGCTCGGGCTCGCCGCGTGGGCCGACGTGCCGCTGGCCCGCGCCACCTGGCCGTGGCACGCCGCCTACCTGTCCAATCTCTACATCGCCGGCGTGGGCCAGTGGCAAGGGCACCTGAGCCACTTCTGGTCGTTGGCCGTCGAAGAGCAGTTCTACCTGGTGTGGCCGTGGCTCATCGTGGTCGTGCCCGCGCGCTGGCTCGGCACGCTGATCGGCGCCGCGGTCCTCGCCGGGCCGCTGGCGCGGTGGGGCGCGTCGATGGCCGGCCTGGGCGAGGCGTTCTGGGCGCTGGTGCCGGGGGGCAGCGCCGACTCGCTGGCGCTGGGCGCCTGGCTGGCCCTCGATCCGTGGAGGGCCCGCGGCGCCGCGACGCCGGTGCTGGCGCGCTCGCGGGTGGCGGGCGGGGCGCTCGCGATCTGGCTGGGCCTGGCGCTGGCCGAGCGCCTGATGCCCCTGGCGCCGGCGCTGGCGATCTGGCGTCAGGTGGCGCAGGGCGTGATGTTCGCGTGGCTCATCGCCGGCGCCGCCCGCGGCTTCGGCGGACCCTTCGGGGCGCTGCTCGGGCACCCGCTGGCCCGCGGCCTCGGCCGCATCAGCTACGGCGTGTATCTGATCCACGCGTTCGCGCCCGTGGTCGTTCACGGCGCGGCCGGATGGGCCGGCGCCGCGTCGCTCGTTCCTGACGGGCCGTTCGCGCGGGCCGGGCTGTACGCGCTGGTGACGGTGCTGCTGGCTGCCGTGATGTGGCGGGTCGTGGAGTCGCCGATCCTGGGCCTCAAGTCACGCGTGCCCTATCGGCGCGTCTGACGCCGCCTCTCACCGGACGCGGCGGCCGGTGAACACGTCGCGGTTCCACTGGTCGAGGCGCGACGTGGCCGCGAAGCCGGCCTCGGCGAGCAGCGCGATCCACGTGGCCCGTGGGAACACGCCGTTGTGGTGGACGTCGCCCTCGACCTGGACGCGGCCGTCCGCGTGCTTCAGCACGAACGCATAGGTGGTGATGTATTCGTGGTCGTCGGGGTCGGGATCCCAGCTCCACTCCATGTAGCGGAGGCCGCTGCCGTCGGGCGCGTCGCTGCCGCCGGTGGACACCTCGGCCACGTCGACGTCGAGGGTCTCGTGCACGCAGTCGGGCAGCACCGCTATGCCGCCGCCCGGCCGGCAGTGCCGCGCGGCGGTGGCCAGCGCGGCGCGCAGATCCGCGGGCGTCGTCATGTACATCACCGCGTCGTGGATCAGCACGAGGTCGAAGGTGCGGCCGAGGTCGAGCGTCCGCATGTCGCCTTCGACGTGTTCGCACTCCGGGTTCGTGGCCCGGCTCACCGCGAGCATGTGCGGGGACAGATCGGACAAGGTGAGCGCGAAGTGCGCCTTGAGGTGCCAGGCCAGACTGCCGCCGCCGCAGCCGAGTTCGAGCATCGTGCGCGGCGGGGCGTCGGGCGCGGCGACGAGCGACGGCAGGAGATCCGCGGCCTCCTCCGCGTAGTCGCCGGGCGGTGACAGCAGCGGCCACCAGGCGGCAAGGTGCGCGTACATCGGATGAGCGGGCATGCGTCGACTGTATCAGGCGTGCTCGAGGCGCCAGCGTGAGGCCGGGCGGCATTGCGCTCCGAGCCCCCCGTCCCACGTTCCATCCCAGAGCCCCGAGTCCCGAGCCCCGAGTCCCGGCTCTTCATGCTAGCGTTCCACGCGAGGAGTCACCCCCATGGATCGTCGCGAACTGCTCCAGGCCGGAATCACTGCCATTGCCGGCACCGTCACGCTCGGCGGCGTCGACGCTGCCGCCCAGGCCGGCGCGCCGGCTGCCGCCACGACATCGCGGCCGCTCGGCGCCCATCCGCTGGCGGCGCCGTTCGAGGGCTGGACCGGCACCATGCTCGAGGTCACCTATCCGCCCGGCGTGGTGAGCGCCTCGCACCAGCACCCCGGCCCGACGTTCGGCTACGTGGTGAAGGGGAGCATCAGGTGGGCGATCAACGGCGAACCGGCCAGGACGCTCACCGCCGGGCAGTCGTTTTTCGAACCGCTCGGCTCGGTGCACAGCACGTCGGCCAACGCCAGCGCGACCGAGCCGGCGGTGATCTCGGTGGTGATCGTCGGCAAGACCGGCGAGCCGCTGTCGAAGCCCGCGACGGCGAAGTGATCCGCGGCGTCCGGTGGCCGGTGGTGCGCGGGGCGCGGCGGCTCAGAACACCCGGGCCTGCGGCACCGGCCACCACCGCACCTGCACCTTGCCGATGATGTACTTCTTCGGCACCATGCCCCAGTGGCGGCTGTCGGAGCTGTTGT
>CAYUAX010000274.1:0-5394 GCA_964442845.1 uncultured Bifidobacteriaceae bacterium | reverse complement strand
TGACGATGCCCATGTCGAGGCCGGCGTTGATGGCGTGGAACAGGAACGCCGAATGGATCGCCTCGCGCACCACGTCGTTGCCGCGGAAGGCGAACGACAGGTTGCTGATGCCGCCGCTCACCTTCACGCCGGGGCACGCCGCCTTGATCTGCCGGGTTGCCTCGATGAAGTTGACGGCGTAGTCGTTGTGCTCTTCGAGACCGGTGGCGATCGCCAGCACGTTGGGGTCGAACACGATGTCGAGCGGATCGACGCCGGCCTGCTCGGTGAGCAGCCGGTAGGCGCGCCTGCAGATCGCCACCTTGCGCTCGATGGTGTCGGCCTGCCCCTGTTCGTCGAAGGCCATCACCACCATCGCCGCGCCGTAGCGGCGGATGATGGCCGCCTTGTGGAGGAAGTCGGCCTCGCCTTCCTTGAGGCTGATCGAATTGACGATGCCCTTGCCCTGGACGCACTTCAGCCCGGCCTCGAGCACCGACCACTTGGAGCTGTCGATCATGATCGGCAGCCGGGCGATCTCGGGTTCGGTGGCGATGTAGTTGAGGAAGGTGGTCATGCACGCTTCGGAGTCGAGCATGCCCTCGTCCATGTTGACGTCGAGGATGTTGGCGCCACCGCGCACCTGATCCAGCGCCACCTGGGCCGCGCCGGCCCAGTCCCGGGCCTTGACCAGGCGCTCGAAGCGCTTCGAGCCGGTGACGTTGGTGCGCTCGCCGATCATCTGGAACGTGCTGTCGGGGCGCAGCACCACCGTCTCGAGCCCGGCGTAATGCGTCAGCCGGCCGAAGCCGGTGTCGGGACCGCCGGGCGGCGGCAGCGGCCGCGGCGCCAGGCCCTCCACCGCCCGGGCGACGGCGGCGACGTGCGCCGGCGTGGTCCCGCAGCAGCCGCCGACGATGTTGAGGAAGCCGCTGGCGGCGAACTCGGCCAGCAGCTCGCCGGTCTCCGCCGGCAGCTGGTCGTACTCGCCGAACGCGTTGGGCAGGCCGGCGTTGGGGTAGCAGCTCACGTAGCAGCCGGCGATGCGGGCCAGTTCGGCCATGTACGGCCGCATCTCGCGGGCGCCGAGCGCGCAGTTGATGCCGACGCTGAACGGCCGGGCGTGCTCGATCGAGGCGTAGAAGGCGTCGAGCGTCTGGCCCGACAGCGTGCGGCCGCTGCGATCGGTGATGGTCACCGAGATCATCAGCGGCACGGCGGTGCCGCGGGCTGCCTGCTCCTCGGCGATGGCGACCAGCGCCGCCTTGGCGGTGAGGGTGTCGAAGATGGTCTCGACGAGCAGGGTGTCGACGCCGCCGTCGAGCAGCCCGCGGACCTGGTCGCGGTAGGCCGCCTTCACCTCGTCGAACGTGGCCGGTCGAAACGCCGGGTCGTCCACCTTGGGCGAAATCGACAGCGACTTGTTGGTCGGCCCCAACGCGCCGGCGACGAAGCGGGGCCGATCGGGCGTGCGCGCCGTCCAGGCGTCGGCGGCGCGGCGCGCCACCCGCGCCGACTCCAGGTTCAGTTCGTAGGCCAGCGGCTCCAGGCCGTAGTCGGCCTGCGCGATCGACGTGCTCGAGAACGTATTGGTCTCGATGATGTCGGCGCCGGCCGCCAGGTACTCCTCGTGGATCGCCGCCAGCACGTCGGGCCGGGTCAGCGCGATGAGATCGTTATTGCCCTTCAGCTCGCGCGGGTGGTCGGCGAACCGGGTGCCGCGGAAGTCGGCTTCGCCGAGCTTGCGGCGCTGGATCATCGTGCCCATGGCGCCGTCGAGGACGAGGATGCGGCGGGCGAGGAGGCTGGCGAGCGGGGTCGAGGTCATCGGGCGTCCTGGGGCGTATGGGAAGCGCGGGCAGCGCGCCGCGGTGCGGCCAGCCGCAGCCCGGCCTCGGGCAGGGCGGCACTGGCGACGATCACCACGAAGGGGTCGCCGGCGCCGCGGGCGCCGACGGTGGTGCGCACACGCTCGAAGCCGGCCCCGGTGAGCCAGCCCTCGATGGCGGTGTCGTCGAAGCCCTGCCAGCGGTCGCCGAGCTTGTCGCGCACCCAGCCTTCGTCGTGGCTGCGCAGGTCGAGGATCAGCACGCGGCCGCCCGGGCGCAGCACCCGGGCCGCCTCGCGCAGCACCCGCGGCGGGTCGCCGGCGTGGTGCAGCGTCTGCGAGAGCAGCACGACGTCCACGCTCTGGTCGGGCAGCGGCAACTTCTCGATGTCGCCGCGTTTCCAGGTGACGTTGGTGATCCGGCGGCGGTCGGCGAGCTGGCGGGCGCGGGCCAGCACCGCCGCCGAGCGGTCGATGGCCACCACCTTGCGGGCCCAGCGGGCCGCTTCGAGCGTGAGATAGCCCTCACCGCAGCCGACGTCGGCGACGTCGAGCGCGGGCAGCAGGTGGCCCAGGGCCCGCGACCACGCCGCCCAGCTGCGGCCGGGCACGAGCTGCCGGCCGTCGCGGGTGTCGGGGCCGGCGTGCGCGTCGAAGTTCTCGCGGCGGACGCGGCGCACTTCCTGGATGCGGGCGTCGTCGGCGCGGGCCGCGGCGGTGCCGGCGGCCCGGGCGAACTCGGCGTCGAGCAGCCGCCACAGCGGGTCGTCGCCGCCGGCCGGGCGGGCCAGCCGGTAGTAGGCGTAGATGCCGTCGCGCTCCTCGGCCACCAGCGCCGCGTCCTTGAGCAGGCCGAGATGGCGCGACACACCGGACTGGGCCAGCCCGAGGATGCCGGTGAGCTCCGAGACGTTGAAGCGATCGACGGCCAGGGCGCGCAGCAGGCGCAGCCGCGCCGGGTCGCCGAGGATGCGGAAGCGGGCTGAGATATCTTCCATATCCATGAATCTATCTGTGATGATATGTCAGCCGGGTGGCCGCCGGCAACCGCCGATCCCGCCGCCGCCGTCGGGCGCCCGCGTCGGCCGGTCGGTGGAGCCCTGGGCGCGAAGTCGTGAAGTAAACTAGGGAGCTCCGCCCGGACCCTGCAGCCAGTCCGGCTCGATCGAACCCATGGGCATTCTCGACAAGCTCCGTCCCCAAGCCAGATGGAAGCACGGCGACCCGGCCGTCCGTCTCGAGGCCATCCAGGCCCTCGACGACACCGCCGCCGACGTGTTCACCCAGGTGGCCACCGATGACCAGGACGGGCGCGTTCGGCGCGCCGCCGTGGTCCGCCTCACCGACCCCGACGCGCTCGCCGCGGTGAGCCGCAACGACACCGAGGCCGGCGTCCGCGACGCCGCCGTCGAACGGCTCGTCACGCTCGCCTCCAGTGCCGGCGACGGCGCCGCCCGGGCGATCGCCGCCCTCGGCGCCCTCGGCCGCGGCCGCGACCTGGCCGCGCTGGCCCGGTCGTCGGCGCCGCCGGCGGCGCGCCATGCGGCCGTGGCGCTGATCTCCGAATCCAAGGCCCTGGGCGGCGTCGCCCGCCATGCCGAGGACGCCGGCACCCGGTTGCTGGCGCTCGAGCGGCTCACCGACGCCGCGGAATTGGAGGCGGTGGCGGTCAACGGCGAACACGCTGACGCCGCCGTGGCCGCGCTCGACCGGCTGACGGCGCCGACGGCCGACCAGCTCGGCGCCATCGCCCAGCGGGCCCGCACCAAGGCCGCGGCCAAGCGCGCCAAGGCGCTGCTGGCGGCGCTCGCCGCGCCGCCGGTGCCGGTCGCCGACCCGGCCGCGCCGGACTTCAAGGAGGCCGACCAGGAGGCGGCGCGAGCCCTCGTGCTGCAGATGGAGGCGCTGTCGGCGTCCACCGACCCCGGCGCGGTCCGTGACGGTTACGCGGCCGCCCGCGTCGCCTGGGTGGAACTGCTCGCCGACGCCGACATCCGGCCGGCGATCGTCGAGGAGTTCGAGACCTTGTCCGATCGCGTCCGCACGGCGCTGGCCGCCGACGAAGCGCGGCGCGTCGAGGAGGCCCGTCAGGCCGAGGCCCTCCGCCGCGACCAGGCCAGCCGCCTGGCGGTGTGCGAGCGCGTCGAGGGGCTGGCCGGCGACGCTATCGCCGACGGCCTCGCCGCGGCACGCGCCGAGTGGGAAGGCCTGCCGCCGATGGGCGAGTCGTGGGCCGGTGACCTGCAGCGGCGCTTCGACGACGCCGCCCGCGCCGCCGAGCGGCGTCACGCCCAGCGCGAACAGGCGCGCGAGCTGCTGGCCCAGGCCCCGGACGTCGTGGCCGAAGCCGAGGGGCTGGTCGCCGCCGACTACGCTGAGATCCGCGGCCAGTGGCAGGCGCTGCGACGGAAATGGCAGGCCATCGGCCGGGCCGGCGAGGTGGACACCGCGCTGGCCGAGCGGTTCGCGGCGGTCGCCGCGGCGTTCGAGGCCCGCGAGCAGGAGGTGCGCGCCTCGCGCCAGCGCGGGCAGGACGACAACCTGCAGCGGCTGCAGGGCGTGGTCCAGGCGCTCGAGACCCGCGCCGCTGCCGAGTCGATCACCCTGAAGGACGCCGACGCGATCATCAAGGACGTCAAGCTGGCCATCGGCACGATGGGCCCGCTGCCGACGCCGCAGCACCGCGAGGACCTCACCGTGCGGCTGCAGGCGGTGCGCGCCGCGGTGCAACCCCGGCTCGACGAACTGCGCAACGCCGAGGAGTGGAAGCGCTGGGCCAACGTCCAGGTGCAGGAAGACCTGTGCGTGAAGATGGAAGCGCTGGTCGCCATCGCCGACGCCGATCCCGAGAAGGCCGCCACCGAGATGCGCGCCCTCCAGGAGAAGTGGAAGCCCGTCGCGGCGGCGCCGCGCTCGCAGGCCGAGGCGCTGTGGACCCGCTTCAAGGCGGCGCAGGGCCAGGTCTACGAGAAGTGCAAGGACTTCTTCGCCCAGCAGGCCGCCGAACGGCAGGAGGCCTTGAAGAAGAAGGAGGCCTTGTGCGAGCGCGCCGAGGCGCTCGCCGACTCGACCGACTGGGTGAAGACCGCCGACGCGCTGAAGGTGCTGCAGGCCGAGTGGAAGGCGATCGGCCCGGTGACGCGCGGCCGCGAGAAGGCGGTGTGGGAGCGCTTCCGCAAGGCCTGCGACCACTTCTTCACGCGGCGCCAGGCCGACATGAAGCAGCGCAAGCAGGATTGGGGCGCCAACCTGTCGCGCAAGGAAGCGCTGATCGCCGAGGCCGAACAGCTGGCCCAGTCCACCAACTGGGATCAGGCGGCAGCCCGTCTCAAGGCCCTGCAGGTCGAGTGGAAGACCATCGGCCCGGTGAAGAAGAGCAAGAGCGACCAGGTGTGGGAGCGCTTCCGCGCCGCCTGCGATCAGTTCTTCGAGCGCTTCAAGCACCGCGACCAGGAAGCCATCCAGACCAAGTTCGTCGATCGCGATACCGCGGTGGCCGAGATCGAGGCGCTGGTGCCGGAAGACGGCGCGCCGATGCCCGACGACCTCTACAACAAGGTGCAGGCGGCGCGGGCGCGCTGGCTGCA
>CAYUAX010000273.1:0-5396 GCA_964442845.1 uncultured Bifidobacteriaceae bacterium | reverse complement strand
GCCGTGGCGAGCGTCGTGCTGTTCAGGCTGAGCGCGAACCAGTCCAGCATCCCAGGGTCCTCGACGAACGGCGCAGGTCCGGACGCCCCGCGCCGGGGCGGTGCGTCGCCGGCCGCGGAGGCCCGACCTCAAGGGGGGACCTCGAAGCCGACCGACCCGGAAGGGGAGCAACCCGGGTGCCAACGGGAGGGTACACGCTTTTGTGTGCAACGGAGAAATTTTGTGTGCAAACGGCCGGCGGGAGCGCCCGTTGGCGGCCATTTCCGGGGCGAATCGTGGTGTCGCCCCGCCACGGCGTTGACGCGCGGGGGTGGGCGGGCACGCGTGATACCGTGTCGCCCGTGCCCGTCGCGCCGAGGAGCCGGCCCTGGAACGAGGCCCTCGACCCGCCGGTCGAGTGGCTGGTCCGGGCCAACCGCCACGCCCTGGTCACCCGAATGGTGGCCACCACCGTCCATGACGTCAGCAACGCGTTGCAGGTGATGAGCGGCGCCGCCGAGATGCTCGGCCTCGATCCCGGGCCGGATCAGGTGGCCCGGCGCAGCGCCTCGATCGTCCAGCAGGCCATGGGCGCGACCGGCGTGCTGCAGCGCCTCACCGCGTTCGCCCGCGATCCGCTCCGGCCGGCCGAACGGGTGCGCCTGCTCGACCTGGCTGCCCGCGTGCTCGAGATGCGTCAGTACGCCTTGCGCAAGGGCCGCATCGCCACCGAGGTGCGCGGCGACGACGCCGTGGCGACGGCCCCAGCCCGCGATCTGCTGCAGGTGCTGCTCAACCTCGTCGTCAACGCCGAGGCGGCGCTCGCGGATCGGCCGTCCCCGAAGCTGTCGCTGATCGTCACGGCCACCGACGGCGGCGCCTCGATCACGGTGGATGACACCGGCCCCGGCTTCGCGGCTGGCAGCGAGGCGGCGTGGTTCCTGTGGCCGCCGCCGTCGCCGGGCGAGTCCGGCGCCCTCGGCGTCGGGTTGCTGGTGGCGCGCGCGCTGGTCGAGCGGGCCGGCGGCACGCTGACGCTCGGCGCCGGCGCCGCCGGCGGCGCCGCGGTGACGGTGACGCTACGCGGCTGACGAGGCCAGCGCGTCGCCGCCCAGGCGGTTCAGCTTGTCGATCAGCGTGGTTCGGCTCAGGTTGAGGAGCCGCGCCGCCTGGCGCTTGTTGCCGCCGGTCTTCTCGAGGCCGCGGCGCAGCAGCTCGCGCTCCAGCTGCGTCATCACCGAGGTGAAGTCGAGGCCCTCGTCCGGAATCGTCACCGGCGTCAGCATCGACGGCGCCTCGGGCAGGCGGATCTCCTCGGGCAGCATCGCCGGCAGGATCTCGCGGCCGGCCCCGCTCATCGCGACGGCGTGTTCGACGGCGTTTTCGAGCTGGCGGATGTTCCCCGGCCAGGCGTAGTCCATCAGCAGCCGCAGCGTCGCCTGGCCGATGGTCCGCGCCGGCAGGCCGTTCTGGGCGCACGACTTCTGCAGGAAGTGCTGGGCGATGAGCGGGATGTCCTCGCGGCGGTTGCGCAGCGGGGGCAGGGTGATCGGCACCACGTTCAGCCGGTAGTAGAGGTCTTCGCGGAACGTCCCCTCTTTGACCAGCTTGCGCAGGTCGGTGTTGCTGGCGGCGATCACCCGGATGTCGAACTTGAACGTGCGCGACTCGCCGACGCGCTCGACCTCGCGTTCCTGCAGCGCGCGCAGCAGCTTGGCCTGCAGCGCCAGCGACATCGTGCCGACCTCGTCGATGAACAGCGTGCCCTTGTGGGCCAGCTCGAAGCGGCCGACCCGGGAGTTGACGGCGCCGGTGAAGGCGCCCTTGACGTGGCCGAACAGCTCGGCCTCGGCGAGGCTCTCGGGGATCGCCGCCGAGTTGAAGGCGACGAACGGCTGGTCGCGGCGCGGGCTGTTGTGGTGGATGGTGCGGGCGATCAGTTCCTTGCCGGTGCCGGTCTCGCCCTGGATGAGCACGCCGCTGGTCATCGGCGCCACCAGTTCGAGGGTCGAGAAGACATGCTGCATGGCCGCGCTGCGGCCGATGATGCTGTCGAAGCTGAAGCGGTCGCGCAGCTGCGCGCGCAACTGCGCGTTCTCGAGGCGCAGCGCCCGCTCGGTGAGCCCGGCCTGCAGGATGTGGCCGAGGCCGCCGAGTTGGAACGGCTTGATCAGGAAGTCGATGGCACCGCGCTTGATCGCCTTCACCGCCTCGTCCACGCCGCCGAAGCCGGTCATCACCACCGCGCGGATCTCGGGGTAGCGGGCCAGCGCGGCGTCGAGCACGTCCATGCCGTCGGCGTCGGGGAGCCGAAGATCGACGACCAGCGCGTCGTAGGCGAAGCCTTCGAGGCGGGCGAGGGCGTCGGCGGCGGTGTCGGCCTGGGCCACGGCGAAGCCCTGGGCTTCGAGGGCGTCGGCGATCAGGCCGCGCAGTTCCACTTCATCTTCGACGACGAGCACGGTGGCGGAAGCACTCTGGGTCATGGCAGGCGGAGGTCGGGAGTGACGGGCTACCGGCGCGGGTGCGAACCGATCGAAGTTCCTGGGGCCGGTTGCCGATGTGTCAGGAAGAGCGTCAAGCGACCGACACCACTGCAACGGACATGCCACCCCGACTGTTTTCGCCAGGAGAAGTGCTCGTCGTCGACGACGACGAAGCGGTCAGAGAAGTCCTTTTGGCGTTTTTCCTCAAACGAGGACTGCAAGTCGCCGGCGCAACCGACGGCCGTGCGGCCATCGCCACACTCGAGCGATCGCAGGGACGGTTCGGTGTCGTGGTGACGGATTTGAGCTTGCCGGGCGCCGACGGATTGGCGGTGCTGCGCGCTGCGCGTCAAGCAAATGCCTCCTGCTACGTGGTCATCGTCACCGGCTACGCGTCGCTCGACTCGGCCATCGCCGCCGTCCGTCTCGGCGCCTATGACTACTTGACCAAGCCGTTCTCGCTCGGGCAGCTCGACGTCATCCTGCAGCGCATCGCCGACCGCCAGGCGCTCGAACAGGAGAATCGATCGCTGCTGCACCACGGCGCGCCGCCGGCTGCACAGCATTGCCATGGGCCGCTCGCCGACGTCGCCGATCGCCTGGCCCGACTCGAGGCTGCCATGGCTCGCCTCGAACTGCACGCCGCGGCGCTGGCCGGGCCGCCGATGTTCCGACGCTGACGTGTCGGGCGCTCGACAGCGGCGCCCGGCGACCTGAAGGAATCGGCGCATTTGGCGCGGGCTTGAACGGTGGGCATCGGTCTTGCTCACCGCGTCGGCATCGTGCCTGAGATTACCGACCACGCGATTCTCGCGGCGCTGGGGCGCCAGCTGAACGCCGCCGTCGCGCGTCAGACGGTGGCGGCCAGCAACCTCGCCAACCTCGACACCCCGGGCTATCGCACGCGCGAGGTGTCGTTCGACGCCGCGCTCGACTCCGAGCTCGGCGGCCTGCAGCGCACCGCCGCCACCCATCTGCCGGCGCCGGGCGGCAGCGTCGAGGTGAGCGAGAGCGACGGGCTCGCCTCCCGCCGCGACGGCAACAACGTGCAGCTCGATCGCGAGCTGCTGGCGATGACGCGTGCCGCCGGCGATTTCAGCAAGGCGCAGACGGCGCTCGCCGCCAAGTTCCGCCTCGTGCGCTACGCCATCAACGAAGGCCGCTGAGGAGGACGTAGATGCCTGGACTCTCCGCCGCCATCGCCGCCAGCGCCAGCGCGCTCGACGCCCAGCGGGCCCGCATCGAAGTCGCGGTGTCGAACATCGCCAACGCCGAGTCGACGCGCGGGCCCGACGGCCAGCCGTATCGCCGCCGCGACGTCGTCCTGTCGTCCACGCCGGTCGATCCCTTCACTGCGGCGCTCGGCGAAGCCGATGCCGTCGGCGTGCAGGTGGCCGAGGTCACCGAGGACCAGGCGGCGCCGCGCCGCCGCTACGAACCGTCGCACCCCGACGCCGACGCGCAGGGCTTCGTCGCCACGCCGAACGTCGATGTCCCCGAGGAGATGGTCGACATGCTCGGCGCCGCCCGCGCCTACCAGGCCAATCTCACCGCCATCAACCGGATTCGCGACACCATCGAGCGCGCGCTGGAACTGGGTCGCTAGCTGAGGAAGGCCATGGCCCTGACCACGACGATCGCCGCCGCGACCACCACCGGCGTCACCCCCGGCGCGGCCGGCGGGGGCGCCGGCGCTGCCGCCGCCGGCGACGGCGGCGGCTTCGTCACCTCGCTCGATGCGCTGCTGTCGTCGGTCGAAGCGTCGGCCGGCGACGCCAACACCGCGGTGGCCGACATGGTCGCCGGCAGCGGCGATGTCCACACCGCCATGCTCGCCCTGCACCGGGCCGAAGTGGCGATGCAGCTCACCGTCCAGGTCCGCAACAAGCTCGTGCAGGCGTACCAGGACCTGATGCGCATGCCCATCTGACCGCGGCTGATTCGTGAACCCCGAGAACCTCGTCGCCCACGTCTCCCGGCTCTGGTCGTCCCTCTCGGGACGCCAGATCGCCACCCTCGCCGCGGCCTTCGTCGCCGTCGTCGGCATCGTCGTCGGCTCCGCCTACTGGGTGGGGGCGCCGTCCTACGCGGTGCTCTACACCGATCTCGATCCCGAGTCGGCGGCGGCGGTGGTGGCGCGCCTGAAGGCGGAGAACACGCCGTATCAGCTCGAACAGGGCGGCCGCACCGTGCTGGTGCCCGACACCCGCCTCGACGAGATGCGGCTCGACCTGGCGGCGCAGGGGTTGCCGGCGTCGGGGCGCATCGGCTTCGAGATCTTCGACCGCACCTCGTTCGGCACCACCGAGTTCCTCGAACACGTCAACTACCGCCGCGGCCTGGAAGGCGAGCTGGCCCGCACCATCGGCACGATCGCCGAGGTGCAGAGCGCGCGCGTCCACATCGCGCTGGCCAAGGACTCGCTCTTCGCCGGCTCGGCGGAGCAGGCCAAGGCGTCGGTGGTGCTGCGGCTGCGCAACCAGCGGCCGCTGGCGCCGGCGACGGTGGCCGGCATCGCCGGTCTGGTCGCCGGCAGCGTCGAATCGCTGCGGCCCGAGTCGGTGGTGATCGTCGACACCTTCGGCCGGCCGCTGTCGCGCACCGAAGAGGCCGCCGACAGCACCGCCGGCGGCACCTCGCTGGAACGCCAGCAGCGCATCGAACGCGAACTCGCCACCAAAGTGGTCGGGCTGCTCGAGCCGGTGCTCGGCGTCGGCCACGTCCGCGTCAACGTCTCGGCGCCGCTGACCTTCGCGACCGAGGAGCAGACCGAAGAGCGCTGGGATCCCGAGTCGGTGATCCGCAGCCGCCAGACCTCCAGCGACACCATGACCGGCGCGCTCGGCGCCCGCGGCGGCGGGGCCGGCGGCGTCGCCGGGGCGCGCGCCAACGCGCCACCCGAGCTCACCACCGCCAACGCCACGCCGGTGG
>CAYUAX010000272.1:0-5397 GCA_964442845.1 uncultured Bifidobacteriaceae bacterium | reverse complement strand
GTGCAAGGTCAGTGCTGAGGTCGCCGCTCTCGGTGTAGGCGGTGGCCTCGGCACCCACCAGGCGCAGGCGCGGCACGACCCCGGAGTTGGCGTACGCCGAGTTCGATTCTGAAACGCCGAGTGCAATTCTCGCCTGCACCGCGGCGTCGGTGCCGGCGGCGTTGCGGGCTGCGGGTGTGTACATCACCAGGACGTCGATGAGCGTACCGTCGTCGCCGGCGGCCACGGGGTCGGCCGCCACGCCTGGGTCGCTGACCAGATCCGGGGAGTACGGGTCGAGATCGGCACCTGGCGGCAGCGCCGAAACCTCGCGGACCACATACAGCCCGCCGGCCGCGGGTTCGATCGAATAGGCCGCGTCCAGGGTGCGGACCGAGCCCTGCAGCACGCCGTTCACCTCGACGAGCACCACCGAACTCAGCGCCAATCCGGGAATTTCTCCGATCCACGACCGCCCGCCGTTGCGGTGGAGTTCACGGCGCAGCAACCGGGGCCGGACCGTTCGGCCGCCGGTGAGCTCGAGGCCGAACCGGTCGCCGTCGAGGGCTCGCAGGTCGGCGGCGGCGACCCGTGCCTCGAGGGTGTCGAGGCGGTCGGCCAGGGCGGGCGGAATGCGCCCGGCCGGGGCCGTCGGCCCCAGCAAGGCCCGCTCGGCCGGAGTCTGGGCCTGTCCAGACATCGCGGCGGCAAGAACGATGAGGGCGCCGAGCGCTGTCGAGGAGGTGCGGGTCCGGCGCTTCGCCGGTCTGGTCATGAGCCGGCTCGGCTGCAAGAACTGCGCCCCGGACCGCCCGGCGAGTCGATCAGGGCACGTCGAGGCGGACCGAGGATATCGGCCCGCGCCGCCCCATCACGTTCACGCCGCGCACCTCGACGACTCGGTCGCCCGGTGCCAGCCGCCAGTTCACGGCGGTCAGGGGCTGTGCCGTCCACGGACCGGGAACGCCAGCGGCGTCGATCACCCGGAACTCGACGTGGCTCGGCTGCAGGATCGAGTGCCGCAGGTCGAGCGCGTACTCGAAGACGCCGGTCCGCCGCGGCGTGATCCAGATCTGATTCGGCGCCCAGTCGATCAGTGCCCGATCGCCGGTCTCGTGGACGGTGATACGCGTCTTGGGGAACGGGGACGTCACCGTGCTCAGCTCCCACGGCACCGTTCGGCCATCGAGGAACTCGACCATGTCGCTGCGCTCGAACGGCAGCTCGTCCGGCGCCGTGACGTGGTTGGCGTTCAGGTGGTAGCGCATGTAGTAGAAGAGCTCGGCGGTGCGCTGCGGCCAGTCGAGGGGCGAGGGGTGGCCGTCGCGCACGCTGCCGAGCACGACCTCGACGTCGTCGAGGCGGCCGCTGAGCAGGGCGTCACGAATCTCCACGGCGCTGAGCGGCACGCCGTCACGGGCGAAGTAATTGTTGAACGCGACGTCCAGCAGCACCCACTTGTCGAAGTCGTTCGACCAGACCTCCGACGTGAAGTGGTTGTAGGGGTTGGCGACGCCGCCGATCTCGAGATAGCGCGCCGGGACGCCGAAGGCGTGCAGCGCCTGGACGAAGATCTGCGAGTACTGGCCGCAGAAACCGCCGGTGACGCCGGCGCGGATCCAGTCGAGCACCGTCATGGCGTCCCACGGCGGATACGGGCTGGGATTGCCCATCGCGAACTGCGCCGCCACCCAGTCCTTCAGGCGGAGCATCGCCTCGAACTCGCTGGTCGCCGGCTGCACGACCGCGGCCAGCTGTTCGCGCTCGACGAACTGCGCGAGGCGCGGCGTGGTGAAGCGTTCGTGACGTACGGGCAGGCGCGGCGCGTCGGGCGCAGCGAGCGGCAGCACGTCAGCGACCGGCACCGGCCCCGGCACGACCAACGCGATCGGGTCGCCGGCGTCGCTCACGCCGGTGGCGTTGCGTGATCGCAGCGTGACCGTATAGTGGCCGGCCGGGACGTCGGCGAACGCGGCCTCGCCGCTCGGCGACAGCGTCAGCCCGCCGCTGATGGGACCGCTCACGTCGAGAACCATCTCGGTGGCAACACCGCCGTCGAACGACGGCCGCCAGGTGATCGCCACGTCGTGGCCGACGACGCGGACAGCCACCTCACGCGGCGCCGCCGGTGGCAGATCGACGCCCATCCCGATCAGCACCTCGCTCGAGGGCCCAAGTCGAGTGCCGGCCCGCACTTCGTACAGACGAGCGTAGTAGGTTCCAGGGAGCAGGGTCAGGGTGACGCTGGTCTCGGTGGCGGCGACGGGCAGGCTGGCCAGCACCTGGCCCGGCAACACCCCGCCCTCGATCACGTAAAGGTCGGGCGGGACGGTGTCGGCGGGCGGCTGCCAGCTCAGCGTCACGCTCGTGCCGTGCACGGCGGTGACCGACATTGCGGCGACACCGGGGTCGCGACGTGCCTCCACCTCGACGACTCCGACGAGGAGGGCGACCGTCGCCAATATGACGGCGAGCCAGGCGCCTGACGGGCGGCGTGGCGATGCGGTGGAGCGACTGGGCAATTTCATGTGCGTGTATGCACCGCGCCGTGGCCGGACACCCGATCCGGTGCGGTCTGGAGCGGAGCCGAGCAAGATCGGCACCACGTCTCGTAACGTCTCTCGGTTGGGTCTCCACGTGCATCCGTAGGACAATAGGCGTTTGCCGATGGTCCGGAGGCGCCGACAGGGGCGTGTCCGGCGACCGTCATGTACGGGTCGGCGTCCCTGCGCGATGGCGTCCTCGTCTCTCGTTCTTCGCTCGCTCATCAAAGGCGCGATCGCCCGGCTCGGGTTGGCCCTGCGGGCGCAGCCGCTGTCGGGCCTGACCGCGCCGGTGAAGGCCCTCGCCGTCGCCGGCACCGCGCACGACGCCCCCGACCGGCCGCTCCTGTACGTCGTGCCCCACGACGCCGACATCGACGATGCGGTGACCGACGTCCGCTTCTTCCTCGGCGCCATCGAGGGCGCGAGCGACGTCGCGCTGACCGGGCTGGTGCTGCCGCTGCCGGCGCTGCACGCCGATCCCTATCGAGCGCTGGCGCCGCACATGCGCGTCACCTCGTCGCGGGCCCGCGCACTGCTGGCGCTGGCCACCGGGAGTGCCCGCGTGGTCGTCGCTTCGGCGCCGGCGCTCCTGCAGCGGCTCGCCGCGCCGGCGCTGCTGACCGCGCGCGCGCTCGGCGTGCGGACCGGATCCGAACTCGATCCGCTGGCGCTGGCGGCGCTCCTCGCCGAAGCCGGCTACGACCGCCAGGATCCGGTCGACGACCACGGCGAGTACTGCATGCGCGGCGGCATCCTCGACGTGTATCCGCCCGACGAGGTGTGGCCGATCCGCATCGAGTTCTTCGGCGACCTCGTCGAGTCGATCCGCCGCTTCGATCCCGGCACGCAGCGCTCGGTCGAGACGCTCGACCAGTTCCAGGTCGTGCCGGTGCGCGAACAGGCCGACGCGCCTGGCGTCGCCGCCGCCGGAGAGGCGACGGTGTTCGACTACCTGACGGCGGCCGCCGGCGGCCGCGTGATCGTGTCGGAGCCCGACGAGGCGATCGCCGCCGCCGAGCGCGCCTGCGCCGTGGCCCAGGCCAGCTACGACGACGCGCGGACCCGCACGCACACGCCGCCGTCGCTGCCGCCTCCGGATGCGCTGCTCATGCCGGTGACGGCGCTGGTCGAGCGGATCACCCGCGGCGTGGCGTTGACCGGCCTGCACCTGGACGACGGCGCGGCGGCGCCGACCGGCGGTGCGCGCCACGTCCCGGCGCAGCCGGCGCCGCGCTTCCACGGCCGCATCGCCGACTGGGTGCAGGAGGTCCGCGACCGGCGGGCCGGCGGCGATTCCGTGGTCTTCGTGGCCGAGACGGCGGGACGGGCGGAGCGCACCGTCGAGATGCTGGGCGACTACGACGTGCGGGCCGAGCTGGCCACGCGCGGGAGCGAGCTCAGCAGCGGCGCCGTGCTGGTGGCGGTCGGCACGCTGGGCGCCGGCTTCCGCCTGCCCGAGGCGGCGCTGTCGATCTACGCCGAGCGCGACATCTTCGAGGAGGACCGTCATCGCGGCGGCGCCGCCCGTAAGCGATCGCTCGCGGCGACGTTCCTTTCCGATCTGCGCGATCTCAAGGTGGGCGACCTCATCGTCCACGTCGACAACGGCATCGGCGAGTTCGTCGGCCTGAAGCAGATCGGCGTCGGCGACACCGCGCAGGAGTTCCTCGAACTGCGCTACCACGGCGACGACAAGCTGTTCGTCCCCGTCGAGCGGCTCGACCTCGTCCAGAAGCACACCGGCGGCAGCCGGCCGGCGCTCGACCGCCTCGGCGGCACCAGTTGGGAGCGCGCCAAGGGCAAGGTCAGGAAGGCCATGCGCGACATGGCCGAGGAGCTGCTCAAGCTCTACGCCGCGCGCAAGGCGGTGCCGGGCCACGCCTTCGGCCCGGACACCCACTGGCAGGAAGAGTTCGAGGCCGCGTTCCCCTACGAGCCGACGCCGGACCAGGCGGCGGCGATCGCCGACGTCAAGCGCGACATGGAATCGTCGATGCCGATGGACCGCCTGTTGTGCGGCGACGTCGGCTACGGCAAGACCGAGGTGGCGATGCGCGCCGCGTTCAAGGCGGTGATGGACGGCAAGCAGGTGGCCATCCTGGCGCCGACCACGGTGCTCGCCTTCCAGCACCTCGAGACGCTGCGGGCGCGGATGGCGTCGTTCCCGGTCCGGGTCGACATGGTGTCGCGCTTCCGCACCAAGGCCGAGCAGGCGGCGATCCTCGAACAGCTCGCCGCCGGTCAGCTCGACATCCTGGTCGGCACCCACCGTCTGCTGTCCAAGGACGTGGTGTTCCGCGATCTCGGCCTGCTCGTCGTCGACGAGGAGCAGCGCTTCGGCGTCGCGCACAAGGAGCGCATCAAGCAGATGCGCCGCAAGGTCGACGTGCTGACGCTCACCGCCACGCCGATTCCGCGGACGCTCAACATGTCGCTGGTCGGCATCCGCGACATGTCGGTGATCGAGACGCCGCCCAAGGACCGGCTGTCGATCCAGACCCACGTCGTCAAGTTCGACCAGGCGGTGATCGGCCGCGCGCTGCGCACCGAACTGGCCCGCGGCGGCCAGGTCTACGTGGTGCACAACCGCGTCGAGTCCATCTATTCGATGGCCAACCTGCTCGAACGGCTGGTGCCCGAGGCGCGCATCGTCGTCGGCCACGGCCAGATGAGCGAGGACGCGCTCGAACGGACGATGCTCGATTTCATGGCGCACAAGTACGACGTGCTGCTGTCGACGACCATCGTCGAGAACGGGCTCGACATCCCCAACGCCAACACCATCGTCGTCAACCGCGCCGATCGCTACGGGCTGTCGCAGCTCTATCAGCTGCGCGGCCGGGTCGGCCGCAGCGATCGCCCGGCCTACGCC
>CAYUAX010000271.1:0-5409 GCA_964442845.1 uncultured Bifidobacteriaceae bacterium | reverse complement strand
GTCATCGCCGACTTCGACGTCACCGAGAAGATGCTGACCTACTTCATCAAGAAGGCGCACAACGGCACGGTGTGGGTGCGGCCGCGCATCGTCATCGGCGTGCCCTCCGAGATCACCCAGGTGGAGAAGCGCGCCGTCAAGGACAGCGCCTATCGCGCCAAGGCCAGTGAAGTGCACCTGGTCGAGGAGGCGATGGCGGCGGCGATCGGCGCCGGGCTGCCGATCGAAGAGCCGAGCGGCAACATGGTGGTCGACATCGGCGGCGGCACCACCGATATCGCCGTCATCTCGCTGGCCGGCATCGTCTACAGCAAGGCGGTGCGGGTCGCCGGCAACGAGATGGACGAGGCGATCATCCAGTACATCAAGAAGACCTACAACCTGCTCATCGGCGAGCGCACCGCCGAGGCGATCAAGATCGAGGTCGGCTCGGCCTTCCCGCTCGACGAGACGACGACCATGGAGATCAAGGGCCGCCACCTGATCGAAGGCGTGCCCAAGACCATCACCATCACCGACGAGGAAATCCGCCTCGCGCTGGCCGAGACGGTCAACGTGATCGTCGACGCCGTGCGCGTCGCCCTCGAGCGCACCCCGCCCGAACTGTCGGCCGATATCGTCGATCGCGGCATCGTGCTGACCGGCGGCGGGTCGATGCTCCGCAACCTCGACAAGCGCCTGCGCGAGGAAACCGGCCTGCCGGTGACCAACGCCGAGGACCCGCTCTCGTCGGTGGTGCTCGGGGCCGGCAAGATGCTGTCGAACTTCGATCTGCTGCGCAAGATCGCCATCGATTGATCCTGGTCCCTGGCCCCCGGTCCCCGACCCCTGAACCAGCGACCGACGGTCGCGCACCCTGATGGCACTCGCCGACATCGGCCAACGGCCGGGACTCGTCCTCGGGGTGGCGCTCGCCCTGCACGTGGCGCTGATCTCTCTGCAGGCGACGACCCGCACCGGCGTGACCATCTTCCACGCCGTGGTCTTCGGCGGTGTCGCCGAGGCGCAACGCGGCGCGGCCGGTGTCCTCGGCAGCGTCCGTGGGGTGTGGGATGGCTACCTGGCGCTGCGCCAGGTGCGCGCCGAGAACGAGGCGCTGCGCACCGAGGTCGGCGCGCTGCAGGTGGCCTTGCAGCAGCAGCGGGTCGCCGCCGAGCGCGCCGAGTCGCTGCGCGCGCTGCTCGAGTTCCGCGCCCGCACCCCGCTGGCCACCACCGGCGCCGACGTGATCGGCACCGGCGCCAGCCCCGAGTTCCGCACCATCACCATCGACAAGGGCACCCGCGACGGCCTGGCCGCCAACCTCGCGGTCGTCGCCCCAGCCGGCGTCGTCGGCCGCATCACCCAGCCCAGCGCGCGGGCCGCCCTGGTGCAGCTGCTGATCGATCGCAACGCCGCCGCCGGCGCCCTGATCGAGCGGACCCGGGTGCAGGGGGTGGTGGTCGGCGTCGGCGACGGCACGCTGCGCATGGATTTCGTGGCCACGACCGGCGACGTCAAGGCCGGCGACCTGGTGGTCACCTCCGGGATCGACGGCCTCTATCCCAAGGGCTTCGCCATCGGCACCGTCGAGCGGGTGGACCGGGGTGACGGGCTGTACCACGTCATCGCCGTCACGCCCGCGGTCGACGTCTCACGCCTCGAAGAGGTGCTGGTCGTGCTGAACCCGCCGGCGCCCGAGGCCCAGCCGTGAGGCTGGCCGGCGTCGTCGCCGCCCTGGCCGTGGCGCTGGTCCTGCAGACCACGGTCACCGGCGTCGTCCGCGGCGCCGTTCCGGTCGACCTGGTGCTGGTGGTGGTGGTCTCGGCGGCGCTGGCGTTCGGCCCCATGACGGGCCTGCTGGCCGGCACGGTCGGCGGGCTGGTCCAGGACGCCCTGTCGTCGGGCGTGCTGGGGATGGGGGGCCTGGCCAAGACGCTGGTCGGGTTCGCCGCCGGCCGGTTCGCCACCCAGTTCATCGTCACCGCCACCGTGCCCCGGCTGCTGATCTTCGCCGCCGCCACCGTGGCCCACGCCGTGCTGTTCATGGGGCTGTACACGCTCCTCGGGCTGCGCTCGTTTCCCGACCCGGTGCCCTCGGTGGCCGTCCAGGCGGTCGGCAACGCCGTGGTCGGGGTGGTCGGGGTGCGGGCGGTGGACGCCGTGCCACGGCTGCTCGAACGCCGCCGGGCCAGTCGGGGGATGCGTGTGAAGCGCTGAAGACCGATAATCTGAAGGACTGGGTGTAACAGGGTGCGCATTACCAGCATGGCCGTGGTCGAGGACCGCCGGCGCCTGCAGGCGCGGGTGGGGATGCTGCGCGCCGCCGTCGGCGTGGTGTTCGCCCTGCTGCTCGGCGGCTTCTGGTACTTCCAGATTTTCCAGCACGCCAAGTTCCGCGAGATGGCCGAGAACAACCATCAGCGGACGCTGCCGCTGCGCGCCCCGCGCGGCGTCATCTTCGACCGCCACGGCGAAGTCCTGGTCGAGAACCGCGCCTCGTTCAACATCTCGATCATGCGCGAGCACTCGCGCGACCTCGACCGCACCGTGCGGCTGCTCGCCGAGGTGGTCGGCAAGGATCCGCAGGAACTGCGCGACAACCTCGAGCGCCAGCGCCGCGAGCCCGCCTACCGCCCGGTGGTCATGGTGCAGGACGCCACTCTGGCCCAGGTGGCGGCGGTCACGGCGCGGCGGCTCGACTTCGAGCTGCCGGACGTCGTGGTCCAGCAGGTGCCGACGCGTCGCTATCCGGCGCAGGCCCTCGGCGCGCACCTGCTCGGCTACGTCGGCGAGGCCAGCGAACAGCAGGTGTCGGATGCCGACGGCATCACCAGCGGCACGGTCATCGGCCAGTCGGGGCTCGAGCGCACCTACAACCGCGTGCTGATGGGCGAGGACGGCGCCCGGCGGGTCGTCGTCAACAGCCTGGGCCGCGAGATTCGCGTGCTCGACGAAGAGAAGCCGCTCGAGGGCCGGCGCATCCAGCTGACCCTCGACGCCTCGATGCAGCGGGCGGCCGAAGAGGGGTTCCGCACGACGGGTTACTGGGGGTCGGCCGTCGTCCTCGACCCGCGGAGCGGCGACGTCCTCACGCTGGTGAGTCTGCCCGCCTACGACCCCAACGCCTTCGCCGCGGGCATCGACCGCGCCACCTGGCAGCAGCTCAACACCGACGAGCTGCGGCCGCTGCAGAACCGGGCCATCCAGGGCCGCTACTCGCCGGGCTCGACCTTCAAGGTGGTGATGGCCACCGCGGCGCTCGAGGAAGGCGTCATCACCCCGGAGACCAAGATCTTCTGCGCTGGCGGCGGCACCTTCTACGGCCGCTTCTTCCAGTGCCTCGGCCACCACGGCTGGATGGACGTCCGCCACGCCCTCGAGAAGTCGTGCAACACGTTCTTCTACACGGTCGGCAACCAGCTGGGCGTCGACCGGATCCACGAGTGGTCCGAGAAGCTCGGACTGGCGACCAAGTCGGGCGTGGACCTGCCCAACGAGGTCGAGAGCATCATCCCGTCCACCGAGTGGAAGAAGCAGCGGACCGGCGAGCGCTGGTACCCCGGCGAGACCATCTCGGTGGCGATCGGCCAGGGGCAGGTCTCGGTCACGCCGATGGCGATGGCGGTGATGATGGCGTCGGTGGCCCAGGGTGCGCGGGTGACGCCGCGGCTGGTCAAGGCGACCTCCACCGGCGGCGACTGGCAACCGGTCGAGGCCGCGCCGGCGGGGGCCCCGGTGACGCTCAAGCCCGAGACGGTCGCGGGCGTTCACGACGGGCTGTGGCTGGCGGTGAACGGCGCCGGCACCGCCGGACGGGCCAGGATCGCCGGCCGCGACGTGGCCGGCAAGACCGGCACCGCCCAGGTGATCTCGCTGCAGGGGCGCCAGCGGGCGCGCGGCAGCGGCAAGGACCTGCGCGATCACGGCTGGTTCGTGTTCATGGTGCCGCGCGACAACCCCGAACTGGCCGGAGTGGTGTTCGCCGAACATTCCGAGCACGGCTACCTCGCGGCGCCGATCGCCCGCCACATCATCGAGACCTATTACGCGCGGAAGGAAGGGCGGCCGCTGCCGGTGATGGCCCCCGTGCCCGGGACGCCCGGCTTCATCGCGCCCGCCCCCACCCGCGTCGCCACCGCCGGCGGCGGCGCCGGCGTCCACTAGCGTGTTCGAGCGCCGCCTCTCCTCGCACCTCGACTGGCCGCTGCTGGCGGCCGTCCTCGCCCTGGCGCTCCTCGGCGTGGCGATGATCTTCAGCACCACCGGCGGCGCCAGCCGCGAGTACTGGACGCAGATCTACGCGATCGGCCTCGGTCTCGGCGCGATGGTGGTCTGCCTTTCGGTCGACTACCGGTCGCTGGTGGACAAGGCCCACTGGATCTACCTCGGGCTGCTGGTGCTGCTGCTGGCGGTGCTGCTGTTCGGCGCGGTGCGCGGCGGCTCGCGGCGCTGGCTCGACCTCGGCGTCTTCAACCTGCAGCCGTCGGAGTTCGTCAAGGCCGGCGTCGCCCTGGTGCTGGCCAAACTGCTCGGCGAGAGCCGCAAGGCCGAGCTGTCGAATCAGGACCTGTTCCTCGCCACCGTGCTCACGCTGGTGCCGCTGGTGCTCATCGCCCGGCAGCCCGACCTGGGCACGGCGGTGACGCTGCTGCCGGTGCTCGGCGCGATCGTGTTCGCGGCCGGCCTCTCGATGCGCTACCTGGCCATCGGCGCCGTCGTCGCCGTGGTGCTGGCGCCGATCGCCTGGAGCTTCGCGCTCGAGGACTACCAGAAGTCGCGCATCGTCACGTTCCTCGACCCGGAGCAGGACCCGCGCGGCGCCGGCTACCAGCAGATCCAGGCGCGCATCACCGTCGGGTCGGGCGGCGGGCTCGGCAAGGGCTTCATGCAGGGCACGCAAGGCCAGCTGCGCTTCCTGCCGGTGGCCCACAACGACTTCATCTTCTCGGTGCTGGCCGAGGAGCAGGGCTTCGCCGGCGTCGTCGTGGCGCTGGCGCTGTACCTCTTCGTCATCATGCGCTCGCTCGACGCGGCCCGGCTGTCGAAGGATCGCGTCGGCACGTTCGTGGTGCTCGGCGTGCTGGCGAGCTTCACCTTCCAGGTCGTCTACAACATCACCATGTCGGCCGGTCTGGCGCCGGTCAAGGGGCTGACGCTGCCGCTCATGAGCTACGGCGGCTCCTCGATGATCGCCACGCTGGCCGGTTTCGGCCTCGTTCTCGGCGTCAAGATGCGCCGCTTCACGAATTAGCGAGGCGTCGCCTCGCCCCAACCCCATGCGGTTCCGACCATGACCAAGGAAATGATCATCGCCACCAACGGGCACGAGACCCGGGTGGCCATTCTCGAGGACGACCTGCTCGCCGAAGTGTTCATCGAGCGCGAGCGCAGCCGCGGCGTCGTCGGCAACGTCTACAAGGGCCGGGT
>CAYUAX010000270.1:0-5440 GCA_964442845.1 uncultured Bifidobacteriaceae bacterium | reverse complement strand
CGGCGGTGGCCTGCGGCATCGGACCCGTGCTGGGCGCGCGCCGGGCGGCGGTCGGCGACGCGCTGCGCGAGGGCGGACGCGGCGGCGTCGGCGGTCGGCAGCGGCTGCGCGGCTGGCTGGTGGCGGGCGAGGTCGCGGCGGCGACGCTGATCCTGTCGGGCGCGGCGCTGCTCGGGCGCAGCTATCTCGCGCTGCAGGATGTCGATCCCGGCTTCGAGCCGCGGCAAGTGCTGACCGCTCGGGTGTCGCGGCTGGGCGCGGCGGCGCAGAAGACGGAGGTGACGTTCGCAAACGACGTCATCGCCCGGCTCCGGACGCTGCCGGGAGTGACCGCCGCGGCGGTCACGTCGTTCCTGCCACTCGACGGCAACCCGGGCATCGGCTCGTCGTTCATGCTCGCCGATCAACCCGAACCGCCCCCGGGGGAGCGGCCGGTCGCCGATTACCGGCCCGTCTCCCCCGGCTATTTCGCGACCCTGAGGATTCCGCTGCTGCAAGGGCGCGAGTTCACCGACGCCGACAACGCCGACCGTCCCCGCGTGGCCATCGTCAACGCGGCCTTCGTCCGGCAGTTGTCGGCCGACGTGTCGCCGCTGGGCCGCCGCCTCGCCGATTCGCTCGGCGAGACCCAGGAGATCGTCGGTGTCGTCGGCGACGTGACCCTGGCCAGCCTCGACGCCGAGCAGCGGCCGACGATCTACCTGCCGTTCGCCCAACTGCCCGTCGGCGCCTTGACCTTCGTCGTCCGCTCCGCCGCCGCCGAGGCCGAGACGCTGGGCTTGGCGGTGGCCGCGGTCATCCGCGAGGTCGACCCGAACCAGCCGGTGTCGGACGTCCGGCCGCTCGACGACGTCGTGGCGCGATCGCTGCGGCGGCCACGGGTCGCCTCGGCGGCGCTCGGGGCGTTCGCCGCCGCCGCACTGCTGCTGGCGGCCATCGGCGTCTACGGCGTGGTGGCCTACGGCGTGTCGCAGCGGCGCAGCGAGTTCGGCGTGCGGCTTGCGCTAGGCGCGCAACCCGGTGACGTCGTGCGTCTGGTGCTGCGCCAAAGCCTGGTGATGGTGCTGGGCGGGGTGCTGGTGGGCGCGGCCCTGGCCGTGCCGCTCTCGGCCACGCTCCGATCCATGCTGTTCGGCGTCGGCCCGGGCGATCCGGTGACGCTGGCCGCGGTCGCCGCGCTGCTCGTCGCCGCCGGCCTGCTGGCGAGCTACGTGCCGGCGCGGGTCGGCACGCGCGTCGATCCGGTGTCGGCGTTGCGCGCCGAGTAGCCGTCGCCGCGCTCGACGCGCAGATCCTACGTCTCGTCGGGCAGCGCCAGGCCGTCGCGCCAGTTGGGCGGCGGGTTCTCGAGGTGGACGCCCATGCCGCCGGTGGCCAGCGTGACGAGCTGCGAGGCGACCCGCCGGGTGCGCGTGACGCGGCCTTCGAGCAGCAGCGGCTCGCAGCCTGGCATCCTCACCTGCACCTGCACCACCGTGCCGCGGGAGAGCACCGCATTGGTGGACAGATAGAAGCCGTGAGCCGACGCATCGGTGATGAGGCCGAGGCGTTCCGGGCGGGTGGCCCCGAACCGTGCCGGCAGCCGGGTCTTCTTGCGAGCGCGACGTCGCTTGTCCATGGCGGGTCCTGGCCGCCGAGAGAGCACGGGGCGTGCCGCGCGGCCGTGAGCGCCGAGCTGTGCACCACTGCGCAGCGCCGCCGCTGAGTGCCGAACAAGGTCCGGCGGAACGGGAAGAAGAGTCTGGGCCGACAGGTATTACTCGGCCGGCACCAGCCCCGAGACCCGAGCCCCGGTTCTTCAGTCGCCCGCGCGGACCACGGTCCGGCGGCTGCGATGGCCGCTCACCAGTTCGGCGCGGAGCTGCTTGCTCAGGTAGACCTTCGACTCGGCGACATCGTCGGCCGGCTCCAGCTTGATCACGTCGAAACCGAGCTGCGCCAGCACGGCGCGCATGTCGTAGAAGCGGTTCTTGGTCTTGACCACCACTTCCTGGTAGCCGAGCGCCACCGCCCACGCCTCCGACTGCTCGGTGAGGGCGCGGAAGTGGCCCTGGCCGCGCCAGTCGCGGCGCGTCGCGCCGATCCACGAGTAGAGCACCTTGCGGCCGTCGAACTGCACGTAGCCCTGCAGCCGCTCGACCAGATCGCGCAGCTTCGGCACCGTCTCTTCGGGGCGGATCTCGTGCACCACCTTGTACGACACGGGCACGAACGTGCTCGGATCGTCGGGCAGCGCCGCCTCCGCCATCAGGATCAACGACTCGCGATCGCGCAGCCGTTCGACGACTTCCTTGGCCGTCTTGCGGCGCGTGTACTCGCCGAAGAACTCCTCGATGTACTCGATCTCGAGCGCGCCGCTCTCGAGCGGATACTGCTTGATGAGGTATTCCACAGGGCTCCCGACCGCCTGGGCCGTGATGGCGGCGGGGGCCGCCACGGCATCGACCCACGATCCCCGGTCCTCCGAGGAATGGCCGCCGGAAATTATAGTCCCTGCAGTCGGGCCGCCAGCACGCGGCGGTCCGCGGCCCCCGGGCCGCGCGCCAGCGCCTCGGCGAAGGCCGCCTTCGCGGCGGCCGCCTCGCCCAGGCGAGCCAGGATGTCGCCCCGCACGGCGTGGTAGACGGGCAACCGCGTGACGGCGGTGAGCGCCTGCAGCGGCGCCAGCGCGGCCAGCGCGGCGGCGGGCCCCTGGACCTCCCCCACCGCCACCGCGCGGTTGAGCGTCACCATCGGCGACGGCCACCGTGCCGCGAGGATGTCGTAGTGGGCCAGGATCGCCGGCCAGTCGGTGCCCTCGACGCTCGGGGCCACGGCGTGGCAGGCGGCAATGGCCGCCTCGATGTGGTACCGCGTCTCCTCGTCGCCGCAGGCGGCACGGTCGAGGGCGCGGAGCCCCTCGTCGATGAGGCGGCGGTCCCACCTCCCGCGGTCCTGGTCACGAAGCACCACGGCAGCACCGGCGGCGTCCTCGCGCGCCGGCACGCGGGCCGCGTGCAGCAGCATCAAGGCCCGCAGGGCGTGCGTGGAGGGCGTCGCGGTCCGCCCGTCGTCGGCCAGGCGTGTCGCCAGGCGCAGCGCCTCGGCGGCCGCGTCGGCGCGCACCGCCGCGTCAGCGGCCGTCGGCGCCACGCCCTCCGTGAAGAGCAGGTAGAGCGTGTGCTGCACCGAGGCGAGCCGCTCGCGGATCGCCTCGGCATCCGGCAGGGCGAACGGCGCGTCGAGGTCGCGCAGCTGGCGCTTGGCGCGGACCAGCCGCTGCGCGACCGCGGTGGGCTCGGCCAGCAACGCGCGTGCGATCTCGGGCACGCCGAACCCACCCACCAGTTTCAGGGTGAGCGCCACCCGCGACTCGGGCGAGAGCCCCGGGTGGCACGTCAGGAACATCAGCGTCAGTTCGTCGTCGGCGAGCGGCGCCAGTTCGGAGGCGAGTCGCGCCTCGGGCGGGGGGGCGTCCACCGCCGCCGCCCGGGTGAGCACCGGCGCGTAGCCATCGGCCATGCGCGCGTGCCGCAACCGGTCGATGGCCTGCCGCCGCGCCACCTGGAAGAGCCACGCCTCCGGGCGCTCGGGCACGCCGCGGAAGGGCCACGTCTGCAGCGCCGAGACCAGCGCCTCCTGCACGGCCTCCTCCGCGAGCTGGAGGTGGCGCGGGCCGAGGTGGCGCGCGAGGGCGGCGACCATCTGCCCCGCGGTGCGGCGGAACACATGGTCGACGAGGGTCGGAACGTCACCCATCGTGCGGGCTCAGGCGATGGGCTGGATCTCGCGGACCTCGATGGCGCCGAAGTCCAGGTGCGGGCAGTCGGCGCAGAGGCGCTGCGCCTCGTCGTAGCTCGCAGCCTGCAGGAGGAAGTAGCCGCCAATCACCTCCCGCGCCTCGGCGTAGGGGCCGTCGCTGACCACCATCCCGCCGTTGCGGGCGCGCAGCACCCGGCCCTCGCCGTCCTTGAGCTTCTCGCCGCCCACGAGCTGTCCGCGCTCGCGGAGACGCGCGCTCCAGGCCATGTAGCGCTCGATCACGCCCTGCATCTCCTGGGGCGAGAGGGCGGCAAAGGTGGTGGGGTCGTCGTGGAGGAGGAGGATGAACTGGGGCATGGCGCGGCTCTCCTTCGGGTCTCGGGTCGCGGGCCCCGCGTGTCGGGGCCGTCACACGAGCGCATCTGCCCCAATGACGAGCGACGCCGGCCCGAATCGACATGGCCGCCGGCGCCGCCGGCGCGGAGGGCGGGAGCTGTCCGGAACCGGGACCCGAGCCCCGGGACCCGGCTCCGGCAAGGACGTCGGCCTAGTACTCCATGCCGACGATCTCGCCGCCGTCCGTGACGTCCAGCTTCTGCGCCTGCGGCACCTTGCCCAGGCCGGGCATGAGCATCATGCTGCCCGCGGTGGCCACCACGAACCCGGCGCCGGCCGAGAGCGAGGCGTCGGAGATGGTCAGGGTCCAGCCCGAGGGCGCGCCCATCAGCTTCGGGTCGTCGCTGAACGAGTACTGCGTCTTGGCGATGCACACAGGCAGGTGGCCGTAGCCGCCCGCCGCGAACTGCGCGAGGCGCGTCTTCGCGCCGGCCTTGAACGTGACGCCGGCGGCCCCGTAGACGGTGGTGGCCACCTTGGTGATCTTCTGCTCGAGCGTCAGCTCGGGCCCGTAGAGCGGCGCCACCTTCGAGGTGTCGGCACGGTCCGCGGCGGCCACGACGCGCTCGGCCAGCGCCGTCATGCCCGGTCCGCCCTTCAGGTAGCCCTCCGAGAGGGCCGCCTCGACACCGATCGACGCGCAGTAGTCGAGCACCGCCTGCAGGTCGGCCTCGCTGTCTGCAGCGAAGCGGTTGAGCGCCACCACCGGCTGCGCACCCCAGCGCCGGACGTTCTCGGCATGACGCGCCAGGTTCGGGAAGCCGCCCGCCACCGGTCCGTCTGGCGCGCCCCCCTGCGCCCGCAGCGCCTTGAGCGTGACGATCATCACCGCCACCGACGGCACGTGGCCGCACATCGGCATCACGATGTCGAAGAACTTCTCGGCGCCGAGGTCGGCGCCGAAGCCGGCCTCGGTGACGACGTAGTCGGCCAGGTGCAGGCCGAGGCGCTGCGCCAGCACGCTGCTGGTGCCGTGCGCGATGTTGGCGAACGGCCCGCAGTGCACGATGGCCGGCGCGCCCTCGCTCGTCTGCACCAGGTTGGGCAGCAGCGCGTCGTTGAGCAGCACCATCATCGGGCCGACGGCCTTGAGGTCGGCGGCGGTGACCGGCGTGCCGTCGTAGCTGAAGCCGACGACGATCCGTCCGAGGCGCGCGCGCAAGTCGGCGCGGCTCTCGGCCAGCGCCATGATCGCCATGACCTCGGACGCGGCGGTGATGATGAAGCCGGTCTCGCGCGCCGGGCCGTTCTCACGCCCGCCCATGCCGGCGGCGATGCGCCGCAGGGCCCGGTCGTTCATGTC
>CAYUAX010000269.1:0-5477 GCA_964442845.1 uncultured Bifidobacteriaceae bacterium | reverse complement strand
AAGCCAATGGCGACATGAACATCACGCCGATGATCGACGTGCTGCTCGTGCTGCTGGTCATCTTCATGGCCGCCCTGCCGCTGTCGCAGAAGGGCATCGACGTCAACCTGCCGGCCGAGACCAAGACCAAGGACCAGAAGACTCTCGACATCTCGCAGATCGTGCTGGAGTACACCGGGCAGAAGGTCATCTCGGTGAACAAGCAGGACGTCAAGCTGCAGGATCTCGAGGAGATGCTGCGCAAGATCTACGAGGAGCGCAAGGACAAGACGATGTTCATCGCCGGCGACGGCGTGCTGCGCTACGGCGACATCGTCGCGGTCATCGACGCGGCCAAGGGTGCGGGTGTCGAGAAGGTCGGCATCATCACCGAAGGCATGCGCAAGGCCGCGGCGGCCCAGTCGGGCGCCAACTAACCGCGCCCTCGTTCGCGATCATGGCGGGCCGTCCCCCAGGGGCGGCCCGTTTCTTTTTGCGCGCCGCCGCCGGCCGCGCGCTCCGGCGTCTCGATGTCCAACGCCCCTCGCATCGGCCTCCTCGGTCTGCCCTGGGACCGCTCGTCGTCCTTCGCGCGCGGCGCCGCCGCCGCCCCGCCGCTGATCCGCCGCGCGTTGTGGTCGCCCTCCACCAACAGCGCGACCGAACTGGGCGTCGCCGTGGAGCCCGCCGGCCTCGACGACCGCGGCGACCTGGCGTTGCCGGACGACGCGGCGCCAGCCCGCGCCGCGATGGAGGCCGGGGTGTCGGCGCTGCTCGATGCCGGTCTGGTGCCGCTGCTGCTCGGCGGCGACCACTCGGTGACCTATCCCGCCCTGCGCGCCTTTCGGGGCCGTTCACCGGTCACGGTGCTCCACATCGACGCCCACGGCGACCTCTACGACGAGTTTCCGGCCTTCGCGCCCGCCATGGCGCCTGACGACGCCGCGGCGGAGCTTCGCCCGATTCCTGGTCAGGTCGACCGCTATTCCCACGCCTGTCCGTTCGCCCGGGTGATGGAAGAGGGGCTCGCCGGGCGCCTCGTGCAGGTCGGGGTGCGCACCCAGACGCCGCATCTGAAGGCTCAGGCGGCGCGCTTCGGCGTCGAGGTCTACGGGATGGACCGCTGGGCGGCGGCGCCGATCGAAGCGCTCCAAGGGCCGCTGTACGTCTCGCTGGACCTCGACGGCCTCGACCCGGCGTTCGCCCCCGGGGTGGCCCATCCGGAACCGGGCGGCCTGTCGACGCGCGACGTCATCGCCCTGCTGCATCGCATCCGCGCCCCGATCGCCGGCGCCGACGTCGTCGAGTACAACCCCCGCCACGACGTCCGCGATCTGACCGCCCGGGTCGCCGCCAAGCTGCTCAAAGAGCTGGTGGCGGTCGCCGTCCGGAACGCCCAGACGGCCTGACCCCAGGGGCTCGTATACTCCCGTTCCGGCGGGCCCTGCGCCCGACGGGAGGACGGCATGACGCGGATGAGACGGCTGATGGCGGGCGGGCTGGCGACGCTGGCGCTGACCGGGCCGGTCGGGGCCCAGGCCCCGGCTGCCGAGCGTCGTCCCGAGTTGACGACGCTGCTCGGCCGGGAGGTGTTCGCCAGGGGCGACGCCGACGGGGCCATCGCCGCCGCGGATGCCGCGCTCGCCGCCGACCCCCGCAACGTCGACCTGGTGCTCGCGGCCGCCCGCGCCCGCGACGCCGCGCTCCAGTTCCACGCCGCCATCGACCTCTACGGCCGCGGCCTCGCCCTGGCCCCACGCGACGTCCGGCTGCTGCGTTTCCGCGGCCATCGCTACATCTCGATCCGCCGCTTCGACCTGGCCGTCGCCGACCTCGAGCAGGCCGCCGCGCTGGCTCCGACCAGCTTCGACGTGCGCTACCACCTGGGCCTGGCGCACTACCTGCGCGGCGACTACGACGCCGCGGCCCGGGCCTACCAGGGGTGCCTCGACGCCACGACGCCCGGCCCGCTGCCGTCCGGCTGGCGCAGCTGCACCACCACCCGCGCCACCGCCAACGACCGCGTCGCCATCAGCGACTGGCTCTATCGCAGCCTGCGGCGGGCTGGCCGCCATGACGACGCCAAGGCGCTGCTGGCGCCGTTTGCCGCCGGCCTCACGGTGGGAGAGAACGAGGCGTACTACACGGCGCTGCGCTTCTACCGCGGCGACGTCGACGAGTTGACGGCGTTGACGCCGGCGACGAAGAACGAGAACCGCCTGGTCACGATCGGCTACGGCCTGGCGGTGCACGCCGGCGCCAACGGCGACGGGGAGCGCGCCTGCGAGTTACTGCAGCGGATCGCCGCCGAGCCCAACTGGAATGCCTTCGGCGTGATCGCCGCCGAGGCCGATCTGGCGCGCGGGCCGAGCCTCTGCCGCTGACCGCGGCGGCCCGCCGGCGCCCGTACGCACGAACGGCCAGGCCGCGTGAGGCGGACCCGGCCGCTCGAACGCCGCCGACGCGGCGGCGCCGTCAGTTGAAGTTGTAGCGCAGGCTCAGCATGAACTGCCAGACGTCGGACGTCTGCGCCGACGTCTGGAACGTGCGGCCGAGCAGTTCGTTGTTCACCACCGCCAGGCGGTAGGTGGCCCGCCCCGTCGCGTCGACGGCGGGGTTGGTGAGAATCTGCAGCTGGTTGTTGTTGTTGATCGAGGCGATGGGTCGCTGCGCCACTCCCCATTTGCTGTTGAGCAGATTGCCGACGTTGACGATGTCGGCGCGGACCTGGAAGCTGTGCCGTTGGCCGGCCAGATCCTTGAAGATGTCCTGGGTGAGCGACAGGTCGGCGCGCCTGAAGATCGGCATCACGCCACCGTTCCGACCGGCGTAGCGGCCGCGGTTCTTGCTCAGGTACTTGTCCTGGGCGATGTAGGCCTCGAAGGCCGCCGCTTGTTCGCCCGCCGTGAAGGTGCGGCCGCCGGCCACGAAGGTCGAGAAGTTCATCTCCGAGGTGTCGCGCGGAATGTAGATCAGGTCGTTGCCGGCCACGCCGTCGCCGTTCATGTCGCCGGCGAACACGTAGCTGAAGCGCGACGAGCTCGTCACTGTGCTGTGCTGGGCTTCCCAGAACAGCGACAGCGACGTCGCGCCGAAGCCGAAGTAGCGCCGGCTGTAGTTGACCAGCGCGAAGACGCGGTGCCCGGGCGACCACATCGAGATCTGGTTGCCGGGATTGTTCGGATCGGCGGAATGGCTGTTGCGGGCGAAGCTGGTGGCGGCCGTCGACTCCGGGTCGGAGATGGTGCGGGATTCGCCGTAGCTGTAGGCGCTGCGCACCATCAAGCCGAATCGAGTGTTCACCGACAGGGTCTGCGCAAAGTTCCACGAGCTGCCGCGGTTGCCGTTCTTCAACACCAGCGCCTGGGTGACCTGGTTGCCGGTCGCGTTGTTGATGCGGTTGACACAGCCGCCGGCCTGTCCCGTTCCGGCACACGCCGTGCCCACCCATCGCGGCCGGGCGTCGACCCCGGCGAACGACGACTGCGCCGCCGGCAGGTTGGCATTGAAGTAGTAGACGCCGTTCACGTCCTTGGCGTAGAGGAACTCCGTCGTGCTGATCAGCCCGCCCGGGAGCTTGCGGTCGAGAGCGACGTTGGCACGCCAGACCTGCGGGAACTTGAAGTCGGGATCGGTCACGTTCAGGGCGTAACTGGCCGCTCCGGCGCCGGTGGCCGCCAGCTTGTAGCGATCGGGGTTGGCGGAGAACGGGAACGCCGTGCCCGGCGCCAGTTCGATTCGCTCGCCGATCAGCACGCCGGTGTTGCCGATCTGGTTCGAGATCCACACATAGGCGGGACGGCCGCTGAACAGCCCGCCGCCGCCGCGCAGCTGGGTCGACTGGTTGCCGAACACGTCCCAGTTCACGCCGACCCGCGGCGACCACAGCACTTTGGTGCTGGGCATCTCGCCGGTCACGTAGCTGACCGGGGAGCCGGTCTCCGACCGGAAGGTCAGGGCGTCGGCCGCCGGGTTGCTGTAGGCGGTGTTCTCGAACGCCGAGAGGTCGAAGCGCACGCCGGCGGTCACCGTCAGGTTGTTACGCGGCCTCCATTCGTCCTGGAGGTATCCGGCGCCGTACCAGACGTCGAGCGGCTGCTCGGGCTTGTCCTGGCCGGGAATGTTGGCCCAGCGGACCTGGAACGCTCGCAGGGTCACCGGGGAGACCGTGCGGTTGGGATTGGCGCGGGCGTCGAGCGCGTCGGTGTAGAAGTCGGCCAGCGAGTTGTACGAGTAGGCGCTCTGCGGGCAGCAGCCGAAGAACACGTTGTCGGAGCGGTACTTCTCCAGGTAGGCGCCGGCCGTGATCGAATGCCGGCTCGTGTACTTCGTGAAGTTGTCCTGGATCTGGAACGTCTTGTAGCGCAGCTCGTTGTTGACGGTGAACGGCTCGAAGCCGAACGACGTGTAGTTGGCGCCGCCCTCGAAGATGTCGACGAACGGGAACAGCGAGCCGCGCGAGTCGCGGCTCTCGTCCTGGTAGGTGTAGCCGACCTGGATCTGGTTCGACATGCTGCCGCCGATCACCGTGTTCAGCTCGCCGATGCCGGAGCGGATGTTCTCGAGGATCTTGTAGTTGGAGTTCTGGAAGCTCAGGTACTGGGTGCTGCCGCCGGTGCGGCCCTGCAGGGCCGAGGCCGAGTTGGACAAGCCGACATCGGTGAACGAATTCAGGTGCGTGTAGCGCAGGCTGAGCTTGTTGGCGGCGCTCAGATTGTAGTCGCTGCGAATGAGGAACCGCTTGGCCGGCGTCTCGTCGTCGATGCCGTCGAACGGGCCGGTATCGTAGTCGAAGTTCGAGCTCAGGAACCCGCTGAGGGTGGTGAGATCCGAGGCCAGAACCCGGGTCACCTGACCGCCCACGGGCTCGCCGCCCTGGTTGGCCCGGAACGTCGTCAACGGCCGCTTGTCGAGCTGGTCCTCGTAGTTGGCGAACGCGAACAGCCGGTTCCGCACGATCGGTCCGGCCAGGTAGCCGCCGCTGTTCCTGAAGGTGAACGTGCCGGGGTTGACGACCTGGCCCTTGGCTTCGGTGCCGACCCAGTCCTGGTCGCGGAACCGGTGGTACACCGAGCCGACGAAACGGTTGGTCCCGCTGCGGGTCACCGAGTTGACGCCGGCGCCGATGAAGCTGCCCTGGCGGACGTCGAAGGGCGCGACGTTGACCTGGATCTGCTCGAGCGCCTCCAGGGAGATCGCCGCCACGCCGGTGCGATCGCCGGGCTGCCCGCCGAGGCCGAACGAGTTGTTGAACGACGACCCGTCGACGGTGATGTTGTTCATCCGGTTGTCATTGCCGGCGAAGCCGTTATTGCTGGCCTGCGGTGTCAGGCGAGTGACGTCGGACAGGCGGCCGCTGAGGGTCGGCAGGACCGCGATCTCTTCCCGGCCGACCGAGGTCGCCGCCCCGGTCCGCGACGAGCTGAAGATCGGACTCAGCTCGGCGGTCACCGTCACCGACTCGGTCACGGCGATCGTCTGTGTGGTCATCACCAGGT
>CAYUAX010000268.1:0-5534 GCA_964442845.1 uncultured Bifidobacteriaceae bacterium | reverse complement strand
ACATGCAGCACGCCGGCTATCGCGTCGCTACATCCCTGTGAAAAACGCTCTAGCGGCTAGCAGATCACGCCGTCACACTGCGGATAGCGAATCTCACCGCGTCCGCTCAGGGGCGCGCCGACGAGGTCGGCGCTTTCACGCCCTCCTTCAGGAAGGCGACGAGCGGCGGCAGCACCTTCTCGGGCGCTTCGAGGTGCGGCACGTGGCCCAGTCCCGGGATGAGGTGCAGCCGCCCGTTCTTGTTGGGCACGCTGTCGGCCAGCACCTTCATGCGGTCCTGGAAGTTCTTGGCCGGGCCGAGCAGCATGTCCTCGGCGCCGCCGAAGGCCAGCGTCGGCACCTGGATGTGCGACCAGTCGTAGACCACCGGGTCGGCGTAGAGCATCTGGCCGATTAGCGCCTGCACCATCGCCAGGCGGGGCCAGTCGCTGCTCAGCGTCCACGAATAGCGGATGCGCGTGTAGGTCTCGAACTGGTCGTTCCACTTCGACGGGTCGTGCGCCACGTAGCGGCCGAGGCCGGCGCGCGTCGACTGATAGTCGTTCTTCAAGGTCGACCGGTAGGCGTCCTCGATCGGCGTCATCGGCCGGTCGTAGCGGCCGTCGGTCAAGCCGATCGGGTTGTAGACCACGATCCGCTCGGTGGCCTTCGGGAACTGCACGGCGAAGCGCGCCGCCATCATCCCGCCCATCGAGTGGCCGATGACCATCACGCGCTCGATCTTCTCGTGCTGCAGGATGCGCCAGGTGTTGCGCACCTGCGAATTGAAGTTGTACGGCGCAATCGGCTTCGACGAACGGCCGTAGCCGATCTGGTCGGGCGTGATGACGCGGAAGCCCTCCTTGGTCAGCCCGTCGATGATGGCCTTGAAGTAGAAGCCGCCGAAGTTGTTGCCGTGCAGCAGCAGGACGGTGTGGCCGTTGGGCGTGCCCTGGGCCGGCGTGTCCATGTAGGCGATGCGCACGTCCTGGCCGTAGACGCTGATGTCGAGGTATTTGCTCGGGTACGGGTACGGGCACTCGTCGCAAGTGATGCTGCCCGGCTTGACGTCGGTGGGCGTGGGCACCTTCGGAAGGGCCATGCCGCCCTCCTGGGCCGACGCGGCCACGGCAAACGCCAGCGCGAACACGACCGAGCACAGGAACCGGATCATCGCGACCTCCAGCGGCGGGCTTCCGGCCCGCAAAGGACGGCATTATTCGCGCCGCCAGGCCACCGCGTCAACGGCGCCATAATCCGGGCATGGCTCCCTTCGCGGTGAGTGACCCGGATCCCTGGGCCGTCGCCGCGGCCGTCGCCCGCGCCTTCGACGCCCTCGGTGTGCGCTACGCGGTCGGCGGTTCGCTCGCCAGCAGTCTCGCCGGCGAGCCCCGTTCGACCATCGACGTGGACGTCGTGGTCGAGACCGGCCTGCTCGGTGTCACCGATCTGCTCGAGCGCGCCCTCGCCCAGCAGTAGCCCGGTACCCGTCGAACGGGCGCGGCGCGGTGCCCGCCGCCCCGCCCACGGGTCGCGGCGTCAGTTCATCTGCGCGCGGTCGACCTCGGCGGCGATGTAGCCGAACGCGGCCCATTGCTTGCCGGCCAGCACGCGGTCGAAGATCTCTTTCGCCTTGGCGGTGTCGCCGGTCACGAAGTAGTAGTTGCCGACGCCGTAGCCCTGCGTGGCGATGGTCAGGTCGTCGGCGTTGGTCGTGTCGAGCAGCGCCTCGGGCTTCTCGAGGCCCTTGTACATGAGCAGCCGCTTGTGGTACGAGCCGTTCTCGAGGATGTCCATCTTCGGCGTGATGCGCTCCAGCACCTTGGCCGCGGCGGCCTTGTCGCCCAGCCGCATGTAGGTCATCCACAGCCAGTCGCTGACCGCGGTCACCGAGTCGTCGTTGTTCGACACCTTCATGCACTCGAGCCAGGCGCGCTTGGCGTTGTCGTAGTCGCCCTTCAGGTAGTAGCCGAGGGCCAAGTGGTACCAGATGTTGAACTGCAGCGTGCTGCGCGGCACGCCGGCGGCGTTGGGCGCGCCGTCGGGCTCGATCTCGTCCTTCTTGCCAGCGATCAGCGTGACCGCCTTCTCGAAGTCGGCGATGGCGCCGTCGAAGTTGCGCACGGTGATGTAGCGGTGGCCGCGGTGCCGATAGAAGCGGGCGTCGTCCGGGAAGCGCTCGATGCCCTTGGTGAACGTGGCGATGGCGTTCTTGTACTGCCAGAGGTAGCCCTGGCGGCGGCCCACCCAGATGAGGGCGTCGGCGCTGTCGGGCGCCTTGGCCAGGTCGTCTTCCGCCTTCTTCAGGTTGGCCTCGAGCTCGGCGCGGTTGGCGAGTTCCATCGGCACCAGCGGCTTGCCGGTGACGGAGGTGGCCTCGGGGGCCGGCGCGGCCGGCGCCGCGGCCGCGGGCGTGGTGACCGGCGCGTTCGACGACGCCGGCTCCATCTGCGGGCTGCCGCAGGCGGCGACGAGCAGGCACGAACCGGCGAGGGCGACGGGGCGGAGCAGATGGCGCACGAAAACCTCCAGCAGACGAAGTGACGGAATGGCGCCGTCGGACGGGCCGGCGGCGTCCGGGGTCAGCGGTCGCTCGCGATGGCCGCCGAGGCGTCGGGTTCGAAGACGTCGGCCGGGACGTCCTCGACCGGAGTGACGGCGGCGTCGCCGTCGGCGCTCGCGTGGGCCAGGAACAGCCGGGCCACGCCGTGTGGCGAGCGCGGCGTCGTCTCCACCTCGCCGACGACGCCGATTTCTTCGCCGGTGGCGGCGCCGAGATCGCGGAAGCGCCGCGCCGTGACCAGCACGCGGCCCTCGTACGTGGCGACCGTCTCGTTGAAGGCGCGCACGGTGCCGTCGAGCCGGCTGCGCAGCGTCTCCATGCGATCGGTGAGGTTCCTGACGCGGTCGTAGAGGTCCTTGCCGAGCCGGCTCACCTGTTCGGCGTTGCGGGTCAGCCGCTCCTGCCGCCAGCCGTGGGCGACCGCCCGCAGCAGCGCGATGAGCGTGAGCGGGCTGGCCGGGAACACCTGGGCGCCGACGCCGAAGTCGATGAGCCGCGCGTCCTGCTGCAGCGCCGCCTGGAAGATCGCCTCGCCGGGCAGGAACATCACCACGAACTCGGGCGACGGCTGGAACTGCTCCCAGTAGCCCTTGGCGCCGAGCTTGGTCATGTGGTCGCGGACCTGGCGCGAGTGATCGGCGAGCTTCGCGTCGCGCGTGTGGTCGTCGGTGGCGTCCTGCGCGTCGAGATACGCCTCGAGCGGCGCCTTCGCGTCGACGACCACCGTGCGGCCGCCGGGCAGCCGCACCAGCAGGTCGGGCCGGATGCGGCCGTTCTCGGTGGCGGTGCTGGTCTGCTCGTGGAAGTCGCAGTACTCGAGCATGCCGGCCATCTCGACCACCCGGCGCAGCTGCATCTCGCCCCAGCGCCCGCGCACGGTCGGCGTGCGCAGCGCCCGCACCAGGTTGGTGGTCTCGGCGCGCAGCTGGGTCTGGCTGCGGCCGATCGCCTCGAGCAGCGACGAGATCTCGGCGCCGGTCTCGACGCGGTTCTTCTCGACCTCGCTGAGCTTCTGATCCACCTGCTGCAGCACGTCGCGAATCGGCGAGACCAGCTCGTCGAAGGCCTGCTGCTTGCGCGAGATCTCGGTGACGGCATCCTTCTGCAGCCCCGAGAGGCGCTCGTGAGCCAGCTTGAGGAACTCTTCGTTGCTCGACTTCAGCGCCGACCCGGCCAGGGCCTGGAAGCTCTCGCGCAGCTGCGTCTGCGCCTGTTCGAGCACCGCCATCTGCTGCGGCAGGATCTTGTGCTGGTGTTCGAGCTCGGCCGTGGTGCGGGCCAGTTCCTCGCGCAGCGCCGATTCGGCGATCCGCGTCCGGTCGAGTTCCTCGCGCGACCGCACCAGTTCGCCCTGCACCTCGCCGAGACGTCGGGTGGTCTGGTGGAACAACGCCTGCGCGGCGCTCACCGTGGCCTGGTGGGTGGAGATCGACTCGGTCAGCTCGCGGCGGAACTGGCCCCGCGCGAGTACCCACGTGGCAAGGGCGCCGGTGGCGAACCCGGCCAGCAGCGACAGCAGGACGACTGTATCCATCGAACGAGGCGGCTCCCGTCGGCGCGGTGCGCTGGCGCGCCGCGGCTGGCAGAACCGTGTGAACCGGCGCAGTGTAACAGCCCTGACGCGCGGTGCGACGCCCGGTGGCCAGGACCGTCGAGCGGATTACGCGATTGTAACGCCGGGGCGGGAACCCACGGCCGGTTTCGCGACGGCGGGGGGCCGTGCCGCGGCGCCGATCCCGGAATTCGCCGGGGATCGCGCGAGATCGACGCGCCGGCCCGGCCGCAGCGGCGGTGGTGCGGAGTTTGAAGTGCCGCCCCGGGTCCCCATGATCGAGTCGAGCCCCCTCTTCGTGGACGGTCTTGGCCGTCGTGTGGCCCGCGTCCGCCGCGACGAGGCGCCGGTCGAGCTGCTGTATCTCGACCCGTCGCTCAGCGGCCACCCCGGCTTCGAAGCGGCGCTGCGCGAGCGAGTCACCAAGGCCGCCGGCCTCCGCCTCACCTCGTACGCCAAGGCCCTGCGCGTCGAAACCGACGAGCACGGCGGCCTCACGCTGGTCTCCGAATACGTGAAAGGGTGGCGGCTGTCCGACCTGCTCGACGTCGCCGAGGCCGAGAACCTCACCTTCGACATCGGCGTGGTGATGCTGCTGTTGCGCCAGCTGCTGCCGACGGCGGCGATGCTGGCATCGCAGGCCAAGGACACCGCCAGCGGCGCGCTCGGCCCCGAACACCTGCTGCTCACGCCGCAGGGGCGGCTGGTGCTGACCGACTACGTGCTCGGCCCAGCCATCGAGACCCTTGGCTGGGACGCGGAACGGCTGTGGGCCAAGCTGCGCATCGCCACGCCCCCCGGGGCCGCACCGCGGGCCATCTCGCCGCGCGGCGACACCGCCCAGGTGGGCGTGACGGTGCTGTCGCTGGTGATCGGCCGGCGCCTGCGCGACGACGAGTTCCCCGAGCGGCTCCAGGTGCTGGTCGGCGGCGCCCGCCAGCGCACTCCCACCGTGGTGGATGCGCCGCTGTCCGACGGGTTGCGGACGTGGCTGACCAAGGCGCTGCAACTGCACGAGCGGAGCTTCGCCTCGCTCTTCGACGCCCGGCGCGCCCTCGAGCAACTGCTGGCGACCGAGACATCGCTCATCGCCCAGCCGATGGAACTCGACCTGGCCATGGCCAAGGTCGAGCGCCTGATGCCGAACGTCGAGCTGCCCGAGCCGCCGCCGGAGGTCGAGGCGCCGAATCTGCTCGACATGCCGGCGCCCGCCTGGACACTGGATGCGTCGGTGTTCGATGCGCCCGCCGCCGCCGCCGCCGCGGATACCGCGCCGGCCCACGCGGCCGAGCTGGCGATGCCGTCGCTCGCGGCGTTCGGGGCGGTGGCCGTTGCGGAGCCGCCACCGCCGGCCCCGCCGGTGGACCTGGTCTCGGTGCCGTCGTTCGCGCTGCCCGCCGTCGCGCTGGCGCCGGCGTCGGCGCCGGTGCCGCCTGCGAT
>CAYUAX010000267.1:0-5538 GCA_964442845.1 uncultured Bifidobacteriaceae bacterium | reverse complement strand
GCATCACGACGACGCCGATCAGCACCGCGGCGGCCACCGCGCCGACCGCGGCGAGCATCAAGGTCGACGACCGCTTCGGTGGCGGGGCCGTCGCCGGCATCGGCGCCGGGGTCGGCGGGCTGGCCGCGGCGGTCGCGCCGCGCGGTACGCTCGGCGGCGGCGTCGGCGGGGCCGCGCCCGACGGCGCCGCGATCGACGTCGTGGCCGGCACGGCCGTGGTCATCACCGTGGCCGGATCGATCGCCATCATGCTGTTGCGCGGCGGCGGCAGCGCCACGGTCGGATCCGACGGCCGCGCCGCGGCCGGCGCCGTGGCCGCGCTCACCGTCGCCGACGATACCCGCCGCGTGCTCGAGTCGCGGCGCAGCCGCTGCAGATCGACGCGCAGATCGGCGGCCGTCTGATACCGCAGGGTCCGGTCCTTCTCCAGCGCCTTGGCGATGATGCGATCGAGCTCCGCGGTGACCTGCGGGTTGAACGCCGAGGCCGGCGTCGGATCGCGATTGAGGATCCCGTCGAAGATCACCGCGGTGGTGTTGCCCGGGAACGTCACGCGCCCGGTCGCCATCTCGTAGAGCACGACGCCGAACGAGAACAGGTCGGTCCGTGAGTCGAGCGCTTCGGCGCGCGCCTGTTCCGGCGACATGTAGGCGACGGTGCCGACGGTGGTGCCGACGACGCTGGTGAACTGCGACGGCTCGACCGTGGTCGAGGCGTCCACGCCGGCGCCGTGCCGGCCGGCGGTGAGCTTGGCGAGGCCGAAGTCGAGCACCTTCGCCTGGCCGCGTTTGGTCAGGAAGATGTTGGCCGGCTTGATGTCGCGGTGCAGGATGCCTTCGCTGTGGGCGGCGTCGAGGGCGTCGGCGACCTGTGAGGCGATGTCGGTGAGCGCCCGCATGTCGAGCGGGCCCTGGACCAGGCGGCGGTCGAGGGTCTCGCCCTCGAGTAGCTCCATCGCCAGATAGCAGCGGCCGTCCTGTTCGTCGAAGCCGTAGATCGTGCAGATGTTCGGGTGGTTCAGGCTGGAGGCGGTGCGGGCTTCGCGCCGGAACCGGTTGCCCGCCTCGGCGTCCGTGGAGGCGGTGGTGGGCAGGACCTTGAGCGCGACCATCCGGCCAAGGACGGTGTCCTGGGCCCGGTAGACGACGCCCATACCGCCCGCTCCCAACGGCTCGAGGACCTTGTAGTGTCCGAGTTGCTGGCCTGAGAGGTTCGACACGGGGAACGCATCATCGTACGAACCCCGGTTGGCGGAGTCAAATCGGGCCGCCGGCCCTTGACCGTTCCCGCAATCCCTGGATATCGTTGGACTTCGCAATTTCGAAACGTCTTTCCGCATAGTGGAAACTCAGCCGGCCACGAGGCGCCCCGCCTCCACCACCTCTACCGACAAAGCGCTGGATGTGTGCGAAGTCCTCAGCCGGGCGCCGCGCGGCCTGAGCGTCTCGGACGTCGCCCGGACGCTGAAGCTGCCGGTGTCGAGTGCCCATCGGCTGCTGGCCGTGCTCAAGCGGCGCGGCTACGTCCGCCAGGACGAGGAGACGGCCCGCTACAGCCTCACACTGAAACTGCTCGACCTGAGCTTCAAGGCGCTCGGCGGCTCGGAGCTGCGGCTGCACGCGCTGCCGTTGGTCCGCGAGTACGTCCTGCGCACCGGCCACCGCGCGTTCCTGGCGATTCCGGGCACCGGCGACGTGAGTTACCTGTGGCCGGCGCCGCCCGACGACGTCGCCATGCGCACCGTGTTCGGCCGCGAGATGCCCGCCCACTGCGCGGTCTACTTTCCGCCCGCGGCGCAGGCCACGACCCGACGCTTGAGCTGCCTGAAATTGACGACCACGGCCGACCTGGCCAGGACCGCGGACGCGATCGCGCGCTTCGGCCCGGCAGAGGCCACGGCCGCGCCGGCCCAGCGGCTGGTGTGCAGCTGCGCGCCGATTCGCGACTACACCACCCAGGAGGTCGGCCGCGTCGGCGTCTTCGCCCACGGCGTGGACGAGCGCCCGCTGACCGCCGACGGCTACCGGGCGGTGTGGAGTCTGGCCGGCCAGATCTCGGTGCGGCTGGGGTACGTGCCGCCGACGGCCCTGGAGGCGTCGGCCTAGGAACACGAAGCGTTCAGCCGCCGCTCGCGGCGGCCGATAGGTATCGGAGGAGACGGAATGGCGTACATCATCACTGAGCCCTGCATCGGGACCAAGGATTCGGCCTGCGTGGACGTGTGCCCGGTGGACTGCATCCACCCGCGCAAGGACGAGGCGGATTTTGAGGCCTCGACCATGCTCTACATCCACCCCGACGAGTGCATCGACTGCGGCGCCTGCGTGCCGGCCTGCCCGGTGGAGGCCATCTTCGCCCTCGACGAGGTGCCGGAGAAGTGGAAGAACTACATCGAGGTGAACGCGGCGCACTATCAGAAGTAAACTGTGGGGCACGTCCGGGGGCGCCTGCGCTCCCGGGGGTGGACGACGGCGCGCCCCGGCGCCTGGTGGCGCGCCAGCATCCCGGTGCGGGGTCACGGCCCGCTTCAGGGAGGGCCAGTATGCGGATGGGCGTTCGCGGACTGCTGGTCGCGGTGATGTGCGCCGCGGTGGGATTGTCGCTCGAAGGACGTCGGACGGGCGACGACGCCGAGCTGCAGTTCCAGCTCGCCTCGCTGCTCTACGAGGAGACCCGCTTCGACGAGGCGCGCGCGGCGTTCCGCCGCGCCGCCGACAGCGACGATCCGGATCTGCGCCTGCGCGCCCGCATGGGCGTGGTGAAGACGGCGCTGCTGGTCGGCGAGTTCGAGGAGGCGCAGCAGGAGGCGGCGTCGCTGCGCGACGACTCGCCGAGGAACCCCGAAGCCGTCGCCATCCACGCCGACGCGCTGTGGTCGGCCGGGCTCTTCGACGAGTCGGAGCGGGAGTTTCGCGACGCGCTGGCGATGGCGCCCGAGATGTCGCGCGGACGCCACGGCCTGGCCAAGGCGCTGGCGTCGCGGTCGCAGCTGGACGACGCGCTCAACGAGGTGCAGGCGGCGCTGCGCACCTCACCGCGCGACGGCGAGTTGCACCACACCGCCGGCACCATCCTGGAGCGGCTGAAGCGCTACGACCAGGCGGCGGCGGCCTACACCAACTACGTCAACCTGCTGCCCAACAAGGACCGCAGCGACAAGGCGCTGTGGTCGAAGGCGCAGATCCGTTTCCTGCAGGCGTTCCGCGACCGCCAGGCCAACGCCATCGACCCGGCGTCGGCGGGCCGGCTCCACACCGTGCCCTTCAAGCTGGTGCAGGACAAGGTGATCGTCAAGGCCCGCGTCAACGGCGGCCGCTGGGTCGACTTCGTGCTCGACACCGGGTCGGAGCAGACGACGATCTCGCGGCAGATCGGCCAGTCGGCCGGCGTCGTGCCGATCACCTACACGTTGAGCGCCGGCGTCGGCGAGGTGGGCCTGCGCGGCCTGCAGCTGGCCCGGCTCGACAGCTTCGAGGTCGGCACGCTGAAGGTGCGCGACGTGCCGGTGCTGATCAAGAACCCGGCGCTGCGCGGCATTCCGAAGCGCGAGATGGAGAGCTTCTCGCCGATGGCGCTCGGCCTGTCGATGACCATCGACTATGCGTCGCGGCTGCTGACCATCGGCGAGGCGCTGACCGAGGAGCCGGCCGACATCCGCCTGCCGATGCGCATGCATCGCCTGGCCATGGTGCGCGGCCTCATCAACGCCGAACGGCCGGCCTACTTCGTGGTCGACACCGGCGGGGAAGTGATCTCGATCAGCAAGGCCACCGCCGACGCGATCGCCCCGGGCCGCCCGCTCGGCCGCCGCATCGCGCTCAAGGTCTACGGCACGTCGGGCTGGGATCGCGACGCGTTCCTGATGCAGGGCCTGAACCTGTCGTTCCGCGACATCGAGTACCGCAACTTCTCGGTGGTGGTGCTCAACCTGCGCGCGCCCAGCGTGCTGCTCGGCTTCCAGCTCGGCGGCATCGTCGGCCACAGGTTCCTGAGCCCCTACCGCGTCGCCCTCGACCTCGGCCGCAGCGAAGTGCGGCTCACCCGGTTGGCGGGACGGGGGAGAGCGGCGGACTAGGCTGGCGGCTAGGGGCTAGCGGCTAGCGGCTAGTCAGTCGCGCCGTCACGCTGAAAGACGAAGGGCCCGGCGACATCGCCGGGCCCTCAACGTGTACCGCCGAAGACTAGCCGCTAGCCGCTAGGAACTAGCCGCTAGCCGCCAGCCCCTAGCCGCTAGCCGCCAGCCCCTAGCCGCTAGAAATCGTAGCCAATCCACATCGTGAACTTGGCGCGGCGGAACGCGGCGCTGCCGCCCTGCAGCGAGAAGACCACGTCTTCCCAGTTGCGGTTGAAGAGCGAGCGCCAGCTCCAGTCGAAGTGGACGGGGAAGCCGAGCGCGAAGGTCTGCAGGCCGATGCCGTAGCTGGCGCGGGCGTCGACGAGGCGGAAGCCGTCCACCAGCACCGGGTTGCCGAGGATCGGATTGCCCGCGTTGTCGTAGCCGGTGACCGGTCGCTCGATCGTCGCCTCGCTGGCGTGGGTCTTGAAGCCCTGGTTGGCCCACGACGCGCCGCCGACGTTGGCGAAGAGCGTGCCGCGCACGCCGCCGAGGATGCCGATCGGCGTCGCCATGGCGTGGATGAGCGGAATGCGCAGCTCGGCGTTCACGTGCGCCGCCTGCTGGCCGACGAACTCCAGGAAGTTGTAGCCGCGCATCTCGGAGTTGCCGCCGAAGAAGTAGTAGCCGGGGTTCTCGCCCCAGCTCCGATAGCCGCGGGCGCGGAGCGCCAGCAGCCCGGAGCCGCCGAGGCGGAAGTACTTGCGCAGGTCGGCGTCCATCGTCTGCCGTGACAGCAGCGACCCGCCGCCGGGCGCGAACTCGTACGACAGGCGCATCGTGTTGCCGGCCAGCGGGCCGAACTCGCGGAACACCGTCGTCTCCTGCACGAACGCCAGGCCGAGCGGCACCATCGTGCCGTTGTTGAGCAGCTGGCGGCCGAACTGCTGCTGCTGGTATTGCTGCGAGTAGTCCTGAACCGCCGGATCCTCGAACCGCTCGGTGTAGTTGGTGATGCCGCCGAACAGCTCGATGCGGCGGTAGCGGTTGAACGGCCAGATCCCGAACACCGTGGCGCCGCGGCTGGTCTGCGTGGCCACCGCCAGGTCGCGGTCGAGGAACACGCCCGACAGCGCCGGGTCGTAGAAGACGTTCTGCAGCTGGCCGTAGAAGAACTGGGTCTGCGTGAAGCCCTGCACCGCGTACTGGAAGCGCCACTCGAGGTTGAGATACGAGCCCGAGAACGACCGGTACTGCGAGATCGAGGTGGCGAACAGCGTGAACTGCTGGTCGCCGAGCACGTCGGTGAACGCCACGGCGGTGCCGCCCAGGAAGTCGCCGCCGCTGGTCAGGCCGACGTTCACCGGCGGGCGGCCTTCGAGGTAGAGCTTCTCGAACTTGCCCTTGCGCTTGACGTTCGACGACACCATCGTGTGGGTCAGCGGCGCCTGGAAGTCGACGATCGGGCCCGGGGCGCCGAAGTC
>CAYUAX010000266.1:0-5541 GCA_964442845.1 uncultured Bifidobacteriaceae bacterium | reverse complement strand
AAGCCGCTCGGCGACGGCTTCATCGCGCTGGTCAAGATGCTGATCAGCCCGATCATCTTCTGCACGGTCGTGCTCGGCATCGCCGGCGCCGGCGACATGAAGAAGGTCGGCCGGGTCGGCGGCAAGGCGCTGCTGTATTTCGAGGTGGTGTCGACCTTCGCGCTGATCATCGGCCTGGTGGTCGCCAACCTGATCCAGCCGGGCGCCGGCTTCAACGTCGATCCGTCCACGCTCGACGGCCGCGCCGTGGCCGACTACGCCAAGACCGCGGCCAGTCAGTCCACCGTGGACTTCCTGCTGCACATCATCCCGCGGACGTTCTTCGACGCCTTCACCGGCGGCGGCGACCTGCTGCAGGTGCTGTTCGTCGCCGTGCTGTTCGGCTACGCGATGACCCACATGGGCGCCGAGGGCAACGTCGTCCATCAGGTGATCGAGACCAGCTCGCACGTGTTCTTCCGCATCATGAACCTGCTGATGAAGCTGGCGCCGCTCGGCGCCGGCGGCGCGATGGCGTTCACGATCGGCCGCTACGGCATCGACTCACTGAAGCCGCTGGCGCTGCTCATGGGCAGCTTCTACCTGACCTGCGCGCTGTTCGTGCTGGTCGTGCTCGGCACGATCGCCGCGGTCACCGGGTTCAGCATCCTGCGCTTCATCGCCTACATCAAGGAGGAGCTGCTGACAGTGCTCGGCACCTCGTCGTCGGAATCGGCGCTGGTGCCGCTGATGCAGAAGCTCGAGCGGCTCGGTTGCTCGAAGTCGGTGGTCGGCCTGGTCGTGCCGTCGGGGTACTCCTTCAATCTCGACGGCACCAACATCTACCTGACGATGGCGTCGCTGTTCGTCGCGCAGGCCCTGAACATCGACCTCACGCTCAAGCAGGAGCTGACCATTCTCGGCGTGGCGATGCTCACCTCGAAGGGCGCGTCCGGGGTGACCGGCGCCGGCTTCATCACGCTGGCGGCGACGCTGGCGGTGGTGCCGTCGATTCCGGTGGCCGGCCTGGCGCTGATCCTCGGCATCGACCGCTTCATGTCCGAGGCGCGCTCGCTCACCAACTTCATCGGCAACGGCGTGGCCGCCGTGGTGGTGTCGCGCTGGGAGAACGAGTTGGATCGCGAGGCGCTCGCCCGCGAACTCGGCATCGCCGACAGACATCCAGCCGCCAGCCGCTAGCCCGCGCCCGCCGGCGCGCTCACTGGCCGCCTCGATCTCGGCAATGAACACGCGCACGCATGATGGGGTCGTCTGAAACAGCACGGGCGGGACGTGCTGTGCGCACGCCCCGCCCGGCTGGTGGTCGATGGCGGACGTGCTACCGGCCGGGCACCATGATGTGGGCGCTCGACGTGCCGGCGGCCATGATCCACGCGCCGCCCATCTTGTTGTTGTCGGGCAGGCCGGTGGACTGCGCCGTCGCGCCCGGCACGGCCACGGTCATGTGCTGACGGGCGGTCGCCTGGTCGGCGCCGCTGAGGTTCCACCACACCGATCCGTACTCCGGCTTGACGCGCGTGCCGGCCTTCTCGGCGGCGGCGATGGCGGCGTTGCGCTTCTCGCGGTCGGCTTCCTTCTCGAACATCTTGTTCTGCTTCACGCGTTCGAGGTTGGCCAGGCTGGTGCACTGCACCGAGAACGGCTGCTCGGTGGGCTGGCCCGACTGGTCGTAGCACACCAGGGTGTTGGTGCCCTTCTTCAACGTGTCGTACGTGCCGTCGTCCTTCCACTTGATGACGGTGGCGGCCTCGCGGGCATTGGGCGGGGCCGCGAGCAGGGCCTTGTCCACGTCGGGATTGGCCTGGGCGAACGCGCTGGTGGCCACGGCCAGCAGGCCGGCCGCCAAGAGGGTGGTGCGTGTCATTGCTGGACCTCCATCACCCCGGGAACCGAGCGGCGCTCGCGACGGGGCAGTCCAGCAGGATACGCCAAAAAGCCCGGAGCAACGGCCGGGGTTCGTCCCAGCGGGACGGACCGTATCGGGCGGCGGACCGGCGATGACGTCACGCGTACACTCGAGGACGCATGGCCACTGGAGCGAGCCGGGTGCGCTTCGACGTCCGGAAGTACGGCGTGGAGCGTCAGGTCGATGCCGCGCGCTGCCCGGCGTGGACCGGGATCGTCCCCGACGGCGACGCCCACGTGCTCGACTTCGTCGAGGTGTTGATCGTGCATCGGGGGGCGGCCACGGTGCACGCGGCCGGGCGCCGGTCGCCGGTGGGTCCGCCGTCGGTGGTCGTCACGCGGCCCGGCGTCGAGCGGCGCGTCGCGGTGACGGATCCCCTCGTGGCCGACCTCGTCGTCTTCCCGGAGCGCGCTGCCTGCCGCCTGGGCGGACCTGCCGCCCTGGCGCGCCTCACCACCGGCGCCATGACCGTGACGCCGTCCGACGCCGCCGATCTCGCCGCGGTGAGCCGCCTGCTGCGCCACGAACTCGCGGCCGGGCGCGAGGACGCGCCGCTGATGCTCGATGCGCTCCTCACGCAGTTCCTCGTCCGCCTGCGACGGGCAGCGCCGCCTGGAGCGCCGCCGCCGCGGCTGCTGGCGCGGTTCGATCAGCTGCTCGAGCGCGACTTCCGCTACGAACATCGGGTGTGTGCGTATGCCGCCCGCCTCGGCGTCACCGCCGATCACCTGTCGGCCGTGGCACGGGAACATGGCCGCGGCAGCGCCAAGGCGATGATCGAGGGGCGGCTGGCCCGCGAGGCGGCCGCGCTGCTGGCGACGCGCCGATCGGTGGCCGACATCGCCGCCGATCTCGGCTACGACGAGCCGTCGCACTTCTCGCGCGCCTTCAGGCGCTGGTCCGGCGTGGCGCCGCAGCGGCTGCGCCCGGGGCGCTGATCCCGGATTTCGGTCGCCCGCACTCGGATTCCGGTCTTCCGCCCGCGGCGCTCGAGGACGAGACTGCGGTCCATGCGCCGTCTCGATGTCGTGCTCGTCGTCGTCCTCCTGGGCGCCGCCGTCGTCGCCGCCCAGGCGCCGCCGTCCACCTCCGCCTTCGCGCGCTGGGAGATCCTCGACCCCGAGGCACGGGTGATGCGCTATCTCGGCCGGGAGTCGCTGTTCCTGACCGAGGGCGTCGCGTGGCTGCCTGACGCGGCGTTCGCCGACGGCGCGATCGCGTTCGACGTGGCGCTGCACGGCCAGCCGGGGTTCGCCGGCGTCGCGTTTCGCGGCCAGTCGGCGGGCGACTACGAGCTGATCTACCTCCGGGCGCACCGCTCCCGCGAGTGGGACGCCCTGCAGTACACGCCGATCTTCGGACTGCAGGAGGCGTGGCAGCTCTACGCCGGCGCCGGCTTCAACGCGGCCGCCGAGCTGCCGCGCAACCGCTGGGTGCACGTCGAGGTGGCGATCGCCGGGCGAACGGCGCGCGTGCGCCTCGACGGCGCCGACGCGCCGCAGTTGACCGTCACCGATCTCAAGCGGCCGTGGGCGAGCGGCCGGGTCGGGTTGTGGGGCCGCTTCGGCGCGGCCCACTTCTCCAACGTCCGCGTGACCGCGGCGTCGCCGGCGCCGGTGGCCGCCCCGGCCGCGCCGGCCACCGGCCCGCTGCCCGGTGTGCTCACACGTTGGGCGCTGAGCCCCGCCGACAAGGCCCCGGCAGAGCCCCTCGATCGTCTGCCGACGGTCGCGTCGTGGGAAGCGGTCGAGGCCGAGCCGACGGGCATCCTCAATCTCGCGCGATTCCGCCGCCCGGCGGCGGGTCCGCGTGAGCGACCGGATCGCGTGCTGGCGCGTACGGTGCTGCACAGCGCGGCGGCGCGTGCGGTACGTCTGGAGTTCGGCTACAGCGACGCGGTGACGATCTTCCTGAACGGCACGCCGATCTTCAGCGGCCGCAACGGCTACCTCGAACGCGATGGCAGCGCGCTGGGCACGATGACGCTCGGCCCCGACACCCTCCACCTCGGCCTGCGGGCCGGCGCCAACGAGCTGGTGTTCGCCGTCAGCGAGCGGTTCGGCGGCTGGGGACTGGCGGCACGCCTCCTCGACGCGTCGGGGGTGACCGCCGAGTAAGGTGCCGGACAGGCGCGTCCGGACGTGCCGCAACGTCCACTGATACCCATAGAATGTCGGCACGAGGATCCGTGCCGATGTCGAAGCTCTGTGTGTCCGTGATTGTCGCGCTCGTCGTCTCCCAGTCACCGCTCGCGGCCCAGCAGCCGGGCGGCGGCCGTCCCGGCCCGTTGCCGACGATCGAGGATCGTACCGCCGGCCTGCGCAAGATCGACGGCTTCGTCCCGCTCTACTGGGACGAACGTGCCGGGGCCATGCTGCTCGAGGTCTCGCGCTTCGACAGCGAGTTCCTGATGTCCACCGGCCTGTCGGCCGGGCTCGGCTCCAACGACCTCGGCCTCGATCGCGGCCAGGGCGGCCAGGGCCGCATCGTCAAGTTCCAGCGCGTCGGCCCGCGCGTGCTGCTGGTGCAGCCGAACCAGTCGTTCCGTTCGAGCAGCCCGAACGTGCTGGAGCGCAAGGCGGTCGAAGACTCGTTCGCCAAGTCGGTGCTGTGGGGCTTCGCCGTCGTCGCCGAATCGAACGGGCGGGTCGTCGTCGATGCCACCGACTTCTTCCTGCGCGACGTGCACGGCGCCGCCGGCGGCCTGCGCCCCGGCACCTACCGCATCGACCGCACGCGCACGACGTTCAACCTCGAGAACACCAAGGCGTTCGAGAAGAACACCGAGGTGGACATGATCCTCACGTTCGTCAACGACGCGGTGAACCCGCGCGGCGGCGCGGCCCGGCCCAGGGTCCCGAGGCCATCGGCGCGACCGGGGGCGGCGGGGGCGGCGGCGGGTTCGGCGGCAATCTGTTCAGCGGCACGGTCGCCAGCGTGACGCCGACCGCCGACTCGGTGACGCTGCGCGAGCACCTGTCGTTCGTGGAACTGCCGCCGGCGGGCTTCCAGCCGCGCATCGACGACCCGCGCGCCGGCTACGGCGGCCTGAGCTTCGTCGACTACAGCCAGCCGATCGGCGAGCCGATCGTGTTCCGCTACCTGCGCCGGCACCGCCTCGAGAAGAAGGACCCGGCGGCGGCGATCAGCGAGCCCGTGAAGCCGATCCAGTACTGGGTGGATTCGGGCGCGCCCGACGACGTGAAGAAGGCGCTCATCGAGGGCGCGATGTGGTGGAACCAGGCGTTCGAGGCGGCTGGGTTCCGCAACGCCTTCAAGGTGGACGTGCTGCCGGCGGGCGCCGATCCGATGGACGTCCGCTACAACATGATCAACTGGGTGCACCGCTCGACGCGTGGCTGGAGCACCGGCGGCAGCATGGCCGACCCGCGCACCGGCGAGATCATCAAGGCGACGGTCACGCTCGGCTCGCTGCGCGACCGCCAGGACTACATGATCTTCGAGGGGCTGACCTCGCCCTACGAGACCGGCACCGAGAAGCCGGAGCTGCTCTACCAGACGGCGCTGGCCCGCATCCGCCAGCTGTCGGCGCACGAGGTCGGCCACACCCTCGGGCTCGGCCACAACTACTACGACAGCACCAAGGGCTGGATCTCGGTGATGGACTACCCGCA
>CAYUAX010000265.1:0-5640 GCA_964442845.1 uncultured Bifidobacteriaceae bacterium | reverse complement strand
CGCCTGGCGGACGTCGTCGGCCAGCGCGCCGAGCGCCAGCACGTCGGTCGTCACCGCCAAGGCAGAGGCCGTGGCCGACGGCACCGCCAGGCCGGCGGCCAGCGCCGCCGCGGCGGCCTCGACCAGCCCGCTCACACCCTCACCGCTGGCCATGCTGCATGCGCTCGATGATCACCGCCGCCAGGCGCAGTGCCTCGCGCCCCGCCTCGCCGGTGACGCCGGGCGCCCGGCGCTCGCGCACCGCGCCGACGAAGTCCTCGAGTTCGCGGCGCAGCGGCTCGTCCTTGGCCACCTCGACCTTGCCGCCGAGAATCGACGGCCGCGGACTGCCCGCTTCCGGCGGCCCCAGCGTCCAGTGCTCGATCTCCTGGGCGGCGTAGTCCACCGACAGATAGGCCTGCGGCTGGAAGAAGCGGATCTTGCGGACCCGGTCGCGGCTGATCCGGCTGGCCGTCAGATTGGCGATGCAGCCGCCGGCGAAGCGCAGCCGCACGTTGGCGATGTCGATGCGCGGCGTCAGCACCGGCACGCCCACCGCCTCCACGCTCACCGTCGGCTCGCCGACGATCGACAGGACGATGTCGAGGTCGTGGATCATCAGGTCGAAGACCACGTCGATGTCGAGGCTGCGTTCCGGGAACGTGCCGAGGCGGTGCGCCTCGATGAACCGCGGCCCGCGCAGCAGCGCCCGGGCGGCGTCGACCGCCGGGTTGAAGCGCTCGGTGTGGCCGACGGCCAGGGTCACGCCGCGGGTGGCCGCGGCGTTGACGAGCCGGTCGGCCTCTTCGACGGTGCGCGCCAGCGGCTTCTCCACCAGCACGTGCACGCCGCGTTCGATGAAGCCGAGCGCGACGTCGAGGTGCGCTTCCGTCGGCACCGCGACGGTGACGGCGTCGACCTGGCCGTCGAGGGCGCGCGGATCGGTGAAGGCCGTGGTGCTGGCCGCGGCGGCGATCTCCTGCGCCCGCGCTTCGCTCTGATCGACCACGCCGACCAGCGTGACTCCCGGCATGGTGCTGAGGAGCCGGGCGTGATGGCGGCCGAGATGGCCGACTCCCACGACTCCCACTCGTAACGGCGCGCTCATCCCTGTCCTCCCGCGGCCCGGCCGACCACCGCGATCCCCGCGTCGTCGGCGGCCGTGATCATCCTGGCCTTGTCGAACATCAACGCCTTGCCGGCGTCCAGTGACAGCAGCGTCGCGCCGGCCCGGGCCATCACCTGGATGGTCGGAATGCCGACCACCGGGACGTCGAAGCGCATGTCCTGCCTCGGCTTGGCCACCTTGACCACCAGCACGCCCGGCCCGGCGAGGTCGGCGGCGCGGCCGATCACCGCATCGGTGCCTTCCATCGCCTCCACGGCGACGACGGCGCTGTGCTTGACGGCGACGGTCTGGCCGATGTCGAGCCCGGCGATGGCGTCGGCCATCCGGTAGCCGAACGTCAACGACTCCTGCTCGGCGGCGCTCGGCGCCCGCCGCGTCATCACCCCGGCGGTGGCCAGCAACGGCTGCAGCAGCGTCGTCGAGTCGATGAGCTCGATGCCGCGCTCACGCATCACGTCGGCGACGGCGCCGATGAGCGCATCGGTGTTGCGCGAGCGCAGCCGCGCCATCACCTTCATGAGGGTGACGTCGGGGCGCAGGCTGAAGATCTTGGTGTGCTTGACCTGGCCGGCCATCACCGCGTGGGTCACGCCGGCCTCGCCGAGCAGGTCGAGGAACCGGCCGAGGTGCCCGATCGACACCCGGTGCACCGGGCACGGCGGGCCGCCGGCGGCGGCCGCCGCCTCCAACTCGGCGTCGGCCTCCTCCTTCATCGCGACGATCGTCACCTCGTGGCCGAGGCTGCGGGCCGCGTCGAGGACGAGGAAGGGAAAGCGGCCGTTGCCGGCGATCAGCCCGAGCCTCACGCGTCGTCCTCGGAATCGCCGCCGTCGGCGCGCTTGGTCGGCCGCTTCAGCGTCACCCCGCGGGTCGACGAGCGGACGAACTGCACCAGGTAGCCGACCTCGCTGCCGGCGATGGCGGCATCGGCCTCGATCAACTCGAGCGCCCGCGCCGGAGTGAGCCGCGACGTCAACAGGTAGCGGAACGCGCGCTTGAGCCGCCGCACCGTGTCGGGGGCGAAGCCGCGCCGCACCAGGCCCACGGTGTTGAGGCCGTAGACCCGGGCGCGGTTGCCGACCGTCTTGGCGAACGGCAGCGCGTCCTTGGTGACCACCGAGTAGCCGCCGATGAACGCATGGCGGCCGACGCGGCAGAACTGGTGGACGCCGGAATAGGCGCTGATCTGCGCGCCGTCTTCGACGGTGACGTGGCCGCCGAGCGTGGCGCCCGGTCCGAAGATCGTGTCGCTGCCGATGCGGCAGTCGTGGGCGATGTGGGCGTAGGCCATGATCAGGTTGCGATCGCCGAGCACCGTCGCCCCGCCGCCACCCACCGTGCCGCGATGAATCGTCACGCACTCGCGGATCACGTTGCGCGTGCCGATCGTCACGGTGGTGTGTTCGCCGCGGTACTTGAGGTCCTGCGGCGCCAGACCGACCGAGGCGAACGGAAAGACGTGCGTGCCGTCGCCGATCGTCGTATGGCCGTCGACCACCGCCGAGGCGTCGATGCGGACGTCGCGGCCGAGCACGACGTGCGCGCCGATGACGGCGTGCGGGCCAATCACCGTCCCCGGCCCGATCACGGCGTCGGGATGCACCGACGCTCGCGGATCGATCAGCGGCGCCTCCGCGTCGACGGCGAGTGTGAGGACGGCTTCGACCACCGCGGCGCCATCGACGGTGGCGCTGGCGTGGACGCGGGCGATTGGCCCGCGGCAGCGACCGATCCGCACGTCGAGGGTGAGGCGGTCGCCGGGCACCACCTGGCGGCGGAACTTGGCGTCGCCGGCGCGGCGCAGGACGACGCGGGCGGCCGGCGCGGTCTCGGGACGGCTGAGGAGCAGCACCGTGGCGGTCTGCACCAGCGCCTCGAGCATCAGCACGCCCGGCAGCAGCGGCACGCCCGGGAAGTGGCCCTGGACGAAGTCCTCGCCGACCGTGACGGTCTTGAAGGCGCGCAGCCCGTCGCCGTCGGGCGGCGACACCGCGTCCACGAGCACGGCCGGGAACCGGTGCCGTTGGCGCTCGAGCAATGGGGCGATGTGCACGGCGTGGGGATGTCGAAGCGGAGCGACAGGCGGCGGCGCAGCGGCCGCCGCCTGCGATGGGCGGGCGGCCTTACTGGCCGGGCGGCTTCGGCGCCGCCGCCGGCGCCGGGGCCTTGGTCGCGGCGTCGAACTTCTTGACCACCTCGGTGGTGATGTCGAGCGCGGCATCGGCCCACACCAGCCCCGAATCCGGGCCGTTGAAGATGTAGTGGAGGCCCTTCTCCTTGCCCACCGCCTCGATGATGGGAGCGATCCGGCGCTGGAACTCCTCCTGCAGCTGCTGCTGCAGCTCCTGCACCTCCTGCTGCGCGTCCTGGGTGGCGCGCTGCAGGTCGACCTGGGTGCGCTCGACCTGCTTACCGAGGTCGGCGCGGGCCGCCTCACTCATCACGGCGCCGCTCTTGTCGAGCTTCTCCTGCAGACCCTGCAGGGTCTTCTGCCGCTCGTTCAGCTCGGCCACCTTGCGCTGCTGCAGCGCCTGCACCTTGGCGCTGGCCTGCTTGCCGTCGTTCGACTCGGCGACGACCCGCTGCAGGACCACGAACGCGATCTTGGCGCCCTCCGGAAACGGCAGCACCGGGGCCGGCGCGGGCGCGGCGGCCTGGGGCGCCGCCGGAGCCGGCGCGGCCGGCTTGGCCGTGGCGGGCGCCGGGGCCGGGGCCTGGGCGAACGACGCCGTGGCCGTCATCGCGACGAGGCCAACGGCCAGAACGTGACGTCTCTTTTTTAATCCTTCCGCGACCACCGAGAAGCTCCAGATTTTACTCTACTACGCCGGCCCGGGTAAGATCGGACGGTTCGGGCCCCGGGCCCGTGAGGACCTTGATGCGCCGAGTGACGCTCGCCTGCACGCTGCTGCTTTCCCTGGTCGCCGCCGGTTGCGGCGACGACGACACCGACACCGGCGTCACGCCGACCACCCCGTCGGACACCGTCACCGACACCTTCAGCGGTACGCTCACCCGCAATGGCGGCACCTCGCACCCATTCCCGGTGATCGGTCCCGCCGGCGGCGACGTGACCGCGACGCTGAAGTCGGTCTCGCCAGACGCCGGCACGGTGCTGGGGATGGCCCTCGGCACCTGGAACGGCACGTCGTGCCAGGCGGTGATCGCCAACGACCGGGCCGTCGTGTCGGCCTCGATTCTCGGCCGGGCCACCTCCACCGGCACGTTGTGCCTGCGCGTCTACGACGTCGGCACCGTCGTCGACCCGCAGGACTACGAAGTCGAAGTCATCCATCCCTGATCGCCGCCCACCCCGGGCCGGCCGGTCGATGCCGGCGACGGCACGGCCCGCGGTCAGAAGGTCGAGCCGACCGCGAAGCGGAACGTGAACCGGCGCGCCGGCTGCAGCTGGTTGGTGAAGACGCCGCCGCGCTGCGGGTTGTAGGAGAAGATCAGCCGGAACGGCACGTTCAGGACCGGCATGAAGAAGCGGATCTCGGCGCCCGTCGAGGTCTTGAACGCCGCCTGCTGGCCGATCGACCGCGTCGTCGTGCCGGGGGCATCGGGATCGACGAAGCCGGTGAACGCCAGCGGGTCGTAGAGCAGCGGCGGCGTCGGCGGCACGATCTCGAGGATGTCCTCGTTCCAGCCGAAGCCCTCGCCGATGTTGCGCACCTGGCCGGCGTCGTAGAACAGCACCAGCCGCACCGGACCGGCGATCTGGGTGATGAACTCGCCGTTGAACAGCAGGCTCTTGTTGCCGCCGAGCACCAGCCGGGTGGTGACGTCGCGCGGGCCGATGCTGCGGATGTCGTAACCGCGCACGCTGTACTCGCCGCCGAGGAACAGCCGCTCGAAGATCGGCAGGATGGTGTCGTTGAAGGGGCGGATGTACTGCGCCTGGGCGCGGCTGCCGATCGACATGCGCGGCGTGAGGCGGAAGAAGCCCACCGCCTCGATCGTCGGCTTGATGAAGGAGGTGTCGCCGCCCGGGCCGGCGTACTCGAACGACGCGGTCAGCCGCCGCCCGGTCGACGGGAAGATCGGGTTGTCGACGGTGTTGAACGAGAAGCTCGGGGCGATCTTGCTGATCGTCCGGCTGCCGCCCTGGCCGATGAGCAGCGAGTCGCGCAGGAACGGGTTCTGCTCGAGCAGCACCGGGTTGTTGAACTGCTCGTTGAGGTCGAGCACGCGCACCTGCTCGTAGCTGTAGTTGATGAACAGGCGCGAGAAGTCGGCGACCGGGAAACCGAACAGGAGGTTGCCGCCGGTGGACTGCTGGGTGAACTGGTTGATGTAGTTGAGCTGCCGACGGTAGACGTCGACGCCGCCGGTGATGTTGCGGTCGAACAGGAACGGTTCGGTGAAGGCGACCTGGTAGTTCTGCGCCCGCGAGCCGCCCTGCAGCGACACGGTCAGGCTCTCACCGCGGCCGAGGAAGTTGGCGGTCTGGAACGACAGCTGGCCGAAGAACCCTTCGAACTGCGACACGCCGGCGCCGAAGGTGAGCTGGTTGCGGTTCTGCTCCTCGA
>CAYUAX010000264.1:0-5644 GCA_964442845.1 uncultured Bifidobacteriaceae bacterium | reverse complement strand
CCCGAGTACTACGTACAAGGGGAAAACGCTCTAGCGGCTAGATCCGAGGCCGTCACGCTGTCACGCTGCCGGAAGACGAAGGGCCCGGTGGATTCCGCCGGGCCCATTCGTTTGCTGGCTTTCTAGCCGCCAGCCGCTAGCCGCTAGCCGCTGATCAAGCGACGTCGCTCGTCGGCTGCAACCGACGTCGCGGCAGCTCGATGTTCAGCGTCTTGATCTTGTAGTTCATCACCCGCGGGCTGATCGAGAGGAGCTCGGCGGCGTCCTTCTGCACCCAGTTGGCCATGCGCAGCGCCTCGATCAGGGCCTGCCGCTCGATCTGCTCCAGCGCGACGCCGCTCGGCGGGATGCGCACCACCGACGCCGGTTCCTTGGTGCCCGGCGTCTGCGCGGTGTCGCCGAGGCGCAGGTCGTCGGTGCTGATCTGGTGGCCCTCGGCGAGCAGGGCGGCGCGTTCGATGGCGTTCTCGAGCTCGCGGATGTTGCCCGGCCAGTTGTAGCGGGCCAGCATCTTCTGCCCGTCGGGGGTGACGCCGTCCACCTTCTTCTTGAGTTCCTGCGAGAAGCGGCGCAGGAAGTGCATCGCCAGCGGCAGGATGTCTTCCTTGCGCTCGCGCAGCGGCGGCGTCTCGATGGTGACGACGTTGAGGCGGTAGTAGAGGTCCTCGCGGAACTGGCCGGCGGCGACCATCGTCGGCAGGTCGCGGTTGGTCGCGGCGATGAGGCGCACGTCCACCTTCAGCGTCCGGGTGCCGCCGAGCCGCTCGAACTCGTGCTCCTGCAGCACGCGCAGGATCTTGGCCTGCGTGCTCGGGCTCATGTCGCCGATCTCGTCGAGGAACAGCGAGCCGCCGTCGGCCTGCTCGAAGCGGCCGATGCGCTGGCGATCGGCGCCGGTGAAGGCGCCCTTCTCGTGGCCGAACAGCTCCGATTCGAGCAGGTTCTCCTGCAGCGCGGCGCAATTCACCTTGACGAAGTTGCGGGCGGCGCGCAGCGAGTTGTGGTGGATGGCGCCGGCGATCAGCTCCTTGCCGGTGCCCGTCTCGCCGCGGATCAGCACCGTCGAGTTGCTCTTGGCCACCTTGCGGACGACGCCGAGGACGCGCTGCAGCGAGTCGCTGGCGCCGATGATCTTGTCGAAGTCGTAGTTCTCCTGCTGCTCGTGGCGCAGGTAGTCGAGTTCGTGGCGCAGCCGCTTCAGCTCCAGCGCCTTCTCGATCTTGACCTCCATCTCCTCGATCTCGAACGGCTTCTGGACGTAGTCGAAGGCGCCGTTCTTCATCGCCTCGACGGCCGTCGACACCGAACCGAAGGCGGTCATCAGGATGACCGACGAGGTGGGGTGGGTGGTGCGGGTCGTGCGCAGCACGTCGAGGCCGTCCGACCCGCCCATGCGCAGGTCGCTGACGACGACGTCGAAGTAGCCGTTGTGCAGCCGCTCGATGGCGGCGTTGCCGTTGGGCGCCTCCTCCACCTCGTGCCCGGCCGTGCGCAGGGCCAGGGCCAGCCCGCGCCGCAGCGCGTCGTGATCGTCGGCGACCAGAATGCGACTCATGTGCGATCCGCTCCCTACCAGACGCGCGCGTCGCCCCGTTCGGGCAGCGATACGCGGAACGTCGTGCCGGCGCCTGGCCGGCTCATCAGGTCGATCCGCCCGTCGTGGGCATCGACGATCTTGCGCACGATGGCCAGGCCGAGGCCCGAGCCCTGCGGCTTGGTGGTGAAGAAGGCGCTGAAGATCTTGTCGGTCAGCTCGGGCGGCACGCCCGGACCGGTGTCGTGCACCTCGACGAGCAGCGTCGGCACCGGGTGCATGCCGTCTTGCGCGAGGGCGCCGTCCTCCTCGCGCAGCACCTCGCGGGCGACGACGGTCACGGTGCCGCGGCCGTCGAGCGCCTCGTAGGCATTGATGAGCAGGTTGGCGAACACCTGGACCAGCTGCGTGCGGTCGGCGTCGACCATCGGCAGTCCGTCGGCGACGTCGAGGCGGACCTCGACCTCGCCGCGCTTGCCCTTGCTGTCGGCCTGGGTGACGGCGGCCTGGAGCGCGGCGCCGACGGCGGTGCGTTCGAACTGCAGCCGCACCGGCCGCACGAAGTCGAGGATCTCCTGGACGATCGCGTTGGCCATCTTGGCTTCGCTGATGATGTCGCCGACCAGCGCGGTGGCCTGGGCGTTGTCGCGCAGCTGGCGGCGCAGTAGCCCGGCCATCACCTCGATGCCAGCCAGCGGGTTCTTGATCTCGTGGGCGACGGCGGCGGCCATCTCCCCGAGGGCGGCCAGCCGGTCGCGCAGCCGTTCGCGTTCCTCCAGCTGCTCGACCCGCGTGAGGTCCTTGAAGAACATCGCCGCGCCGATGGTCATGCCCTCGCTGTTGCGGATGAGCGACAGCGTGTAGCCGAGCACCTTGTCGGCGGGCGTGAGGCGCAGCTCGGCGCGGTTGGGCAGGAAGGCCAGCTCGTAGGCGCCGGCCAGCACCCGGACCACGCCGGGATGGGCGTGGAACACCTCGGCGAACGGCCGCCCGAGGTAGCCCTCACCGGCCGGCAGCCCGAAGATGCGGCACGCCTCGTCGTTGATGAGCACCAGCTCGCCGGTGCGGTCGATCGCCAGCACGCCGTTGCGCATGTGGGCAACGAGGTGTCGGAAGAACGCGTCGTCGACGAAATGCGCGGCGGCGATCGGCGCGCGGTGGGCCGGACGCGGCCGGGCGCCGGGGATCGCGGCCTTGGCCGGGCGACGACTGGGTGCCACTTTCGGTGCGGACATGACTCGACTTGGCGGCGACATACGCAACTGTCGTGCCTGTCACCGTCCTGACGAGCTCGTGGCGGGTCGGCGCGCGGAATTGTGTAATTGTGCCGGGCCGTGCGCGGCGAACTTACAAATCCGGCGTCTGCGATGTCGAAAACGTGACTGGCGCGGCCGGGCGACTGACGATTGTTGCCAGTCGAGGGTGACGCACGGGGGTCACGCGGGCTGGGACGCCTTCATCGCCTCGGCCTCGGCCTGGAGCATCTCCCACTGGCCGAGCAGCTCGCCGACCTCCCACATCAGCGCCTGGTGCCGATCGAGCACCGCCTTGGCGGCGTCGCGGTCGTCGTAGAAGCCGGGTGCGGCCATGGCCGCCTCGGCGGTCTTCACCGCGGCCTCGCGCTCGGCGATGCGCGCTTCGAGTTCGGCGATGCGCCGCGTCAGCGCCTCGAAGGCGCGCTCGCGCTTCTTGCGCTCGGCGGCGTCCCGCTTGCGGGCGTCGTGTTCGGCGGCCTTGTCCACCGGCGCCGCCGCTGGGCGTGCGGCGGCTGGGCGTGGCGAGGCGGGAGGGGTCGATCGGGCGGGCGTCGATCGGGCCGGCGCCGGTGGCGCGGCGACGGCGGCGGCGCCGCCCTGCTGCTTGCGCCACAGGAACTCGGCGTAGGTCCCCGGGTAGAGCTCGGCGCGGCCGCCGCCCACCTCGATCACCTTGGTGGCCAGCCGCTCGACGAAGTAGCGGTCGTGCGAGACGAACAGCAGCGTGCCGCCGTAGTCCTCGAGGGCGTCGAGCAGCACGTCCTTGGAGTCGAGGTCGAGGTGGTTGGTCGGCTCGTCGAGGACCAGCGTGTTGGAGGGCATGAGGAGCATGCGCGCCACCGCGAGGCGCGTGCGTTCGCCGCCCGACAGCACGCCCGCTTTCTTGTAGACGTCGTCGCCGGCGAAGAGGAACCCGCCGAGGATGTTGCGGATGGCCGGCACCATGTGCAGCGGCGAGCCCGCCGACAGCGTCTCGTAGACCGTCAGCGCCGGATCGAGCCGCGTCGCCTCGTCCTGCGCGAAGTACTGCATCACCACCTGGTGGCCCTCGACGCGCGTGCCGGCGTCGGGTGGTTCCACGCCGGCGAGCATCCGCATCAGCGTCGACTTGCCGGCGCCGTTGGGGCCGACCAGCGCCACGCGGTCGCCGCGCTCGATGTGCAGGTCGATGCCGTCGAGCACGACCTTGGTGCCGTAGGCCTTGCGCAGCCCCTTCAGCTCGAGGACGATGCGCCCGCTCTTGGCGGCGGCCGGGAACTGGAAGTGGATGCGCTTCCGTTCCGGCGGCACCTCGATGCGCTCGATCTTCTCGAGCATCTTGATCCGGCTCTGCACCTGGGCGGCCTTGGTCGCCTGGTAGCGGAAGCGGTCGACGAACTGCTGGACCCGTTCGATCTCTTCGTCCTGGCGCCGCTTGGCCTCGCGCAGGCGCTCCAGCCGTTCGTCGCGCTGCACCAGGTACTGCGAGTAGTTGCAGACGTAGTCGGTGATCGTCCGCAGCGACAAGTCGGCGATGCGGCTGACGACGGCGTCGAGGAAGTAGCGGTCGTGCGAGACCAGGATCACGGCGTGCGGGTAGCGGGCCAGGTACTCCTCGAGCCAGTTGCGCGCCTCGAGGTCGAGGTGGTTGGTCGGCTCGTCGAGCAGCAGCAGCCCGGGTTCGCTGAGCAGCAGCTTGGCCAGCGCCAGCCGCATCTGCCAGCCGCCCGACAGGTGCTCGGCGGCCTTGTCGAAGTCGTCGGCGGCGAAGCCGAGGCCGCGCAGGATGGTGGCGACGCGCAGCTCGATGGCGTAGCCGTCGCCCATGCGGAAGCGTTCCTGGACGGTGCTGTAGCGCTCGAGCAGCGCCTCGTGCTCGGCGGCGGGCACCGCGGCGTCGGCGAGCCGGTGCTCGAGGTCGTGCATCTCGGCCTTGAGGTCGAGCAGCGGCCGGAGCGCCTCGCTGGCTTCGGCGAACACGGTGCGGCCGGCGTGGCTGAGGCCGTCCTGCGGCAGGTAGCCGATGGTCAGCGCCGTCGGCCGGATCACGGCGCCGCCGTCGGGCTCGTCGAGACCGGCGAGCATGCGCAGCAGCGTGGTCTTGCCGGCGCCGTTGGGGCCGCACAGGCCGACGCGGTCGCGGTCGCCGACGTACCAGGTCACGGCGTCGAGCAGAACCCGTTCGCCGAACCGCTTCGAGAGCGTCGACAGTTGGATCATCCGCGCCGCACCCGCGCCGCCGTCGCGGCGATCTCGGTGACGCGGCTCGGCTTCACCAGGTAGCCGGCGACGCCGAGGTTCAGCGCCTCGATATCCTCGCGCAACTCGGCCACCGGGGCCTCGGCCACCTTGTCGAACGTCACCTGGATCATCTGGCCGCCGACGAAATCGACGCCGAGGTTGAGGCCGCGCACCCCGACCAGCACCAGCGAGGCGATGATCGAGAAGATGCTGATGCCCATGGCGATGTGCCGCCAGCGCAGGAAGCGGAAATTGGTGTTGTCGGGGACAAGCTTGAGGAGCTTCATGGTTTCAAGCCTTCCTTAAATGTTCAGTTCGCGCGGACGTTCGCGCTTGAGCCACAGGGCGACGAACATCCGCGTCACATACACTGCGGTCCAGACCGAGGTGACGATGCCGATCATCAGCACGACCGCGAAGCCGCGCACCGGGCCCGAGCCGAACAGGAATAGCAGCACCGCCGCGATGACATTGGTGATATTCGCGTCGAAAATTGCGCGCGAGGCTTCGGTATAGCCCACCTCGATCGCCTGGATGATCCGCCGCCCGTTCTTGCGTTCCTCGCGGATGCGTTCGTTGATCAGCACGTTGGCGTCCACCGCCGCGCCAATCGTCAGCACGAAACCGGCGATGC
>CAYUAX010000263.1:0-5737 GCA_964442845.1 uncultured Bifidobacteriaceae bacterium | reverse complement strand
GAACGAGCGCGAGCTGCACGCCCGCTACGAGGTGAACGTCGAGACCTACAACAAGGTCATCAACGTCGAGGCGCAGCTGATGGTGCTGATGGCCAACCGCTACATCCTGCCGGCGGCGCTCGAATACCAGCGCGCCGTCGCCGCCAGCGTCACGGCGGTGAAGCAGGCCGGCGGCGCCAGCCGCGAAGGCAAGAAGCTGCTGGCGAAGATCGTCAAGCTGGTCGATCAGTTCCGCGTGCAGACCGACGCGCTGGCGGCGCTGCTCGAGCACGGCGCGCCGTCGGTCGAGAAGCACGCCAGGTTCATGCGCGACAAGGTGGTGCCGGCGATGGCGCGGCTGCGCGAGCTGGGCGACGCACTCGAACTGCTGATCCCGCACGCCGACTGGCCGCTGCCGACGTATCGGGAGATGCTCTTCATCAAGTAGCCGGGGCTCGGGACTCGGGACTCGGATCGCCGGACCGACCGGCGGTCACACTGCGGGGGCGGGGAGACATTCTCTCCGCCCCTGGCTTTTTCAGGGTGCGGGGAGGACACGGAAGGCGCTGATGGCGGCGCCGAGCAGCCGCGTGTCCTGGCCGCCGCCGTCGGCCGGGCGAACGGCGCGGGTCGTCGCCACGACGACCTCGTTGGTGCCGGCCACCCACACGCCGGCGGGAATCGCCCACTGGAACCCTCGCGCAGTGGTGGCCAGCGGCCGCGGCGGGCCGGCGCTCCACCCGTTGACGCTCAGCGCGAGCTGGATCGGATCGGTCGGGTGATCGGTGGCCGATCGCGCGGTGAGTTCGAGCGTGACCGGCCCGCCCGTCCCCGCCGGCACCAGCATCACCGCGTCGCCGGTCGACCATCGCCACACGGCGGCGCCGTCACGTTCGACCGCGTGCCAGCCGCCGGCGAAGAAAGTGTCGTCGCCGATGTCGAGTCCGTCCGCGCCAGGCGCGTCGCCGGGCAGCGGCGCGGCGCAGACCGTGGCGACGTCGGTGCGGCGCGCCGAGCTGACGTAGCGGACGGCGACGAGCGGCGCCCGCCGGCCGAGCGCGAGTGAGGCGGCGTACGCCGCGTCGCCGTCGGCGGGGAGCGCGACGCGGAACGCGTGCAGCGACGCGTCGGGCTGGCGGCCGTCGCCGGGCCACAACACCGGCGGCAGATCGGTCAGCGTCATCGGCACCGCCGTCACCTGGCCGATCCGCCGGCCGTCGTCCAGCGTCACCCGCGGCGCCAGCGGCGGCGCGCCGACGATCGCCACCTCCAGGCGGCCCTCCCCCGCCGGCACGTGCAGCCCCAGCCAGCCGGTGAACTCGAGCCCAGGCAACTCGCGCCACGGCGAGGCGACGGGCAGGCAGCCGAGGCGCGACGTCACCGGCCACAACGCCGCGGCGGGCGGCGGCGCCAGCCGCGGCCCCAGCGTGAAGCCCCAACGTTCCAGGGCGCGTCGGGCGGTGGGCCCGGCGAATACCGCGCCGTCCGCGCGCGCGGCGTTCACGAGCGCGGCCACCGGACGCACCCGGCGCAGGCCGCGACCGGCGCCCCAGGCCACCAGCGCGGTGTCGGTCCGCGTGTCGTCGCCGACCACGCTCGGCGCGGCCGGCAGTCGACCGAGCGCGGCGGCGGTCGCGCGTGCGGTCTCGTCCCTCGCGTCGGGCCGTGGGGCGATGCCGCCGCCGATCAGCACGCCGAGCACGGCGGCGGCGCCGAGCCCCTGCCGCCAGCGCGGACCGGCTGCGACGGTGTGCACAGCCACCGCGGCGAGCGGCCACGCCGTCCAGAGCATGGCGCGCAGCAGCTCGGCACGCCAGGCGGGCAGCAGCAGCCAGGCCGCGGCGATCGCCAGCCCGCCGAGGGCGGCGCTCGAGCGCGTGCGGGCGCGGCGAATCGTGACGGCGAGGCCGGCGAGCGCGAGCAGGGCCGGGACGAGTGGCTCCGCCATCGGCGCCCACACGAACGCCTCCATCGCCCGCGGCGTTGCCGGGACGACGACCGCCAGCGCGTCGGTCAGGCTCACTGGCTCGGCGCTCAGCGTCGAGGCCCGCGCCGCCCACCGCGCCGCGCCACCGATCCCGCCGACGCCCCCGCCCGCCAGCAGCACGGCCGTCGCGCGCCACGACAAGCCGGCGGTCGCGGCCACGAAGGCCGGCGCCGTGACCGCCAGCGGCGGCCACAGAGCGGCGGCCGCGGCGACGAACAGCGCGAGCCGAACGAGCCGGCGTGTCGCCGCCGGCTCGTGACGGGTCGCGGCCATGGCGAGCCAGGCGGCGCCAAGCGCGAGCGCCGGCTCGGCGCCCAGCGTGACCAGCATCCGCAGGTCGGGGCGCACGAGCATCGACGCGACGACGGCGCCGGCCAGCGCCGCCGACGTCGTGAGGTGCCAGGCCGCGAGCCACAGCGCGCCGGCACTCGCGGCCGCCAGCAGCGCCGCGACCGCGGTCGGCCACGTGCCGAACCATGGAGCGTGCGCCACCGGCTCGACGAGCGCGAGGTCGCGCGGGAGGGCGGAGAGCGCGTCGCTGGCGGCGGTGGCCGGGACGAACGGCGGCATCGCCTGGGGCGGCACCAGGACCGACAGCAGCCCCGCCGTGACGGCCGCGGCAAGAGCCCAGGCGAGTCCGACCCCTCCCGGCGGCGGCACGGGCGCCGATCTTAACAGCCCGCACGAGCGGCTTCCTCCGGCAGGCGGCGCCGGTATACTGGGAAATCGCCGCGCCGCGTGCCGCGATGCTCGACGCCACGATGACCCGACTGCGCCTCGCCCTCTGTCTGCTGCCGCTCGTCACCGCCGGGTGCAGCGGCAACAACATCTGGAACACCCCGACGCCGCTCACGGTGCCGTTCTCGTTCACCGACCTGCGGGTCGGCCTCGGCGCCATGGCGTCGACCAACCAGACCGTCACGGTGAACTACACCGGCTGGCTCTATTCGAACACCGCGCCCGACAACAAGGGCGCGCAGTTCGACACCAGCATCGGCCGCGGGCCGTTCGAGTTCACGATTGGCGCGAGCCAGGTGATTCGCGGCTGGGAACGGGGTGTGCCCGGCATGCGCATCGGCGGGAAGCGGAAGCTGGTGCTGCCGCCCGAGGACGCCTACGGGTCGAGCGGCAGCGGGTCGATCCCGCCCAACGCCACGCTCGTCTTCGAGATCGACCTGCTCACCGTGCAGTGACGCGGGCCGACGCCGCGGCTACGACGCGCCGCGCGGAATCGGCGGATGCTCGCGCAGTCCGCGCCGGCTCACGCCGGCCAGCTCGAACGTGTCGCCCGCCGGGCTGCGGTTGTACATCACCCACGTCTGCGTGCCGCCGCGGCCGGCGACGGCGATGCCCAGCGGGTGGCGGCGCGGGATGCGCACGTACTCGTCGTAGCTGCGAAAGACCTGCGGCCGCGCCCCGAGCACGACCGGCTCGGCGCCCTCCTGGGGCAGCACCCACGCGCCGACGACGGCGCCGCTCCAGCGGGGGTCGGGCGTGCGCACGCTGACGTCGACGTAGACGGCGCTGCCGTCCACCCCGGCCGGCACGTACATCGCCACCTCGGTGAGGCGCGCGTCGCCGATCGCCGCGAGGCGCACCGCCTCGTCTTCCACCGCCTGCCGGGCCCAGCGCCACCGCTCGCCGGTGGCCGCGAAGACGCGCAACGTGGACACCGGGACGCCATCACTGGTCTCGAGGCCGACGATGGCCAGCGGATCCGGCGCCGGCGGGCCGACGAGCTGACGCGGAAGATCGACGAGCCAGGCGCGCCCGTCGAACGTGGCGATCGGATGGCGGCGGCCCGAGACGTCCACCGCGCGCACCGCGAACGACTCGGCCTGCGTCACGCGGAAGCCGGGATCGGGGCCGAGCCCGAGGCTGGCGGCGGCCACCCACGCCGTCACGGCGAGACCCCACCACCATCGACGCCGGACGCGGCGCGCCATGCCCGACAGTGTAACAAGGGCCGGGGCTCGGGGCTCAGGGCTCGGGCGACGCTATTGCGGGAAGCGGCCGAGCGCCACGAGCAGCGCCAGGCGCGCGACCCGCGCCCGGTCCTCGGCCTGGCGCACCGCCGTCTCGGCGTCGCGGGATCGGCGCTGTGCGTCCACCAACTCGATGTTGGTCGTCGCGCCGGCGCGAAACGCCACGTCGGTGATGCGCAGCACCTCGGCCGCCTGCGTCGAGGCATCCTGGGCGCGCGACAGGGCCCGGCCCTCGGCGTCGATCGACGCCCGCGCCGCCCGCACCGCCGACTGGATCTGCAGCTCCGCCTCGCGGCGATCGACCCGCGCGGCGGCCAGGTCCACCTCGCGCAGCGCCCGCTGCGCGCGGCGCCGGCCGCTGTCGAACAACGGAATCGACGCCGTGAGCGTCGCCGTCCACGTCGCCGACGGCGCGAAGAGTCCCGCCGGCGCGATGTACTGGGGATTGAACGCCGCCCGGACCGTCGGCACCCAGTCCTTCCAGCTGTCGTTCACGATGCGTCCGGCCAGGTCGATGCGGGCGTCGAACAGCCGGATGTCGGTGCGGTCGGCGAGCCACGAGTCGCCGATCGTCGCCGGAGTCTCCAGCGCCGGCTCGCCGGCCACGTCCACCGGTCCGTCGGCCGACATCAGCAGGCCGAGCGCTTCCTGGCCCAGGGCCACGGCGAGCCGCGCCCGTTCGACCAGTTCCTCGTTGACCGCCAGCTCCTGCGCCGCGCGCAGTTCGTTCAAGCGGCTGCCGACGCCGCCCTCGCGCCGCGCCGTCGCGTAGTCGAGCTGCGCCTTCGCGGTGTCACGGGCGCGCTCGTTCACCTCGACCTGCCGCTTCGCGCCGACGATGGCGAGATAGGCCTCGGCGGCGGCGACGCCCACCTGGCGGCGCACGTCGTCCACCTGCAGCCTGGCGACCTCGACCTGCTGCTGCGCCTGGGCGCGGGCCGCCCACTGCGCCATCGCCAGCACGGGCGTCGCCGCCGTGCCGGCGAACAGCGCCTGCGTACGCGGCTGGACGACGTTGCCGTCGAAGCCACGCTCGTCGTCGAGCGTCGTGGTGCCGATGGTCGCGTCGATGGTCGGGCGGACGCCGGCGCGCGCCTGCGCCAGCAGCGCCTGTGCCGACTGCACGGCGGTCGCGGCCCGCTCCACGGTGGGATTGGCGGCGATGGCCCGCTGCACCGCGTCGTCGAACGCGACCGCCGGGGCGGACGCCGGCGCCGGCGCCTGCGCCTGGGCGCGGCCCGGCAGCGACGCGGTCGCGACGAGCACCGCGACGACGAAGCGGCTGGGGAAACGGCTAGCCATGCGCCACCTCACGTTCGTGGCCGCGGGCGTGGAGCTCGTGGCGGGTCTTGCCCGGCACCAGCGTGCGGATGACGACATAGAGCACCGGGATGAACACGATCGACAGGAACGTCGACGCCAGCATGCCGCCGGCGACCGTGGTACCGACGGAGTTGCGGGCGGCGGCGCCGGCGCCGGTGGCGTACGCCAGCGGCAGGACGCCGAGGATGAAGGCGATCGACGTCATCAGGATCGGCCGCAGGCGGATGCGCGCCGCCTCGACCGCGGCGTCGACGATCGAGCGCCCCTGGTCGCGCAGCTGCTCGGCGAACTCGACGATCAGAATCGAGTTCTTGGCCGCCAGCCCGACCAGCAGCACCAGCCCCACCTGGCAGAAGACGTCGTTGGCGAAGCCGCGCCAGAACTGCGCCCCGAGGCCGCCGAACACCGCCAGCGGCACGCCGAGCAGGATGATGAACGGCAGCACCCAGCTCTCGTACTGTGC
>CAYUAX010000262.1:0-5794 GCA_964442845.1 uncultured Bifidobacteriaceae bacterium | reverse complement strand
AGGATCATCTGCGTGAACTCCTGGGCGATGTCCACGTTGGACTGCTCGAGCGCGGCGCCGAAGACCGTGCCGCGGCCGCCGGTGTTGGCGGTGCCGATGTTCGGGATGCCCGACGCCTCGGTCTCGCCGAAGCGGTTCGAGCCCAGCTTGTAGAGGCCCTGCGGGTTGTTGAAGCTGGCCATCGCCAGCGTCGCGATGACCACCGTGCGGCCGGCGCCGATGGTCGCAATCAGGTTGCCGTCGGGGTCGATGCTGATCGGGTTGATCGAGCCGGCGGCGTAGCCGTTCTGCGAGATCGACGAGGTGGCCGACACGCCGGCGTAGCCGGTGAGCGCCGCGGTGCCGTTGGCGTCGAAGAGATCCCAGGTGAAGTTGGTCGCGGCGGCGCCGTTGGCCCATGCCGGGCTGGTCACCACCACGTCGGCAGCCGGTGTCGTCAGGTTGCCGTTGGCGTCGAAGGCGATGGTGCCGGTGCCGATCGAGAACGGCGTGCCGGGGGTGCCGCCGGTCACTTCGGCGCCGGGCACGCTGATGTCGTAGCCCCAGGCGCCCGGGCCGGTGTTGGTGTAGGTGATGGTGGCGACGTGCACGGCGCCGAGCGCGTCGTAGATCTGCACCGCCGCCGTGAAGGTGTCGCCGACCGCCGCCGACGCGTCGAGGTTGGTCACCGTGCCGAAGAGCGTCGTCGGGCCGGGCGCGCGCAGCACGCCGGGCGAGACGACGATGTCCCCGGGCTCGCCGGTGGTGATGATCTCGCCGGTCAGCGGGTCGATGGCGGTGTAGCCCTGCACCGGCAGGCCGTCGCTGGTCACCAGCCGGCCGTCGTCGTCGAACGAGAAGTCGCCGGCGCGGGTGAACGAGCGATCGTTGATGCCGTTGCCGACGACGAAGAAGCCGCGGCCCTGGATGGCGACGTGGGTCGAGACGCCGGTGCTCTCGACGCCGCCCTGGGTGAAGTTCGGGGTGATCGCGCCGGTGGTCACGCCGAGGCCGATCTGCATCGGGTTCGAGCTGGCACCGGCGGCGTTCTGGCTCACCAGATCCATGAACGAGACCGAGCTGGCCTTGAACGCGATGGTGTTGATGTTCGCCAGGTTGTTGCCGATGACGTTCAACTTCTGCTGGTTCGCGAAGAGGCCCGAGAGGCTAGCCGAGAAACCCATGGTGTGTCCTTCCCTGTGCGGCGATGACGGCCGTCCCGTGGACGGCTCCGTGGCGGATGCTTCAAAGCGGGTGCCACCACGGCGGTGATTCAAGCCGGTGCGGATCGCGCCGATTCCGGCGATATCCGCGGAGAGGCGCTGGCGCCGGCGGTCGGCCGGACGACGCCGGTGTCGGCCGTCCGGACGTCCATGACGGCCGCGACGCCTAGCTCGAACTGCTGGAGCCGGTGGCTTCGGGCTCGCCGCCGACCAGCGCGACCAGCGCGTCGAGCGTCTGGTTCATGCGCTGCAGCTGCTCCAGCTGGCTGAACGTCGCCAGCTGGGCGAGGAACTCACCGTCGGCCTGCGGCTGGGTCGGGTCCTGGTTCTGGAGCTGGGTCACCAGCAGGTTGAGGAACGCGTTGCGCCCCAACGCGTCGTCCTTGGTCGACGGATTGACCGCGTTGCCCGGGTCCGCCGCTGTCGGGATGGTGTTCGAGATCGTCGCCACGGTCGCGTCCTCCGGCGTCGGTCCGCTGTGCGAAGTAGCGCACGGCGGCGACGCTGTCCATGTCGCGGGCGTGCTCGCGGTCGGCCTCGAGCCGGTACCGCTGCCAGGCGCGGTCGCGCAGGCGCTCGAGCACCCGGCGCCGCTGGACGGCGTCACGCACCACGACCGACGCACCTTCGACGATCACCGCGGCCTTCGCCGCCGTGAGCCGCCGCTGGTCCACGTCGTGTCGCAGGCGGGCGATCCAACTTCGATGCCAGGCCAGCGTGTCGGCCGTGGCGCCCTCGGCCTGGACGCGGCCGAGCGTGCGCGCCGCGTCCATCACCGTGTCGCTGGCGCGCCTCACCGCCTGATCCGCGCGTGTCTGCGCGTCAAGTGCACGCGCCAGCACGTCGCGGGCGGCCTGTTCCTCCTTGCGCCGCAGCTCGAGCAGGGCCGCCGGGCGGAAGCGGAACGGCCGCATCGGCGGGGCCTACAGGGCCTGCAGCCCGGCCAGGGCGGCCGGGAACTCGACCCGGGTGTCGGCGGGCTGACAGAGGAAGCGGCTGATGGCGTCGCGCCGCTCGACCGCGGCGTCGATGCGCGGCGTCGTCCCTTTCACGTAGGCGCCGACGCTGATCAGGTCCTCGCTGTCACGCAGCGTCGCCAGCCACTCGCGCACCTGGCCGGCGCGCCGGCGATGTTCCACGTCGGTGACGTCGGGCATGGTCCGGCTGATGCTGCCGAGGATGTCGATGGCGGGATAGTGGTTGCGCGCGGCCAGGTCGCGCGACAGCACGATGTGGCCGTCGAGGATGCCGCGCACGGCGTCGGCGATCGGCTCGTTGACGTCGTCGCCGTCCACCAGCACCGAATAGACCGCGGTGATGCTGCCCTTGCCGCGGACGTTGCCGGCCCGTTCGAGCAGGCCGGGCAGCAACGCGAACACCGACGGCGGATAGCCCTTGGCGGTCGGCGGCTCCCCGGCGGCGAGGCCGACCTCCCGCTGGGCCATGGCGAAGCGGGTGACCGAATCCATCATCAGCAGCACCTGCTTGCCCTGATCGCGGAAGTACTCGGCGATCGCCGTCGCGCCGTAGGCGGCGCGCATGCGGACCAGCGGCGGGCTGTCGGAGGTCGAGACGACGACCACGGCCCGGGCCAGACCGTCGGGCCCGAGGTCGTGTTCAAGGAAGCTGCGCACCTCGCGCCCGCGCTCGCCGACCAGGCCGAGCACGACGACGTCGGCGGCGGTGCCGCGGGCGATCATGCCGAGCAGCGTGCTCTTGCCGACGCCGCTGCCGCCGAACAGGCCGACGCGCTGGCCGCGGCCGCAGGTGAGGAGGCCGTCGATGGCCCGCACCCCGGTGGCGAGCGGCGCGACGATGGGCTCGCGGTCGAGCGGGTTCATGGCCGGCGGCTTGAGCGGCGCGCGGTCGCGCGTGTGCAGCGGACCCCGGCCGTCGAGCGGCCGGCCGAGGCCGTCGATCACGCGGCCGAGCAGCGCCTCGCCGGCCGGCAGCGACACGACGCCGCTGCGCAGCACCAGGCGATCGCCGGGCCGGATGCCGGCGGTGTCGCCGAGCGGCACCGACACGAGGCGGCCGTCGCGGAAGCCGACGACCTCCACCGGCAGGGCCGGCCCGCCGCCGGCCCGGCGCAGTTCGCAGACGTCGCCGACGCGGGCGCGCGGCCCCGCCGACTCGACGACGAGGCCGACGACGCGGGCGACGGCGCCGAACATCGGCGCCGCCTCGGCCTCGCGCAGGCGCGCCTGGTAGGGCCCGAGGTCGAGCTGATCAGCGACGGGGGCCGGCATCGTCGCGGACCATCTCGACGCCGACCGTGGCGTCGTCGCCGAGCAGGGCGCGGGTCAACTCGTCGAGCTGGGCGCTGACGCCGACGTCGATCGAGCCGACGTCGCTGCGCACCACGCAGCCGCCGCGCCGCACCGAAGGATCGGCGACGATCTCGACGGCGTGGCCCGACGCGGTGAGCGCCGCGTGGCTGCGCCCGACCACGGCGGCGTGGTCCTCGGGGTGGAGGCGGATGCTGGCGGTGGTCGTGTCGGCCAGCCGATCGAGGGCGACCCGGGCCATCGCGATCAGCAGCTCCTGGTCGATCGACGCCTCGCGCTGGATCACCTTCCGGGCGATGGCCAGGGCCAGTTCGACCACCTGCTGCTCCGTGCGGTGAATCACCTCGCCGCGCAGCGCCTGCAGCTCTTCGATGGTCTGCGCCAGCCGGCGCAGCATCGCATCGGCGCGCGCCACCGCCGCTTCGTTGCCGGCCCGCTCGCCCTGGGCGTAGCCCTTGGTGAAGGCGTCGCGCTCGATGGCGTCGAGGGTCTCGGCGCTCGCCGGCGGGGCGGCCGCGGCCGTCCCGGCCGGCGGCTGCGGCCACGACGCCTCGGGCCGGCGCCCGGGCGCACCGCCCCAGTCGAACGGCTCGATGGCCGCCGCGCGATCGAGCCGTCGGGCTCTATACGACATACGGCTCGCCGGCGTTGCCGGTGGTGATGACGCCTTCGTCCTCGAGCTTGCGGGCGATGGCGACGATCTCCTGCTGGGCCTTCTCGACCTCGCGCAGCCGCACCGCGCCCATCAGGTCCATTTCCTCCTTGAGCAGCTCGCCGGCGCGCTTCGACATGTTCGAGAAGAAGCGCTGGCGGATGGCCTCGCTGGCGCCCTTGAGGGCGATCGTCAGCGCCTTCTTGTCGGCGCGGTTGACCAGCTCGCGGATGCCGGTGTCTTCGACGCTGGCGAGGTCGTCGAACACGAACATCAGGTTGCGGATCTGCACCGCCAGATCCTGCGACCGCTCCTCCACCGTCTCGAGCGCCCGCTGGCTCAGCCCGCGCTCCATGCGGTTGAACAGTTCGGCCACCGCCTTGACGCCGCCGTGCTGCTCGCGCGACGCCCCGCCGAGCTGCTTGAGGCGCTGATCGATCACGCTCGAGATGCGCGCGATCACCTCCGGCAGGATCTCGTCGATGCTGGCCATGCGCATCAGCACGTCGGCGCGCAGGTCGTCGGGCAGCAGCGTCACCAGCTGGGCGGCGCTGGCGGCGTTGAGGTGCGCGAGGATGACGGCGATGGTTTGCGGGTGCTCGCCGAGGATGAACTTCGACAGCTGCTGCGGGTTGGCCTTCTCGAGCGAGGCGAACCCGGCGCTCACCGTCGACGACGCGGTGACGCGGTCGAGGATGCGGCGGGCGCCGTCGTGGCCGAGCGACTTCACCAGCATCCGGCGGGCGTGGTCGACACCGCCGTTGGCGATGTGATCGGCGGCCGTCGTCATCTGGCTGAACTCGTCGAGCACGCCCTCGCCGACGTCGCTGGTGACGGTGTTGATCGACGCCACCTCGCGGGCCAGGGCCTCGATCTCGTGCTCCTGCAGGTGCTTGAACACCTCGGCTGAGCGATCTTCGCCGAGGGCCATCATCAGGATGGCGGCCTTGCGGGCGCCGGACATCGGTCCGGCAGGCGGCGGCGTGGCGGTCACGGCTTACTTGTCCTCTTGCGCGATCCACGCCCGCACCAGCTGCGCGACGTGCTCCGGTTTCTGTTCGGCCTGCTGCGACAGGCGCTTGGTCAGCGCCGGCAGGCGGCCAGGGTCGCGGCGCGCCGGCGCCTCGGCTTCCACCCGCGCCTGCATCTCGCTCTCGAGCTCGGCCACGGTGCGGGCGGCGGCGACACCGGCCGGCGTCGCCGGCACCAGGCCGGGGGTCATCGCCGCGCGGGCCATCGGCCGCAGGATCGTCAACAGCGCGACCAGCGCCAGCACGAACACCATCGCCCAGCGCAGCACGTCGCCCACCGACATCCCGAGCACCGACACGACGGTCGGCGACACCTGCCGCCACCACGGCGCCGGCGCCTCGGGCTCGACGACCTCAGTGGCGTCGTCGAACGCGATGTTCTCGACGGTCAGCTGATCGCCGCGCTCCTGGTCGATGCCGACGGCGGCGGCGACCAGCCGCTGGATGCGCTCGATCTCGGCCGGGTCGCGCGGCGCACTGGTCGGCTTGGCGCCGTTCTCCCCCGGGGTGCGCACGTTGTCGATCAGCACGGCCACCGACAGCCGGGCGATCCGGCCGCCGGGCGAGGTGGTGTGGGTGGTGGTCTTGCTGACCTCGTAGTTGACCGTCTCGGTGGTGCGG
>CAYUAX010000261.1:0-5817 GCA_964442845.1 uncultured Bifidobacteriaceae bacterium | reverse complement strand
CTCGGCCGCCGGGTCGCTGCGGCGCGGCGTGCGGATGACGCGGGCCAGCGCGGCGTCGAGTCGGGCCCGCGTCACCGGCTTCAGCAGGTAGTCCACGGCCTGCAGTTCGAAGGCGTCGACGGCGTGCTGGTCGAACGCCGTGCAGAAGATCACGGCCGGCCTCGGCTGGCCCAGCGACGCCACGACGTCGAGGCCGCTGCACCCCGGCATCTGGATGTCGAGGAACACGAGGTCCGGCGCCAGCGCCTGGATGCGCTCGATCGCCTCGATGCCGTCCTCGGCCTCGCCCACCACCTCGACGTCGCCGCGCTCGGCCAGCAGCTGGCGCAGCCGGCCGCGGGCCGGCGCCTCGTCGTCCACGACCAGCGCGCGCAGGCTCACGCCCGCCTCCGCAGCGCCAGCACGGTGACGTCGTCCTGGCGCTGGTCCCGGCCGCGATGCGCGCACACGGCGTCGATCACCGCGGCGGCCAGGCCGGCCACGTCGTCGCCGAAGCGAACCGCCAGTCGGGCCAGCGCGGCGACATCGAATTCGCGGCCGTCGCCGTCCATCGCCTCGGAGACCCCGTCGCTCATCACCAGCAGAGTATCGCCCGCGGCCAGCCGCAGCTCGCCGGCGCTGAAGCCGGCGCCGTCGAAGAGCCCCAGGGCCGGGGCGTTGGCGGCCAGGGCGGCGCTGCCGTCGCCGTCGCGATGGACGACGAGCGACGGCGGATGCCCGGCGTTGACGAACCGCACCACGCCGCTGGGCGGGTCGAGCACGCCGTGGACGAGCGTGGCGTAGCGCGACCCCTCGGTGGACCGGTAGACGTCGCGGTTGAGCGCGGTCATGAGACCCGTCAGCGTGAGATCGCGCTGCTGGATGGCCGCCTGCCAGCGCGCCTGCACGCTCGAGGCGATCAGGCCGGCGGCCATGCCCTTGCCGGCGACGTCGCCGAGCACGAACGCCACCTGGTCGCCGGCGACGACGGCGTCGTAGAAGTCGCCGCCGACCGCACCGGCGGCGAGGGTGCGCGCCGCCAGGGCGTAGCCCGGCGGCTCGGGCAGGGCCTGGGGCAGCAGGTGGGCCTGCGCGCGCACGGCTGCCGCCAGTTCGCGCTCGGCCGCGCGGCGATCCGTCACCTTGTCGCGCATGCGCGCCAGCGTCGCCTGCAGCCGCTGGCGCGTCACCGGCTTCAGCAGGTAATCGGCCGCGTCGTACTGGAACGCGTCCACGGCGAAGCGCTCGTAGGCGGTGGCGAAGACGATGAACGGCCGCGGTTCGGGCAGGGTCGCAACCAGATCCGTGCCCCGCTCGGCGGGCATCTCGATGTCGAGAAACACCACGTCGGGGGTCATGGCGGCGACGGCGGCGCGGGCCGCGTCGGCATCGGCGGCCTCGCCGACCACGGCCACCCCGCCCAGCTCCTCGAGCAGGGCACGCAGCCGGGCGCGCGCCGGCGCCTCGTCGTCGACGAGCAGGGCGCGGATCACGCCGGCACCTCGCGTCCAGCGGTCGCGCGGCGGCCCTCCGGCGTGACCAGCGGCAGCTCCATCCGCGCGACGGTCACGCCGCGGGCGTCGTCGCGGACGAGCGAGAACCGCGCGGCATCGCCGAAGTGGCCGCGCAGGCGGTCGCGCACGCTGCGCAGGCCGAACTGCTCGCCGCGGCGTGGTTCGCCCGGCCGCTCCGCCGCGGCGGGCCCCGGCCCGTTGTCGACGACTTCGACGGTGAGCCGGTCGCCGGCCACGCGGGCGACGACGTCGAGGGTGCCGGGCCCGCGCAGTTGGGCGATGCCGTGCTTCACCGCGTTCTCGACCAGCGTGTGGACGAGCATGGCCGGCACCAGGGCCCGGCCGGCGTCGGCGTCGGCGTCGATGGCGTAGCGGAGCCGGCTGCCGAAGCGCGCCTCCTCGACGTCGAGGTAGGCGGACGCGAATGCCAGTTCCTGGTCGAGCGCGGCCCATTCGTTCTCCGAACGCCGCAGCGTGTGACGGAACACCTCCGACAGCTGCTCGACGGCGCGATCGGCCCGCGCCGGATCCGAATGGATGAGCGAGGCCACCGTGTTGAGCGCGTTGAACAGGAAGTGCGGGTTGATCTGCGCGCGCAGCGCCTTCAGTTCCGACTGGCTCGACTGGACGCGCAGCTCCTGGGCGAGCAGGTCCTGCTCCTGGCGGCGGGCCTGCAGGCGCACGTTCTCGACCAGGTAGGTGATCACGGAGCCGAGCGACCGCAGGAGGGTGAGGTCTTCGCTGAGCAGCACCCGTTCACCCGACACGGCCGGAACGGCGACCCACAACGTCGGGTCGGCCGGCGTGCCCTCGATCTCGAAGGCGAGCCGAAGATCCGGGTCCGCGGCCGGCGGCGAGGTGCCGAGCCGCACCGTGACGCCGAGGACGTCCTTGAGACTCGTCTCGGCCGCCGCCAGCAGCGACGCTTCGTCGCCGGCGCCCTGGATCGACGCCAGCACCGCCGTGACCGCCGCGACCGGCGTGTAGTGGCGGCCGAACCAGGCACGGTCGAGCCGTTCGCCCAGCCAGGCGGCGAGCCACGGCGCCGCCAGCAGCAGCGGCACCAGCGGCAGCGCGAACAGCCACGCCCGCGACGGCCCCGCCGGCAGACCGTCGAGCCACGGCAGCAGCACGGCGAAGGCGCCGCCGAGCAGCAGCATCGCCGCGACCAGCAGCGCGCCGCGCTTGATCACCAGGTCGTAGAACTCGAAGCGGTTCTCGTAGAAGGTCGTCGCCGACAGAAACAGCAGCGGCGTCACGCTCATCACCCGGTTGATCAGCGCGAACGACGCCGTGGTGCTGCCGGTGAAGACCAGCACCAGGTTCATCGAGATGAGCACGAGGAACAGGCCGTTCAGGACCCGGCGCATCTTGCGGTGCTCGGCGGTGAGGGCCGCCCGCGGGTTGCGGTTCATCACCACGGCGGAGTAGAGGCCGGCCACCGTGAAGAGCGCCGCCAGCGCGCCGCCGATGACGGCGCCGCCGGCGGGCAGCCGCACGAGGCCGAAGACCAGCGCCAGCGCTCCGAGGGCGCCGAGCGGCGCGACGACGTACATCCCGCGCAGCACGGCCGTGCCCAGGGCCCCGGCCCGGCCGGTCCACTCCGCGACGTGCGCCTCCAGGTACATCGTGTGGACGATGAGCGGCGGGAAGCCGAAGACGAGGACGAGCTGCAGCAGATCGAGAGCGTTGCGGCGCGGTCCGCTGACGAACTCGTCGAATTGGTCGAGGGCGAGGACGACGAACCAGATCGCCGACCACGCGAACATGGCGACGCTGGCGCGATCGAGGTGGGGCCGGGCGGCGCTGCCATGGTGGCGGTGCGGCGACCACACCGGGCTGGCCTGGCGCAGCGACAACACCAGCGCCGACCCGTAGGCGAAGGCGCCGAGCACGTAGACGAGCAGGAAGGCGATGCCGGCGGCAGTGGACATGCGCTGCTGTCGGAGGATACGCCGCCCCGGGGCCGCGCGGTGGGCCGGCGCGGCCCGGCGGCGCCAGGCCGCGATCCAGCGGCGGAGCCGGGCGAACGGCCGGTCGGACGGCGGAGCGGTGCTACAGTCGCTGCTCGTGGAGCGGCGGTGCGGCGCGCAGGCGGCAGTGCTCGACCTGGCGGCCGTGCGGTCCCGCCTCCCGGCGGGGCCGCTCACGCGCTTCGCCCCGGCACCGACCGGGCATCTGCACCTGGGCCACGTCGTCAACGCCCTGTACGTCTGGGGACTGGCGCGGGCGCGCGGCGGGAGGGTGCTGCTGCGCGTCGAGGACCACGACCGGCAGCGTTGCCACGCCGAGTTCGAAACGGCGATCCTCGACGACCTCGACTGGCTGGGCCTGACGCCCGACGTTCACCCGACGGCGGCGTTTCGCACCGGGCGATGTGAGGGCCGGCAGTCCGATCGCCACGCGGTCTATCGCCAGGCCGTCGCCGACCTCGCCGCGCGCGGGCTCGTCTACGGGTGCCGCTGCACGCGTCGGGACATCGCGGCGGCCGGCGGCGCCGCCGACGGCGATGAATTGCGTTACCCGGGCACGTGTCGATCGCTGGGCCTGCCGCTCGACGACGGGCACGGCTGGCGGGTGCGAATCGATCCCGGCGTCGAGGTGTTCGACGACGTCATCCACGGGCCGGCGGCGCACGAGCCGTCCGCGCAGTGCGGCGACCTGCTGCTGCGCGACCGGCTCGGCAACTGGACGTATCAGTTCGCGGTGACGGTGGACGACACCGTGCAGGGCATCGACCTGGTGGTGCGCGGCGACGACTTGCTCGCGTCGACCGGCCGCCAGATCCGGCTAGCCCGGATGCTCGGGCGGCTGGCGCCGCCGGTCTACGCGCACCATCCGTTGGTGATGAAATCGCCTACACAGAAGTTGAGCAAGCGCGACGGCGACAGCGGCGTGCGCGATCTGCGGGCCGCCGGCTGGACGCCAGGGCAGGTGTTCGGCGCCGCCGCCCACGCGGTGGGGCTGCTGTCGTCCCCACAGGCTCTGAGCACCGACGATCTGGCCGACGTCGTCGTGACAATTCGCTAGACGGTACCAGCGCCCGCTCTTACTGACGCGGCCGATGGGCCAGCACCTGCCCTGGACGCGCCTGCGTGTGCGCGCCCTTGGTCACCACCAGCACGCCGTTGACCAGCACGTGCGCGATGCCGTCCGGATACTGATGCGGTGTGTCGTAGGTGGCGCGGTCGGTGACGGTGGCGGCGTCGAAGACGACCAGATCGGCGGCGCGCCCGACGGCGATCCGGCCGCGGTCGGCGAAACCGAACTGGTCGGCCGGCAGCGACGTCATCTTGCGCACCGCCTCCTCGAGCGAGACGACTTTCAGCTCCCGCACGTAGCGGCCCAGTGCACGGACCGCGTTGCCGTAGCCGCGTGGATGCGGCACGCCGCGGCCGAGCACGTTCAAGCCGCTGTCGGAGGCGATCGCCACCTGCGGATGCCGCAGGATGCGCGAGATGTCGTCCTCGGCCATGAACTGGTAGACCATCGACGCGCCGCCGGCGCGCAGCATCGTGCGCATCGTCTCGAACTGCGCGTCGAGGTCGCGCGTGCCGCGCACCTTCTGCGCCACCTCGGGGATGGTCAGCCCGTTCAGCGACGGGTCGGCGGGGTAGTTGGCGATGCGCGCGAAGCTGTAGTTCTCGAGGCCGCGCTCGCGGATGAGGCCGCGCATCTCGGCCTTGATCTTCGCCCACGTCGCCGCGTCGTCGAGCCGCTTGACGATCTCGGCCTGGCCGCCCTCGAGCGCCCACGACGGAAAACGGATGCCGAGCGTCGAACTGGCGGCGTCGTAGAGATACTGGTCGGCGACTACGCGTTGGCCCTTGGCCCGCGCCGCGTCGATCATCGCCAGGGCCTTGGCGCTGGCGCCCCACCGGCTCGGCGCGTCGACTTTCAGGTGCGACACCTGCACGGCGATGCCGGCCTGCTCGCCGATCGCCAGCGTCTCCGCCACCGCCGCCTCGAGTTCGGTGCCCTCGTTGCGCATGTGCGACGCGTAGACGCCGCCGACCTTGCCGGCGACGCGGGCCAGCGCGACGATCTCCGCGGTGTCGGCGTAGGTGCCCGGCACGTACTGCAGCCCCGTGGAGAAGCCGACAGCGCCGTCGCCCATCGCCTGCGCCACCAGGGCCTCCATCTTCGCCAGTTCCGCCGGCGTCGGTGCCCGCCGCGCCCGCCCCATGACCGCCTCGCGCACCGAATTGTGGCCGACGAACGTGGCGAAGTTGACCGCGACTCCCGTGTCGCGGATGGCGCGAAACGCGCCGCCGACGTCCACCGGCGAGCCGCCGCAGTTGCCGGCGACCACCGTGGTGACGCC
>CAYUAX010000260.1:0-5885 GCA_964442845.1 uncultured Bifidobacteriaceae bacterium | reverse complement strand
GAGCACCACCAGGTCGTAGCGGGTGGCGGCGAGGCGCGCCAGCGCGTCGGTGCCGTCGCCCGTCGCCGTGTGCTCCAGGCCCTCGAGGCCCAGATGCAGCGCGATCAGGTCGCGGATGTGCGCGTCGTCTTCGACTACCAGGACGTGTGCCACAGGGGACCTGTTCGATCTTACGAATTCTACGGGCACCGGACCGGAGGCGCCGCGGCGCCCGTGCGTGCCACACTCTTGTCACAGCGCTGCCCCCTGGACGCCATCGGCAGGCCGTCTACTGGGATAGGAGCCAGCGCTCGACGGCCACGGGGGAAACGGGCGGCTCCGATGCGGAGGAGAGTTCGATGACCAGGACATGGCAACGGATGGCGGGCGTCGCGCTGGGCGTGGCGCTGGTGGCGGGCGCGGGGCTGGCGACGGCAGCGGCGCGGGAACAGGGCCCGGGCGGACCGGGGCGGCCCGGCATGGGGCGGCGCGGACCGGGTGGACCCGGTGGGCCCGGCGGCCCGTTGAGCCTGCCGCTGGGCGGCCTCGGCCTCACCGACAGCCAGCGCGAGCAGGTGCGGGCGACGCTGGACGGCCACAAGGCGGAGTTCGAGGCGATTCGCACGCGAATGCAGACGGCGCGCGCCGCCCTGCAGACCGCGGTGACCGCCGCGACCTTCGACGAGGCGGCCGTGCGGCAGGCGTCGGTGGACGTCGCTGCCGTCGAAGCCGACGGCGCGGTGCTGCGCGCCAAGGTGCACTCGGAGGTGTGGGCGCTGCTCACCGCCGAGCAGCAGCAGAAGGCGCGCGCGCTGCAGACCGAGCGGGCGGAGCGCCGGTCGCAGATGCGGGAGCGGCTCGAGCAGCGACGACAGGGCCGCCAACAGCGCGGCTGACGGCGGGGTGATGCCGGAGCGGGCGGCCACGGCCGCCCGCTTCGCGCGTACGGCGGCGGCGCGCCGTCAGGCCGCGTCGCGCAGGCGCAGCAGGCGCAGCCCGTTCAACGTCACCGCCACGGTGGCGCCGGTGTCGGCGAGCACGGCCATCCACAGCGGCGCCGAGCCGAGCAGCGCCGAGACGAGGAAGGCCAGCTTGGTCACCAGCGCGATGCCGACGTTCTGACGAATCACCGCCACCGCGCGCCGGGCCTGGCCGACGAAGCGGCGCAAGTCCTCGTCGTCGGGCGTGGCGTCCACCAGCACGACGTCGGCGCGGGCCAGGGCCTCGCCGCCCTCGGCGGCGGTCGCCACCCGCACGCCGGCACACGCCAGCGCTTCGCGCGACGCGTGCGTCGTGGCGGCGGCGAGTTCGAGCGGCCCCCCGCCCTTCACGACCACGCCGCGCTGCGCCAGGGCGGTCACCGCGGCCACCACGGTGACGGGCGTCGAGATCACCAGCGCACACGGGCAGGCCAGCACGAGGAACACCAAGGCGCGGTAGAACCACGCCTCCCACTGCCCATCGACGAGCGGTGGCGCGACCGCGACCACCAGCGCGGCCACGGTCACGGCCGGGGTGTAGACAGCGGCGAAGCGCTCGATCCATCGCTCGACGGGCGCCGCCGGCTGCCCACCCCCGGAGCTGAGGCCACGACTGGCCACGGCGGCGAGCGCAGCCCGGGCCCGCTCCAGGCTCCACGCCTCGAGGCGATGCGCGAGCGCGAACAGGAACGCCACCGCCGCCGCCTCGGCCCATTGGCCGATCGCCGCCGCGCCAATCGCCGACAGGCAGACCAGCACGTGCATGTCGAGGCGCAGATGGCGCAGCGCGGCGAGCGCGCGCGGCCACATGCGCCACAGCCCGATCAACGTCGCGGCGGCGTAGAGCGGAATGGCCGACGAGGCGTGGGCGTGGCCGAAGGCGTCCTCCCCGACGTGCCCGAAGAGCGCCTCGCGCCAGGTGTCGGCGGCCGCGCCGTCGACGATCCAGCCGGCGGCGATCAGCAGGCCGCTGACGACCAGGTCGATCGACGGCGTGCGTGGCCGCGCCGGCGGCGGCATGGCCGGGCCGGCCGCGGCCAGGGTCTCGACCGTCAGGCCAGTGCCGGCCACTGCGTCACGGACCCGCGCCTCGCTGGTCTGAGTGGGGTCGATGGTGAGATCGACGCGGCTGGCCACCAGATCGAAGGCCACGTGGACGACGCCGGGGTCGCCCTCGAGGGCGCGCCGCACCAGCGCCACCTCGTCGGCGCAGTCCATCGCCGGCACGCGCAAGCGCACGTCGACGAGCGTGGCGGGACGGCTGGACGGAGACATGACGGCTGGGCAGCCCGGGCACGCGCGCGGGCGCGTCCCGAACCACCAATTATGGCGCGAGGCGACGCGTCACGCGCGGGCGCGCGACGGGTGGGTGGCGGTCAGGGTCGGGCGGACGCCGGCGGCCGTTCGGCGGCGATCGCGGCGTGCGAACGGCGTGGCTCGGCGCCGCCTTCGACGCGTCGGCGCGCCGGGTCGACCAGCACGGCGGCGGCGTAGCCGTAGCGCACCTCGCCCTTGCGACCGATCTTCTGGAAGCGGTGGCCGCGGCCGCGCAGGTCGTCGAGGAGCGGCCGCGGAAAGCGGTCCTCGATCTCGATCCGCGCCGCGCGTTCGAACGGGTCGGCCGGGTCGCGTGCGGGCAGGAACCGCGGCGCCTCGATGGCTTGCTGGGCGCCGAGCCCACCGTCGATGACCCCGGTGATCACCGAGTAGACCGACAGCGGAATCCAGGCGTTGCCGGCGCAGCCGACGGCGAGGCGCGGCACCAGGCCGCCGGGTGTGTCGGCGAAGACCAGCGTCGGCACGCTGGCCGTGCTCGAGCGCATCAACGGCAGCAGACTGCCGTAGGCGCCTGGAGTGGTGCGATTGCTGCGCAAATGGTTGTTGTAGAGAAAACCGAGGCCCTTGGAGACGTAGAACGTGCCGCCCCAGGTGCTCAGCGTCTGCGTGACGGCGATGAGGTTGCCGTCGGCATCGCCCACCGCGAACGACGTCGTGCCGCGGCCGATGCGCGTCGCCGGCGGATTGAAGGGACCGTCCTCGTCGGTCTGCCGTTCGATCGGCGACGCCCGCGCCGGATCGATCTTCCGGAACAGGGTCAGCGCGTGGTCGGCGCGCAGATGGTCGGCGAAATCCACCGGCCAGCGCTCGGGGTCGGCGACGCGGCGCAACGGATCGCGCACCTTCCACGCCTCCAGCAGGTGATGGAAGTAGTCGGCGTCGGTCGCGGCCCGCGCCCCCGGCCGCGGCGAGTAGTGGCCGAGCACCTGCAGCGACTCGAACAGCTGGATGCCGGTGGCCACCGGTGGGCCGCCGGCATACAACACGTGGCCGCGGTAGCGGCCCTCGATCGGCGCCCGCTCCACCGCGCGGTACTGGGCCAGGTCGGCGTAGGTCAGGATGCCGCCGTGGTCGGCCATGTCCGCAGCGATCCGGCGGGCGATGGCGCCGCGGTAGAAGGTCTCGGCGCCGTCGCGGGCGATGGCGCGCAAGGTGGCGGCGTAGTCCGTGTTGACGAAGCGGTCGCCGGGCTGCGGCACGCGGCCGCCCGGCAGGAAGATCCGCGCCGCCTCGGGATACTTCTCGAGGAAGCGGCGGCCCTCGGCGATGCTGGTCGGCAGCGACTCGTCGAGCACGAAGCCCTCGGCGGCGATCGCCGCAGCCGGTTCGACCAGCGATGCCCACGGCACCTTGCCGCTGCCGTAGTGCCGGTACAGATGATCGAGCCCGGCGACGACGCCGGGGATGTTGGCGGCGGCCGGCCCGTCGGCGACCAGGCGGCCGTCGCGGACGATGGCCGGATTGTCCATCGTCGCGTGGATCGGCGTCTGGTCCTTGTACTCGACGACCGTCGGCCGCACCATGCCCTTCAGATAGAGCACGGCGCTGCCGTCGCCGCCGAGCCCCGACGCCTCGGGCTCGACGACGCCGAGCACGAAGGCGACGGCGATCGCGGCGTCGACGACGTTGCCGCCGGCTTCGAATACGCGGCGGCCGGCCTCGGACGCGAGCGGATGGCCCGACACCACCACCGCCCCGGACGACGACACGGCCGGCTTGATGAGCGGCTGCTCGGCGACCATCGCGTCGAGCACCGCCTCGAGCGCGGCTTCGCTGCGTGCCGCCTCGGCACGCGGGCGATAGGTGTCGCGCAACGAGACCCACACCGACGCCGCCGGTCCCGTCGTGTAGTACATGCGGCGCAGCGCCTCCCAGGTGCGATCGAACGTCGCCAGCCAGGCCCGCGGCTGGGCCAGGGTGGCGACGATCGCGCCGCCGGCGTCGTCCACCGGCAGCGGCGCCGGCACCCGCCACAGTTGGAAGGCAGCGGAGGCGGTGAACAGCGGCGCGCCGTCGCCGGCATCGCGCGCGGGGTTGCCGTTGTACACCGGCTGCGGCTCGGGCAGACCGGCGACGAGCAGCGTGCGGCCGTCGGGCGACCACGCCGGCGCCCCGCCGCGACGCGACACGAGCTGCGGCGGCGCCGCCGGCTTCGGCCGGGCTCGCGGCGCCTCGGCGCCTTCGGTCTGCGGCAGCTCGACCGTCGCCACCCACACGGCGCCGACGCCGGCGCGGACGGCGTGGAACGCCAGTCGACGACTGTCGGGCGCCCAGGCGAGGTGGCTCTCGCCGCCGGTGGCACGCGTGACGCGCGTCGCCCGGGGCCCCGCGGTGCCGGCCGCGGCGGCCCGGCGCGTGCCGAGCGGCACCGCGGTGGCATCGGCCGCCGGCAGCGGCAACACCCACACGTCCACGTCGTCGTCGGCGTCGCGCTCGGAGACGAACGCCACCAGCGTGCCGTCGGGCGAGACCCGCGGATACGTCTCGTCGTCGGCGGTGTCGGTGAGCGGCGACGGCGCCTGCCAGGCGGTCGATCCGGCAACGGGCTGGACGATCTGCAGGTCCCACCGTGCGCCGGGGTCGGCGCCGGGCCGGCCCGCCCGCGCCGGGCGCGCCGCGAAGACCAGCCGGCCGTCGGGCGTCCACGACGGCCACCGCTCGTCGCCGGCCGCGCTGGTCACGGCGGTGACGCTGCCGTCGCGGACCGCGGCGACGAACAGGTCGAAGCCCGAGCCCGTGCCGCGGTCGGCGGCGAAGGCCAGGCGGGTGCCGTCGGGCGAGAAGGCCGGATCGCGCTCGACGCCGGGCGCCGGCGGCACCACCAGCGGCGACGGCCCCTTGCCGTCGGGCGCCATCGTCCAGATCACGTCGAGCGCCGACACCGCGACGCGCTTGCCGTCGGGTGCCCACGCCGGATCCCGAACGCCAGTGAGCGCGGCGGCGGGCGGCTGCACGCGGGCGTGCCCGGCCGCGCCGAGGGCGACGCTGAGGGCGGCGACACTGACGGCCAGGTGCCGCGCGGTCGTCACTTCGCGCGCACGGCCTCGGCGATGCGGCGGGCGGACAGGCCGTAGACGTCGACGAGCTGTTCCGGCGTGCCGCTGCGCGGGATCTCGCGGACGGCGAGCCGCGTCACCGCCGCGCCGTCGGGCGCGACGGCGCGGGCCACGGCGTCGCCGAGCCCGCCGGTCACGTAATGATCCTCGACGGTGATCAGCCGGCCGGTTTCACGGGCGGCGCGGCGCAGCGTCTCGCTGTCGATCGGCTGCACCGAGTAGGCGTCGATGACGCGGATGGCGATGCCCTCGGCCGCCAGCAGGTCGTGGGCCTTCAGCGCCTCGAACAGCGTCACGCCGGCGCCCACCACCGTGGCCACGTCGGCGGCGCTCTGTCGCAGCACGGTCGAGCCGCCGATGGCGAAGCGGGCGTCGTTGGCGTAGATCACCGGCGTCTTGGGCCGCGAAATGCGCAGGTAGACGGGGCCGGGGTGGGACGCCGCGGCGGCGACGAGCCGCTCGGCACACACCGCGTCGCTCGGGTAGAGCACCGTCATGTTCGGTTCGGCGCTCATCATCGCCAGATCTTCGA
>CAYUAX010000259.1:0-5956 GCA_964442845.1 uncultured Bifidobacteriaceae bacterium | reverse complement strand
CCAGCGGCACGCCGAGCAGGATGATGAACGGCAGCACCCAGCTCTCGTACTGTGCGGCCAGCACCAGATACACCAGCAGCACGGCCAGGGCGAAGATGTAGAGCGTCTGCGAGCCGGCGTTGATCTCCTCCAGCGACTGGCCCGCCCATGCGAAGTCGAAGCCCGGCGGCAGCGCCGCGCGCGCCACGCCCTCCATGGCGGTCAACGCCTCGCCCGAGCTGACGCCGGGCGCCGGCACGCCGGTAATCTCGGCCGATCGGAACATGTTGAAGTGGCTGATCACCTGCGGCGACGTGGTCTCGCTGATCCGCACGACGCTGTCGAGGGGGACCATCCGCCCGCCCTCGGCGCGGGCGTAGATCTGCTTCAGGTCCTCGGGCTTGGCGCGGAACGCCTGGTCGGCCTGGACGTAGACGCGATACGCCCGGCTGTTGAAGTCGAAGTCGTTGACGTACTGCGACCCGAGGAACACCTGGAGGGCATCGGTCACCTCGCGCAGCGGCAGCCCCAGGGCCCGGGCCTTGTCGCGGTCGATGTCCACCACCAGCTGCGGGTCGTCGGCGCGGAAGCTGCTGAACAACCCGGTCACCCGCCCCGACTGGTTGCCCTGGGCGGCCACGGCGCTCGTCGCCTCGGCCAGCCCGGCGATGTCGCCGCCGCTCTGGTCGAGCACCTCGAACTGGAAGCCGCCGAAGACCGACAGGCCCTGGATCGCCGGCGGCGCGAACGGCACGACGATGGCGCCGGGGATGCCGAACATCGGCCCGCGGATGCGGTTGAGCACCGCCGCCAGCGACTGGTCGGGCCGGCGGCGTTCCTCGTACGGCTTGAGCATCGTGAAGATCAGGCCGTTGTTGGGCGCTGCGCCGCTGAAGCTGAAGCCCATCACCGAGAACGCGCTCTGGATGTCGGGGTCGGCGTAGAGGATCTTCTCGGCCTGCTTGGCGATGGCGTCGGTGTACTCGAGCGACGACCCCGGCGGCGCCTGCACGATCGAGATGAAGTAGCCTTCGTCCTCGTCGGGCACGAACGCCGTCGGCACCGATCGCCACAGCATCAGCGTCCCGGCCAGGCCGAGGCCGAACACCACCAGCATCGCCCAGCGCCAGCGCAGCGCCCAGCGCACCAACGCGACATACGCGTCGGTGCCGGCGTCGATCACGCGGTTCACCGCCGTGAAGAACCGGCCGTGCGTGCCGTGGCCCTCGACGTCGAGCAGCAGCGCCGCCAGCGCCGGCGTGAGGGTGATGGCGTTGAACACCGAGAGCACCACGGCGAAGGCGATGGTCAGCGAGAACTGCTGATAGAGCCGGCCGGTGGTCCCCGGGAAGAAGGCCACCGGCACGAACACGGCCACCAGCACGATGCCGATGACGATCACGGCGCTCAGCACCTCGTGCATGGCGTCGAGGGCGGCGCGGTAGGCCGACTTGCCGAACTCGCGCATGTGGCGCTCGATGTTCTCGACGACGACGATGGCGTCGTCGACGACGATGCCGATCGCCAGGACGATGCCGAACAGCGTCAGCGTGTTGATCGAGAAGCCGAACAGCTTGACGAAGGCGAACGTGCCGATCAGCGACACCGGGATGGTGAGCGCCGGGATGATCGTGCTGCGCCAGTTCTGCAGGAACAGGAACATCACCAGAACGACCAGCAGCAGGGCCTCGCCGAGGGTCTTCAGCACCTCGGCGATCGACTCGCGGACCACCGTCACCTGATCGAACGCCAGCCGCCATTCCAGCCCCGGCGGGAAGTTCGGCTCGATCCGCGCCATCGTCGCCAGCACGCCGTCGTAGACGTCGAGAGCGTTGGCCGACGGCAGCAGCTGGATGCCCATGCCCGAGGCCTCGAGGCCGAGGAAGCGCAGGCTGGCGGTGTAGTTCTCGGCGCCGAGTTCCACCCGGCCGACGTCGCTGACCCGCACCAGCGCGCCGTCGCGGCCGCCGCCGATCACCACCTCGGCGAACTGCGCCGCCTCGGTGAGCCGGCCCTGCGCCCGCACGCTCAGATTGAACATCTGGTCGGCGGCGGCCGGCGCATCGCCGAGCGCCCCGGCCGCGACCTGCACGTTCTGCTCGCGCAGCGCGTTGACGACGTCGCTGGCGGTGAGGCCGCGCGCCGCCAGTTTGCCCGGATCGAGCCACAGGCGCATGGCGTAGCGGCGCTCGCCGAAGATGATGACGTCGCCGACCCCCGGCACGCGCTTGATCGCGTCGCGCACGTAGCGGTCGAGGTAATTGCTGATGAACTGGGCGTCGTAGCGGTTGTCGCGCGAGAAGAAGCCGAGCCCGCCCATGAACCCCGAGGTGTTCTTGATGACCGTGATGCCGTTGGTGCGGACGTCGGCCGGCATCCGGCCGAGCGCCTGGTTGACGCGGTTCTGGACGTCGATGGCGGCGAGGTCGGGGTCACGGTCGATCCCGAACGTCACGATGATCGTGCTGATGCCGCTGTTGGTGCTCGACGACTGCAGGTAGGTCATGCCCTGCACGCCGTTGATCGCCTGCTCCAGCGGCGTGGTCACCGCCGATTCGACCGCCTGCGCGTTGGCCCCGGTGTAGATCGCCGTCACCGTCACCGACGGCGGCGCCAGCTCCGGAAAGCGGGCGATTGGAATCGTCGGGATGGCGATCACCCCGGCGATGACGACGACGAGCGCCAGGACCGTCGAGAGGATGGGCCGGGTGATGAAGATGTCGGTACGCATGAGCGGCCCGCGCTACGACTTCCCCGCCGGGGCGGCCGGCGCGCTGCCCGCCGGCGTCGGCGCCACCGGGGCGCCGTCGCCGATCTTCTGCACGCCCGACACGATCAGCCGCTCGCCGGCGCTCAGGCCCTTGGTGACGACATAGTCGTTGCCGACCAGGGCGCCGACCTCGATCGGTTTCTGGCGGGCCACCGTCGTCCCGCCGTCGCCGGATTCGGCGACGAACGCGAAGAAGCGGCCGTTGATGCGCGACACCGCGACCAGCGGGACGGTCAGGCCGGGCGCCGATCGCCAGACCACCCGGGCGCGGACGAACTGATCGGTGCGGAAGCTGCCGGGCTGACGCAGCGCCGCCTTGGCCAGCACGGTCTGCGTCTGCGGATCGACCGACGGCGCGATGAACGTGATCGCGGTGTCGACCACGGACTGGCCGCGGTCGTCGACGAGGCGCACCGGCAATCCCAGCGTCAACCCCGGCGCCTGCTGCACGGGGATCTGCAGGTAGACCTCGAGCCCCTGGTTGTCGTCGACGGTGGTGAGAATCGTCGAGGTCGTGACGCGATCGCCGACCCGCACCGGGATGTCGCCGACCACACCCGACGCCGGCGCGACCACGCGGTGGTAGCCGAGCTCGACGCGCTGCTCGCGGATCTGCTGATCGATCGCCGCCAGCTGGGCCTCGCCGGACCGCAGCGTCGCGGCCGCCTGGTCGTACTCCTGCTGGCTGACCGCGCCGGCGTCGAGCAGCGTCTTCAGCCGCGCCGTCTGCTGCTTCCAGTAGCCGAGATCCGATTCCCGGGCGGCGCGCTGCGCTTCGAGCGTCGCCACGGCCGCCTCCTGCCGCCCGGCGTCGATCTCCATCAGCAGGCTGCCGACGCCGACGCGATCGCCCGAGCGCGCCGCGATGCGGGTGAGGAATCCCTCGACCTGCGGCTGGATCGTGGTCGAGCGGCGCGACTTGACGGTGCCGATGTACTCGGTCGTCTCTTCGACCGACGCCTCGGCCAGCGTCACCACCTCGACGCCCATCGCCGGCATGCCGCCCGGCGGCCCGCCGGGACCGGCGCCCGGTGGGGCGGACCCGCCGCATGCGGCAGTGATGAGGCAGGCGGCGACGACCCCGACAGGGCGGGCCAAGGACCATGTGAACGCAGGCATTCCGACGACTCCTGGTGAGGGCACGGCCAGCGGCCGTGACGAGCTCGACACGACGGGCGAGCTCGCTGGCGGGTAGGGACTCATTCTAATACGCCGCCGCCACGCCGTGCCGGCGCGTGCTGCCGCATCTCTATGACGCCCGCGGCCCGCCGGACGTGACGGAGGTTCGTGGTACGATTTGCTGGATATGGCCACGCCGCTCGGCCCCGACGAGGTCCACCGCATCGCCGCCCTGGCCCACCTGGCGCTGACCGACGAGGAAGTCGCGCTCTTCGCGCGCCAGCTGGCCGACATCCTCGAGTACGTGCGCCAGGTACAGGCCGAGGACACCAGCGGCGTCACACCGATGTCACACGTCCTCGACGAGAGCCACGACGAACGCGCCGACCTGCCGGTCGCCGGCTTGCCGCGCGCCCGGGCCCTGGCTGGGGCGCCGGAGGCGGCGCCCGAAGCCGGGCTGTTCAAGGTGCCGCGGGTCGTCGGATGAGCGGCCCGGGACCTCTTGTCACGCTGCGCGATCGCATCGCCCGCGGCGAGCAGCCGGCCGAGGCCGCCGTGCGGATCTCGCTCGACGCGGTGGCGGCGCGCGAAGCGGCGCTGCGGGCCTTCACGGCGGTGGCCGCGGACGCGGCCCTCGAGGCCGCCCGGGCCATCGACGTCGCCCGGGCGCGCGGCGCGGTCCTCGGACCGCTCGCCGGGGTGCCGATCGCGCTCAAGGACAACATCTGCACCCGGACGCTGCCGACGACGGCGGCGTCGAAGGTGCTGCGCGGCTACGTCCCGCCCTACGACGCCACCGTGGTCGAGCGATTGACCGCCGCCGGCGCCATCGTCGTCGGCAAGACCAACTGCGACGAGTTCGCCATGGGCTCGTCCACCGAGAACTCGGCCTACGGCTCCACCGCCAATCCGTGGGCGCTCGACCGCACGCCCGGCGGGTCGAGCGGCGGCTCGGCGGCCGCGGTGGCGGCCCGGGTGGTGCCCGCCGCCCTCGGCTCCGATACCGGCGGCTCGATCCGCCAGCCGGCCGCCTTCTGCGGCGTCGTCGGCCTGAAGCCGACCTACGGCCGCGTGTCGCGCTACGGCCTGCTCGCCTTCGCCTCGTCGCTCGATCAGATTGGCCCGTTCACCACGTCGGTGGACGACGCCGCGCTGGTCCTGACGGCGATCGCCGGTGCCGACCCGCACGACGCCACGTGCGCGACGCGGCCCGTCCCCGACTGGACGGCGGCGGCCGGCGCCGCGCCGCAGGGCCTGCGCATCGGCGTGCCGCGGCGGTTCATCGCCAACGGCGTCGACGGCGCCGTCGCCGCCGCCTTCGAACAGGCGCTGGCCACGTGGCGCGACGCCGGGGCGACGCTGGTGGACGTCGACCTGCCCAACGCGCCGCTGGCCATCCCGGTCTACTACCTGATCGCGACCGCCGAGGCCAGTTCCAACCTCGCCCGCTACGACGGCGTCCGCTACGGCCACCGCGCCCGGCTGGCCGCCGCCGACGGCCTGCGCGAGATGTACGAGCGGACGCGCGACGAGGGCTTCGGCGCCGAGGTCAAGCGCCGCATCATGCTGGGGACGTTCGTGCTGAGCGCCGGCTACCACGACGCCTATTACGTGAAGGCCCAGCTGGTGCGGGCCAAGCTGCGCGACGACTACGACCGCGCCTTCGAGACGGTGGACCTGGTGGCGACGCCGACGACGCCGACACCGGCGTTCCGCCTCGGTGAGAAGACCGCCGACCCGCTGCAGATGTATCTGGCGGACATCTTCACCGTGAGCGCCAACCTGGCGGGCGTGCCGGCGATCAGCCTGCCGTGCGGCTTCTCGGACGACGGACTGCCGATCGGCTGTCAGTTGACGGCGCGGCGCTGGGACGAAGCGACGTTGCTCTCGGCCGGTGCGGCGCTGCAGGCGCGCACCGACTGGCACCGGCGCGCGCCGTCCGCCTGATCGCGACGGCGCGGACCGGCAGCCCGGTCAGGCCGGCTGCGCGGGGCGGCGCACGAACGCCCAGATCAGGCCGGCGAGCAACAGGAACGGCAGCAGCGGCAGGAGGAGGGCGGCCGCGGCCACCACGCCGGCAATCAGCAC
>CAYUAX010000258.1:1998-5956 GCA_964442845.1 uncultured Bifidobacteriaceae bacterium | reverse complement strand
GTGGCGCTGGCCACCCCTGGCAGCACCGTCGTTCCGGACCAGCTCTCACCTGATCTGACCGCCGAGGCGCCGCCGCCCCCTGGCGCCAGCGAGGGGACCGCGCCGAAGCTGCGGCCCGGCCAATCGCTGGCCGGCCTGGTCGACGAGATCGAACGCGGCCAGATCGAGGAGACGCTGGCCAAGACCGGGGGCAACATCGCCGAGAGCGCTCGGGTCCTCGGCCTGACGCGGCGCGGCTTGTACCTCAAGCTCAAGCGCCTCGGCATCGACGCCGCGACCCCTGCCTAGCGCGGATACTTGGTATTCAGCGCACACCTGTGATGGATACCAAGTAGTCTATAAAGACAGGCTTCTGTCTCTGGTGAGTCATCACTTCTGACTCTTAAGAAACGCTAAAGTCACATCAATAGCCTTTCTGTCGGTATACACAAGGACTCGGCGCGGATCTTGGAGAAAGGGTGGGCATTGCAGAACCTGCAACGGCAGGTTGGTTCACTCTGGGGGTATCCGTGGCCATCGCTCATCCGTCGCCCGCCGCCGTCAACGCCGCTCCTCGCGTCGCCGCCCGCCAGCGTGTCGCCATCCCGGCCCGCCTGACGTGGAAGGACGCCTCCGGTGCGGTGCGGTTCGCGTCGGTCACGACCCGCGACGTCAGCGAGAGCGGCGCCTTCGTCGAGTGCGCCGGTCAGGCCCCGATTCCGCTGTTCCGCCTCGTGCACCTGCAACTCGAAGTGGCGAGCCCGCTGGCCCCCACCCACCTGAACGGCGGACGCACGCTGGCGGCGGTGTGGCGCGTCGAGTCGCCCAAGACCCGGGCCGGCGCGCCGTGCGGCTATGCCCTGCGCTTCCTGGTCGAACCGGCCCTGGCGGCGGCGTCCGCGCCGGTGCGCTTCGCCAGCGAGCCGATGGCGGTAGCGAGCTGACGGCCAGGAGCCAGCGCCGAGCACCACCCGTCACGACTCACACCACCGCTCGCTTGCGCCAATAGCGGGCCAGGCCCTGCCACAGCTGGCGAAACGGCGCCGCCGCCTCGGCCGACAGTGCCGCGGCCTCGGGCAGATGGCGCCGCACTTCCGCACGCAGCCACGTCTCCCATGCCGCGATGCGCGGCTCATCGTCGCCCTCGCCGTCCAGGGACGCCCGCACCCGCTCCGCGTACCGCGCCAGCGTGTCCCGATACAACGCCAGATGCTGTGCCGGCGGCTCGCCCTCGCCGAAGTGCGTGAGGTAGAGACGCGATGGCCGCCAGCTTTCGATCCGGCGGAGACTGCCCTCCCACGACTCCAGGTCGATGTCCGGCGGCGGCGTCGCTGGCAGCACGTAGCCGGCGCCGATGTGGATGCCGGCCGTGTCGCCGACGTAGGCGGTGCCGTCGGTGGTGTCGAGGTAGCTGACGTGGTGCACCGCGTGGCCTGGCGTATACCCGACGTCGAAGCGCCGGCCGTCGAGCGTCAGCGTCTCGCCGCCGCTCAAGACGCGCAGTGACGCGGCCGGCACCGCCCGGAACTCGCCCCACAGCCGATCCATGTCGGCGCCGTAGAGGCGCGTGGCGCTGGCCAGGAGCTTCTCCGGGTTGGCCATGTGGGGCGCACCGCGATCGTGCACGTAGATCGGCACGCCCGGGACCCGCGCGGCGATGGTGCCCGCCGCGCCGGCATGGTCGAGATGGATGTGCGTGAGCAGCACGGCCCGCACGTCGGCCAGCGTGTGGTGCACGGCGGCCAGGCCGCGTTCGAGCGCCGCCAAGCACGACGTCGGGCCGGGGTCGACCAGAATCACGCCGCCGCCGGCCGGAATCACCGCCGTGGCAATCACCCCGGGCCGGCCCAGGAACTCCAGATCGATCGTCGTCGCCATCCTGCGTCACTCCTACGGTGCGGTCACCGCGTCCACCAGCGTCGCACCGCTCGCCAGCCACTCCCCGTCGACGAGGCGCCAGGTCAGGCGCACCTCGCGAACGTCGCGTTCCGGCACGCCGCCGCGCTCGAACGTCGCTTCGACCACGCCATCGACCGTCGCTGTCTGCCCGTCGCCGGCGACGACCACGGCGGGATCCAGCACCCGCACGCGGACCGCGTCGGCCGAGGCGCGCACGCGCTGCCACATCCCGGCCGCGGCGTCGCGTCCCGTTACCTCCGCGCCGGCGCCGGCGCGGATGACGATGTCCGGGGCCAGTTGACGGCGCAACTGTCCGAGCGCCGCCACCTGGCCGAGCGGGTCTGTGGCTCGCACCGACAGCGTCGCCGCCACCGCCTCGACCGCCTGCAGCACGCGCTCCTCGGGCGAGGTCGTGAGCCACCGAAACGCGCCCCACGCCGCCAGCAGCGCTGCCACGACGGCGAGCGCACGCGCCGCGCCGCTCACCACACCACCGGGCCGATCAGCCGGCCCGCCTCGACGGTGCCCATCGTGTGCAACTCCATCGGCATGCCTCGATTGTCGCCGACCACGAAGTATTGGTGCGGTGCCAGGGTGGTCTCGGCCATCCGCCACGGCGCGCGATGGGCGACGTAGGGCTCGGCGATGGCGACGTCGTTGACCACGACCTGCCCCTCGTCGATCGCGATGCGATCGCCCGGCCCGGCGAGGATCCGCTTGACGAGCACGGCCTGGTCGCCGGCGAGGCGTACGGCCACGACTTCGCCGCGCCGGGGGGCCCGCCACGCGTACGAGAGCCTGCTGACGATCAGCAGCTGGCCATCCGCGATCGTCGGCGCCATGCTCGGGCCCTGCCCGCGCACCGGCAGGATGCCGTAGGTGACGAGCAGCCAGCCGCCGGCCACCAGCCCCAGCGCCCGCCACAGCGTCCGCGACGGATCGCGGCCGACGACGAGACGCGCCCATCCGTCGGCCACGGCTACTTCTTCAGCAGCGTACGGTCGAACAGCGCCAGGATCCGCTTGTACTCGTCGGCCCAGCTGGTCTCCTGCTCGAAGCCATGATCCTCGACGGGATACACCGCCAGTTCCCAGTTCTCCTTGCGCAGCTCGATCAGCCGCTGCGCCAGCCGCACCGAGTCCTGGAAGTGCACGTTGACGTCCACCATGCCGTGGCAGATGAGCAGCGCGCCCTTGAGCCCTTCGGCGAAGTAGATCGGCGAGCTCTTGCGGTACGCCTCCAGGTCGCTCTGCGGCTCGTTGAGGATGTTGGCCGTGTACGGATGGTTGTAGTGCGCCCAGTCGGTCACCGGCCGCAACGCCGCGCCGGCGGCGAAGGTGTCGGGTGAGGTGAACATCGCCATCAGCGTGATGAAGCCGCCGTAACTGCCGCCGTACACGCCGATGCGCCGGGCGTCCACGCCGTGCTGCTTCGCCAGCCAGGCGGCGCCATCGACGACGTCGTCGAGATCCTTGCCGCCCATCCAGCGGTAGATCGCCGTGCGCCAGTCGCGGCCGTAGCCGGCGCTGGCGCGATAGTCGGGATCGAGCACGACGTAGCCCTTCGCCGCGAGCAGGTGGTGGAACATGTACTCGCGGTAGTAGCTCGACCAGTAGCGGTGGGCGTTCTGCAGGTAGCCGGCGCCGTGCACGAACACCACGGCCGGCCGATTCGGATGCCGCTTGGCGCCAACCATTTCCGGCGTGTAGAGGCGGGCCTGCACCTGCTGGCCGTCGCGGGTCGGATAGGTGACCAGCTGCGGCTCCAGCCATGGGCGCGCCCGCCACTCGTTCGACGGACTGGTCGTCACCCGGGTCCGTTCGGCGCCCGCGCGGTTGGGCATCACGTAGACCTCGGGCGGCTGATTGGCCGACGACGACACCAGCGCCAGCGTCGCGCCGTCTGGCGCGACCTCGACGGCGTGAGCGCCGGTCCAGGTGGTGAGCCGCGTGCGCGCGCCGCCGTCCACCGGGACGGCGTAGACCTGGCGTTCCCCGGGATGCACCTCGGTGGACTGAATCAGGAACTGCCGGCCGTCGGGCGTCACCTGCACGGCATCGACCTCGAAGCGCCCCGAGGT
>CAYUAX010000258.1:0-1988 GCA_964442845.1 uncultured Bifidobacteriaceae bacterium | reverse complement strand
ACCGTGGACAGGTGCATCCAGCCGTCGTGCTCGCCGAGGAACCAGACGCGTCGATTGTCGGGCAGCCAGCCGAGCCCGCCGCCGAAGCTGCCGTTCTGCCCGACCTCGCGCACCCACGCCTCGTCGTGCACGTGGTCGAGCACCGTGGCCGCCCCGCTGGCGGGATCGACGCGCACGAGCCAGCGGTCGGTGTTGTCGGCCGAACGCACCGCGGCGACCAGCTGGCGGCCGTCGGGCGACGGGAGGATGGCCGTCCAGCGCACCTCGCGCAACGGCGCCGCCGGATCCTTCGACGTGGCGTCCTTCGGCGCGGCCTGACGCAATGCCTCGGTCGGCAGCGGCGGACGCGGGACCGCCCGCGGCCCCGCCGCACCGGCGATGCCGCCGGCCCAGACGGCGGTGCCGGCCTTCAGGTCGAGCGCGACGAGGCGGCGGCCCTCCTGTGCGTCGCCCACCTTGGTGCGCGCGGCGATCTCCTCGGTGTAGGCGGTCTCGGACACGAACCGCGGCACCTGGGCAGTGCGCGCCTGGGCAGCGCCCTCGGCGACCACCAGCCACAGCACGCCGTCGTCGGCCCCCAGTGCCGCGTCGACCACCCGCTGCCGTTCGGCGAGATCGAACCGCACCGGCGCGTGCTCGCGGGCCTTGGCTTCCTGTCGCTGCCGCCGCGCCGCCGCCTGCTCCACCCAGTCGATGAGCTGCTCTTCCTCGCGGCGTGCGGTGCGCTGACTGTCGGTGAGTGTCGGCCCCGGCCGCACCGCGGCGTCGACGAGCTGCACCAGCCCACCGCCACTTGCGTCGTCCACCGGCGCCAGGAAGACCTGGTTGTCGCGGACGAAGGTGACGTGCGTGCCGCCGCGCGCCCAGCGCGGCGCCGACTCGGCGGCCGTCGTTCTGGTGACGTCGATGCGGCGGCCGCGTACGGCGTCCACCACGACGACGTCGCCGCCGTCCACCCCGAGGATGCGCCGCCGCGGGCCATCCCACCAGCCGTTGGCGAGCGGCGCGCGGCGCCGTTCCTCGTCGCTCAGGCGGCGCGGGGCACCGCCGTCCCGACCCACTGCCCAGGTGGCCGCCTCGTCGTCGCCCGGCGTCCGCCACTCGAAGTACAGCGTGCCGCCGTCACCCGACCAGCGAAGGTCGCTCGGCGGATAGCCGACCAGGGCCGGGCCGCGCATGATCGCGTCCACGGTGAGTGGCGGCGCCGCGGATTGTGCCGACGGGTGCGGCGACACCGCCAGCGACATCGCGGCCATCGCCGCGCAGAGGATGCGTCGAGACATCCGCGAATTTTAGTCGGAACGATCGCGGGGCGTCTCGACCCTGTCTCTGGGACGAACCGCCGCGGCGCGCGTCATCGCTGACGGATCTGCACCACCAGCGGCCGCGTCAGCGTCGTCGACAGCGCGGTCCCGCTGGCCAGCGTCACCTCATCGCCGCGCGTCGCCAGCACCACGCCGGTGCCCGCCGCGCCGCCGACGGTGCCGCCGACCACCGCGCCCTTTTTGCCGCCGGCGATCGCCCCGATGACCGCGCCGGCCCCAGCGCCGATGCCGATCTTGGCAGCGTCTTCACCTTTGGTGCCTTCGGCCTCGCGGGCGATGGCGGCGGTGCTGATGGGTTCGGCCGCGCCTTCGACGGTGAGCGACGTGAAGCGCAGCGCGAGCCGCGCCCGGCCCTTGACCCGTCCCGATCGCTCCACGGCCGTGACGCTGCCGCTGACATCGGCGCCCGCCGGCGCCACTTCGACGCCGTTCACGACCAGCGCACGGCGCAGCGTGCCGCGCACCGGCTCCTCCACCGTGCTGGTGTCCGACGCATGGGCGGTCTTCAACTCGATCGCCAGCGTCGTGCCCGACGGCACGGTCACTTCGAGGAAGGTCGGGGCCGGCGGCGCGGCGGGCGGCGCGGCGGCCGGCGGGGCCGACGCCACCGGCGGGGCCGGCGTTGCGGTGGACGCCGGCGCGGTGGACGCGGTGGCCGGGCGG
>CAYUAX010000257.1:0-5976 GCA_964442845.1 uncultured Bifidobacteriaceae bacterium | reverse complement strand
CCTGAACGCCAAGAACGTCTTCGCCCGCACCAAGCCCGAGTACCAGCAGGCCCGGGTCGGCGGCTCGGCCGGCGGGCCGTTGTTCCGCAACCGCACCTTCTTCTTCTCGAGCTACGAGTTCAACGACGTCAACGACGTCCGCATCATCGCCCTGCCGGCGAACAACCCGTTCGCGTCGGCGGAGAACGGCACGTTCCCGTCGGGACGCACCAACCACCTGTTCAACACCAAGATCGACCACCGCTTCAACGACCGGCTGTCGGCGTTCGCCCGCTACGCCTTCGACGATCAGTTCATCCTGCGCAACAGCAACACGACGTCGGATTCGCGCCAGGGCGACGACTACAGCACCACGCACAGCATCGTCGGCGAGGGCACGGCGATCCTCTCGGATCGGCTGGTCAACAGCCTGCGCGTCCACTTCCTGACGCAGAACGTCGGCACCAACACCCACAGCACCGCGCCCGGCGTGACCCGGCCGTCCATCGCCACCGGCCCCGCCGCCACCTGGCCGCAGGCCTTCCCGCGCAAGAAAACAACCGTCGGCGAGACGCTCTACTACACGACCGCCCGCCACGACATCAAGCTCGGCGCCGACTACTCGTATTCGACCGGCAGCTACGAGTCGTACGCCAACAGCACCGGCCAGTTCACCTTCACCACCGACCTGCCGTTCGACGTCAACAACCGCGCCACCTGGCCGATCGCGCTGGTCATGCAGACGCCCGGCAAGTACTCGTTCGCGTCGAGCCAGATCGCCCTCTACGCGCAGGACAACTGGCGGATCGCCGACCGCGTGCGGCTCAACCTCGGCCTGCGCTACGACTACGACAGCGACCTGCGCCACGAGAACTTCTACAAGGGCCTGGTCGCCAACCCGGCCTACGCCGGCATCGAGAACTTCATCAGCGACGACCGCGGCAACGACACCAACAACCTGCAGCCGCGCGTCGGCGCCACCTGGGACGTGTTCGGCACCGCCCGGCTGGTCGCCCGCGCCGGCTACGGGATGTACGTGACGCGCAACCGTCCGTACTTCCAGATGGTCACGCAGGACGGCACGCTGAGCAGCGCCGTGCGCATCGAGGACCCGACCCGGTTGAGCCGCTATCCCGACATCAACGCCATCCTCGGCGGCCAGTCGCTGAGCGAGTTCGTGTCCACCGGCGCCCGCTCGCTCTATCTGCTCGACGACGACTACGTGCTGCCCTACCAGCACAACTTCACGCTCGGCGCCGGCTGGCAGATCACGCCGATTGCCTCGCTCGACATCGACCTGGTGCGCGGCGAAGGCCGCAAGCAGCTCGGCTCGACCGACCGCAACCTGCCGGCCAGCGGGGCGATCAGCGCCGCCAACCCGCGGCCGGTGAGCCGCTTCACCGTGGTGAAGATGATCGAGAACTTCACCGACAGCCAGTACGACGCGCTGGAGATGCAGTTCCGCACCCGCGTCCGCGGCACCGACAGCGTGCAGGTGTCCTACACGCTGTCGCGCACCTATCTCGACGGCGTCACCCACTTCGCCAACTTCCGCGGCACCCAGCGCACGCCGCAGGAGTCGGGCTACAGCGGCCAGGACACCCGCCACAACCTGTCGATCGCCGCGTCGTCGTCGCTGCCGTGGGGGTTCGAGCTGTCGGGCATTCTCAAGGCGCTGAGCGGCGCCCCCTACAACGTCCAGGCCGGCTTCGACGTGGACGGCGACGGCCAGACACAGGGCGATCGGCCGGCCGGACTGCCGATCACCGTCGGCCGGGCCGACGTCGACGAGTCGCTGGCCATCATCAACACGCTGCGCGCCTCGCGCAACCTCCCCGCGGTGGATCCCGAGCTGCTGAAGCTCGAGCCCTACGTGTCACTCGACGCGCGGCTGACCAAAGTGGTGGACCTCCCGCGCGGCAGCTCGCTGCAGCTGTTCGCCGAGGGCTACAACCTGACCAACGCCGTCAACTTCTCGTCGACGCCGAACGGCAACATCAACTCGACGTCGTTCCTGGTGCGGGCCACGGCCGCCGACGCGCGGCAGATCCAGTTCGGCGCCCGGTTCGTGTTCTAGCCGCGTCGTCGCTCGCCGAGGAGGAGTCATGGACAAGCTGTCGCGTCGTTCGATGCTGCGCTCGGCGGGCGCCCTGGCGGGGGCATCGCTGGCGGTGCGTCCCGGCCCGGCGCGGGCCCAGGGCCCGGCAGCAGGGGCGCCGACGATCTCGCTCGTCTGCGCCGACTACGTGCGCTACATGCACATCGCCAACGGCGACGCCCGGCCCGACGGCGTCGTGCTGAACTGGATCCGCGGCGACCGCACCCAGATGCTGCGCCGGGCGGCCACCGACCCGACCGTCGACGGCGGCGAGGCGTCGATGGCGCAGCACGTGATGCGGCTGGCCAACGGCGATCGCTCGATGGTGGCGATCCCGGTGTTCCCGCTCCGCAACTTCACCGCCCGCGACGCCTACATGGCGGCGGGGAGCCGGCTGACCTCGACCACGCTCGAAGGCAAGCGGCTCGGCATCTACGGCTGGGCGGCGAGCGGCGCGGTGTGGAAGCGGCACATGATGCGCTGGCACGGCCAGGACCCGGCCAAGGTCACCTGGGTGGTCGGCGACGCCGACGTGCCGTCCACCGGCACCGGCCCCGCCGGGCTGCCGGCGCACGTCAGCTACGCGCCGAAGGGCAAGAACCTCACCGACCTGCTGCTGGCCGGCGACATCGCCGCGATGATGGTCTCGCTGCCGCCGGCGAAGTTCTACGACGGCAGCGGCACCATGACGCGGCTGGTGCCCGATTACCGCCAGGTCGAGCAGCGCTACTACCGCGAGACCAAGTGCTTTCCGCCGCAGCACGTGATCCTCATCCGCAAGGCGGTGTGGGACCGTCATCCGTGGGTCGGCAAGCGGATCGTGGCGGCGTTCGAGAAGGCCGACGAGCTGTTCGCGTCGGCGCAGCGGCTCTACCCCTACGCCTCGCCGTGGCTCATCGAGGACGTCGAGCAGGCGGAGCAGCTGATCGGGCGGAGCGGCTATGCTCCAGGGCTCGAGGCCAACCGGCACGTGGTGGACGCGTTCTGCCAGGGGGCCTACGACGACGGGATGACCAAGCGCCGGGTGACCGTCGAAGAGTTCTTCGCGGAGTACCTGGCGTCGTAGATCGCAGACCGCCGTGATCGGCGGCGGTTGAGGTGACACATGGAACGAACGAGACGGGCGGGGCTGTGGCTGGCCCTCGTGGCAGGGCTGGCCGGGGCCGTCGCATGCGGCGGCGGCGCGGCGGAGACGCCGGCAGCCACGGCGGCGAAGAACGAGATCCTCTGGGACACCTACGGCGTGCCGCACGTCTACGGCGCCAGCACGGCCGCGGTGTTCTACGGCTATGGCTACGCCCAGGCGCAGAGCCATGCCGACGAGATCCTGCGCCTCTACGGTGAAGCCCGCGGCAAGGGCGCCGAGTACTGGGGCGAGAAGTACGAGGACACCACGGTGTGGCTCCTCAAGAACGACGTGCCGGCGCGGTCCAAGGCCTGGTACGACGCCCAGGAGCCGGCCTTCAAGGCCAACCTCGATGCCTTCGCCAAGGGCATGAGCGATTACGGCGCCGCCCATCCCGACGCCATCGCCGCCGACGTGCGCGTCGTCCTGCCGGTGACCGGCGTCGACGTCGTGGCTCACGCCCACCGCCTGATGAACTTCGTCTACGTCGCCTCGCCCAACCTCGGCGGCGAAGGCGACGCGCCGATCGACACGCTGGCCGACGCCCAGGACCGCGGCTACGTCGGCGAGGACGGCTCGAACACCTGGGCGCTGTCGGGGAAGAAGACGGCCAGCGGCAAGACGATGCTGCTGCAGAACCCCCATCTGTCGTGGAACCTGAACTACTTCACCTACTACGAGGCGCACCTGGTGGCGCCCGACTGGGAGGTCTACGGCGCCACCCAGATCGGGCTGCCGATCATCCGCTTCGCGTTCAACCGCCAGATGGGCATCTCGAACACCGTCAACGCGATGCTCGGCGCCACCACCTACAAGCTCACGCTGAAGGGCGACGGCTACGTCTTCGACGGCAAGGACCGGGCGTTCGAGGTGCGGACGGCGAGCTACAAGGTGAAGCAGGCCGACGGCACGCTGGCCGACAAGCCGCTCGAGATCAAGTCCACCGTGCACGGGCCGGTGTTCGAGCGCAAGGACGGCACCACCATGGCGCTCCGCGTCGCCGGCCTCGACCGGCCGGGCATGCTGCACCAGTACTTCGACATGGTGACCGCCAAGGACTACGCGACCTTCACCGCGGCGATGAAGCGGCTGCAGGTGCCGACCTTCAACATCAGCTACGCCGACAAGGACGGCAACGTCGAGTACATCTTCAACGGCATCGCGCCGAAGCGGAAGTCGGGCGACCTCGCCTTCTGGCAGGGCCTGGTGCCGGGCGACTCGTCCGAGTACCTGTGGACCGACGTCCATCCCTACGAGGACCTGCCGCGCGTCACCAATCCGCCCGCCGGCTACATCCAGAACACCAACGACCCGCCGTGGTTCCCGTCGTGGCCGACCTCGATCAAGGCCGACGACTATCCGCCGTACATCGCCGGACGCGGCCCCGAGTCGATGCGGGCGCAGAACTCCCTGTCGCTCATCGCCGACAACGAGCAGATCACCTTCGAGAAGTTCCGCGAGCTGAAGTTGTCGACCCGCTCGCTGTTCGCCGACCGCACGCTGCCCGACCTGCTGGCGGCCGCCAAGGGCGACGCCAACCCCGAGATGCAGGCGGCGGTGGCGCTGCTCGGCGCCTGGGATCGCGTCTACTCGCCCGACAACCGCGCCGGCCTGCTCTTCGAGGAATGGGCGCGGCTGTTCGCCGGCAACGGCTTCGGCGGCCAGCAGAACTGGAAGGTGCCGTTCGACGGCGCCAAGGCCACCTCGACGCCGACCGGCATCAAGGACCCGGCCGCGGCGGTCAAGATGCTGCGCCAGGCCATCGCTGAGACCAAGAAGAAGTACGGGGCCCTCGACCGCGTGTTCGGCGAGGTGTCGCGCTTCAAACTGGGCGACGTCGACGTGCCCGGCGACGGTCACGTCGGCGGCCTCGGGCCGTTCCGCGTCATCACCTGGGGGCCGCTCGACGCCGCCGGCAAGCGCTACCCGCAGCACGGCGAGACCTGGATCGGCATGATCGAGTTCACGACGCCGATCAAGGCCTACGGCCTGATGACCTACGGCAACTCGCGCCAGAAGGGCACCAAGCACCGCAGCGACCAGCTCGAACTGCTGTCGAAGCACCAGTTCCGCGAGCTGTGGTTCGAGCGGCCGCAGGTCGAAGCCCACGTCGAAGTACGCACGGAGCTCAAGCCATGATCACCCGCCTGACCCTCGGATTCGCCGCCGCCGCCGTCGCGGCGGTGCTCGCCGCTGACGAGCCGCCGCCGTTCACCTCGGTGCAGACCGAGCTGTTCGCGGTGCCCAACTCGTACTCGAACGCCTGGGGCGACTACGACAACGACGGCGACCTCGACTTGGCGGTGTCGCTCGGCACCGGCGAGGTGCGCCTCTATCGCAACGACAAGGGCGTGCTGACCAGCGTCGGCGCCGCCGCCGGCATGCCGCAGGCCGGCAGCCACGAACTGCGTGGCCTGAGCTGGGGCGACTACGACGGCGACGGCGACATCGACCTGCTCGGCGGCTCGACGCCGACCGACAAGCTGACCAAGGTGATGCGCAACGACGGCGGCAAGTTCACCGACGTCGCCGCCGAGATCGGTCTCACCATTCCCGGCCGGTCGGCCCGCCAGACCAACTGGGTGGACTACGACAACGACGGCGACCTCGACGTCTACTCGAGCGACCGCGCCGGCGACAACAAGCTGTTCCGGAACGACGGCGGGAAGTTCACGCACGTCTTCGTCGGCGTCGGCCCGACCGATCCGCGGCCGACGGTGGGCGCGTGCTGGCTCGACACCGACAACGACGGCGACCTCGACCTGTCGGTGAT
>CAYUAX010000256.1:0-6073 GCA_964442845.1 uncultured Bifidobacteriaceae bacterium | reverse complement strand
TAGCATGACGACGCCGATCATCGCCGGCATGCCGATGTTGTTGCCGGTGACGAGCAGCGCCAGCAGCGCCCCGACCACCGCCAGCGGCAGCGACAGCATGATCAGGAACGGCTCGGTGAACGACTCGAACTGCGACGCCAGCACGATGTAGATGAAGGCGATGGCCAGGATCATCGCCAGGCCCATCGCCGCCGCCGACTCCTGCATCATCTCGACGTCGCCGGCGAAGCCCCACTCGAAGTTGGGCGGCAGCTGCACCGTCGCCATCATCGCCTCGAGGTCGCGGGTGACGTCGCCGAGCGGGCGGTCCTCGAGTTCGATGGCGATCTTGGCCTGGCGGCGGCGCTGTTCGCGCTCGATGTTGGCCGGCCCGACGCCGGGCTCCATGCGCACGATGTCGCCGGTGCGCACCGCGGCGCCGCGCGGCGAGTAGAGCGGCGTGCGGCCGATGGCGGTGAAGTCGTTGCGGAACTCCGGCGCCAGGCGGACGCGGATGTCGTACTCTTCCTCGCCGTCGCGCAGCTTGGTCGGCACCACGCCCTCGACCATGCCGCGCAGCTGCGACGCCACCGTCGCCACCTCGAAGCCGAGGTCGGCGGCGAGCGAGCGGTTGACGTGCGCGACCATCTCGGGCTGGCCGCTCTCGAGAGTGCTGTCGACGTCGGCGGTGCCGGGCACCTGGCGGGCCTTGGCGACGATCTCGTCGCTCAGCCTGGTCAGGGCGGCCATGTCGTCGCCGCGGACGAAGATGTTGACCGGGGCCTCGCTGGGCGCGCCCTGCATGAACTCGGGGTCGGTCACCGTGGCCTTGAGCAGGGGCACATCGGCCAGCTTCTGCCGGGCGTCCGACTTGATCGCCATCAGGTCGCGCTCGCGCTGCAGCTTGGAGGTCAACTTGACCTGCAGCCGGGCTTTGAGCGGATCGCTGTTGACGCCGACGGTCGAGAAGATCTGCCGCACCTCGGGGATGCCGCGGACGATGGTCTCGACGTTGGCGACCGCCGCCTCGCTCTGCTCGAACGAGGTGCCCGGCGGCAGTTCGACCAGCACCTCCATCTGGCCGCGGTCCTCGGCCGGCACGAACTCGGTGCCGATGACGCCGAGCGTGCCCAGGCTGCTGACGAACACCACCACGGCGGCGGCGATCACCGACCACGGGTGCTCGATCGCCCAGCCGAGCAGGCGGTGATAGCGCTGATCGATGCGGTCGTAGAACTCGCCCCAGCGCTCGAGGAACCGGCCGGTGCGGGTCGCCCGGCGCTCCTCGGGCGGGATGAAGCGCACGAAGCGCGACGACAGCATCGGGTCGAGCGTGAAGGCGACCAGCAGCGACATCGCCACGGCGAAGGCGATGGTCAAGGCGAACTGCTTGAAGAACTGGCCGACGATGCCGGTCATGAAGCCGACCGGCAGGAACACCGCCAGGATGGTGAAGGTGGTGGCCATCACCGCCAGGCCGATCTCGGCGGTGCCGTCGCGCGCCGCGCGCATCGGGTCCTTGCCCATCTCCATGTGGCGGAAAATGTTCTCGCGGACCACGACGGCGTCGTCGATGAGGATGCCGATGACCAGCGACAGCGCCATCAGCGACATCATGTTGAAGGTGAAGCCGGCGATGTACATGAAGAAGAACGTCGCCACCACCGAGGTCGGCAGCGCCAACGCCGTGATCAGCGTCGATCGCCAGTCGCGCATGAACAGGAAGATGACCAGCACCGCCATCACGCCGCCGAACAGGATGTGGCTGCGGACGTCGCGGACGTTCTCCTTGATGAAGTCGGCGTCGTTGTGCACCGGGCGGATTTCGAGGTCGGGGAACGACGGCGCGACCCGGGCCAGCACCGCCTCGACGCGGTCGGTGATCTCGACGGTGTTGGCGCCCGACTGCTTGCGCACCGAGAACGAGACGGCGTCGGCGCCGTTGAGACGAGTGGTGGTCTTGCGGTCTTCGAAGCCGTCGATGACGGTGCCGACGTCGCGCACCCGCACGGTCGAGCCGCCCTCGGAGCGGAGGATGACGTTGGCCACCTCGTCGGCGCCGCGGAACTGGCCCTTGGTGCGGAGGTTGATGCTGCGGCCGTCGCGTTCGACGTTGCCGCCGGGCAGGTCGAGGTTCTCGGCGGCCAGCTTCTGCGCCACCTCGGTGATCGGCATGGCCAGCGCCTCGAGCCGGCGTGGGTCGAGGTTGACCTGGATCTCGCGGATCTGGCCGCCGTTGATCTCGACGGCAGCGACGCCGTCGATCTGCTCGATCAGCGGCTTGAGGTCCTCGTCCACCTGGCGGCGGACCCGGTCGGAGGGCTGCGTCGAGCCGACGGCGTAGACCATCACCGGCAGGGCGGCGACGTCGAAGCGCTGGATGGTCGGGTCTTCGATGTCGGGCGGCAGCGTGCCGCGGATGGCCGCGACCTTCTCGCGGACCTCGGCGGCGGCGGCTTGCGGATCCACCTCCAGGCGCAGCTCGACGCCGACCCGGGCGAAGCCCTCGGTCGAGGTCGAGATCACGCGCTTCACGCCGTTGATGCCGGCGACCGCGTCCTCGACGCGCTGGGTGACCAGCGACTCGACCTCTTCGGGCGCGGCGCCCGGAAAGACGATGCCGATGTTGATGAACGGGAAATTGACCTCGGGGAAGAGGTCGATGCCGAGCCGTCCCATCGACACCACCCCGAGCACCATGAAGCTCAGGATGACCATCGAGGCGAAGACCGGCCGCTTGATTGACGTATCCGAAATCCACATGGGGTTGTCCGCCGTCCGCTGTCGTTCTCTCTAGCCCCTAGCCGCCAGCCCCTAGCCGCTGGTCGGGAATCAGTTCACCGTCGCCCGCACCCTGGCGCCGTCGGCCAGCTGCCGCCGGGCGTCGGCGACCACCGTGTCGCCGGCCGCCAGCCCGGTGACGATCTGCACCCGCTGCCCGTCGGTGAGGCCCTCGGTGACCGGCACCGCCTGCACGGTGTCGCCCTGCACCTTGAGCACCACGCGGCCGCCGCCGCGGGTGGTGACCGCCTCGCGCGGCACGATCACGCCGTCGCGGGCCGACGCAGTGACGATGCGCGCCGTGGCGTACATCCCCGACAGCAGCCCGGCTTCGGCGTTTGGCACCCGGATCTCGATCCGGAAGTGGCGGTTGCGCTCGTTGACTTCGGGTGCGATCGCCGCCAGCTCGCCGCGGTAGGTCTCGCCGGGCCGCGCCTGCACCACCACCTCGGCCGGCATGCCGACGCGCAGCCGGCCGGCCTCGAGTTCCGAGACGCCGGCTTCCAGCTTGAGCACGCGCAGGTCGGCGACCACCACCACCGGGTCGTCGCCGGGAATCGCGCCCGGGTCGTAGTTGCGTTCGACCACGTGACCGGCCACCGGCGAGACCAGCGTCGTGTCGCGCTGCACCTCGCGGGCGCGGCGCAGGGCCGCGTCGGCCTGGGCGAGGCTGGCCTTGGCCAGCTCGCGTTGCGCGACCGCGGCCTTGTGGGCGGTCTCGGCGGCGTCGAGACGCTGGCGGGGCAGCGCGCCCTTCTCGAACAGCTGCCGCGAGCGGTCGAGTTCGAGCACCGCGTTCGCCAACGCCGCCTCGGCGCTCTCGAGGCCGGCCTTCGCCACGTTCACGCTCGCCGCCATCGCGTCGGCCTGGGCGTCGATCTCACGCCGGTCGAGGGTGGCCACCGGTTGGCCTTCGCGCACCGTCTGGCCGATGTCCACCAGCACGCGTTCGATGGCACCCGGGACCCGCGGCTTGAGGCCGACGCGGGCGCGCGGCACCAGGTTGCCCGACAGCTCGAGCGCGGCGTCTAGCGTGCCGGCCAGGGCCTTCACCGCGGCGACATCCACGGTCATCGGCACGGGTGCCGCGGCCTGGGCCGTCGCTTCGGGGGATGTCCCGCCGCCGCAGGCGACGCCGCCGAGGGCGACGGCGGCCGCCGACAAGGCGAGGGCGACGTGGGCGATTGGGCGACTAGCCTTCATGAGCGCGAACTCCACGGGGAACCGCCGCTGGCACCGCGGCAGGCGCCGGCGGGTGGCACGGCACGAACGTGAGCGGGGTGCCGGCGGCCAGGCCGGCGATGGTGGTTTCGAGGACGTCCCGGGCCAGGGCGTCGGGGTCTTCGTCCGGGGCGAGGCGACAGGTGCAGCCGAGGACGGCCGGGCCGGTCAGCGCCGCCCACAGGACGTGCAGCGCGACCATCGGGTCGAGCGTGGCGGGGAAGCGGCCGAGGTCGACGAGGCGCTGGATACGCGCCGCCACCCGTTCGAGCATCTGCTGGAGCAGGGTGAATCCGTGCCACTGCTCGGTGATCGCCGGCACGCTGCGGTCGACGAACATCAGGTGGAAGAACTCGCGCTGGTCCTTCGAAAACTGGTAGAACGCCCACCAGCGCCGGCGCAGGTCGTCCATCGGGTCGGGCGCCGGGGGCACCGCCTCGATGGCGGCATCGAGGCGCTGGAACCCTTCCTCGGCCAGGGCGAAGAAGATGTCGTCCTTGCTGGGGAAGTAGCTGTAGATGGCCGCCGGGCTGTACTCGATGCGCTCGGCGATCTTGCGGATGGACACCTGCCCGTAGCCCTCGGCCACGAACAGGTCGCGGGCGGCGGTCAGGATGGCTTCCCGGACGGCCAGCCGCTCTCTGTCGTGTCGTTCTCGAATGCCCATCGTCCCAGCCTAGCTGAACACCGTTCAGGAACCTAATGGCGTTTGACGGAGCGACAGCGGCCGGGGTTCCGACACCTTGGACTGGTAGACTAGCGACCGTGCGTGCTTCGACGGCCGACCGGGCCCATTCCCTGCCGCCCTTGGCCGTGTCGGCCGCGGCGTGGGCCGTCCCGGGCGCTGGCCACCTGCTGCTCGGTCGCCGCCAGAAGGGCGTCATCTTCCTGGTCGCCCTGACCTCGATGTATGCGGTCGGCCTCTGGTTGGCGGGCCGGCTCTTCCCGTTCGCTGGCGGCGAGCCCCTGGTGCTGCTGGCCGCGCTGGCCACCCGCGGCATCGGCCTGCCGGCCCTGGCCACGGTCTGGATGGGGGCCGGCCAGGGGGTGGTGACGGCCGCCTCCTACGAGTACGGCAACGCGTTCCTCATCGTGAGCGGCCTGCTCAACCTGCTCGTCGCGCTCGACGCTTATGACGTCGCCCTGGGACGGAAGTGATGGGCGCCACCAGCCACGTCGGCCTGCTCATCCTGTTCGCCTTCTACGTGGCGCTGGTCTTCGCCGTCATCGCCCACGACGACCCGCGCCAGCAGACGGCGTTCGGGGCGCGCCTCTTCGGCGGGTTCGTCGGCGCCGGCCTGGTACTCGGCTGGCTGATGTACCCGCTTCCGCTGTGACGCGGTGACTGCCGCGACCGCTCGCGCCGTGGGACTCTGGGCCCCGGTCGTCCTCTACATGGCCGCCATCTTCGCGGTCTCGGCCATGCCCGAACCGCCGTCCCCGCCGGGCCTCGACGACAAGACCCAGCACTTCGCCGCCTACGCCGGTCTCGGCGTGGTGACGCTGCGGGCGACGGCCGGTGGCACCCTGGCCGGCCTCGGTCCCGGCTCGGCCCTTGCCGCGTGGGCGATTGCCGTCGCCTACGGCGCCAGCGACGAGTTCCACCAGAGCTTCGTGCCGGGCCGTACCCAGGACATCCTCGATCTGCGGGCCGACGCGATCGGGGCGGCCGCGGCCATCGGCGTCGCGTGGCTGTCCGGTATACTTCTGCGTTCGCGCGTCGCCTCACGACCATGACTTACGAGATGCTGCACGTGGAGTGCGACGGCGCGGTGGCCGTCGTCACGCTGTCGCGGCCCAAGGTGCTGAACGCGCTCAGCACCCGGACGCTGGACGAGCTCGGGCACGTGATGGCCGCGCTCGGCGCCGATGCCGCGGTGCGGGCCATCGTCCTTACCGGCGCCGGTGAGAAGTCGTTCGTCGCCGGTGCCGACATCAACGAGCTGGCCGTGCAGTCGCCGGTGCAGGGGCAGCGTCACGCCGCCGCCGGCCAGCGTGTGTTCGACGCCATCGAGACCCTGGGCAAGCCGGTGATCGCGGCGATCAACGGCTTCGCGCTGGGCGGCGGCTGCGAGCTGGCCATGGCCTGCAC
>CAYUAX010000255.1:0-6133 GCA_964442845.1 uncultured Bifidobacteriaceae bacterium | reverse complement strand
TCCTTGTTGATGGCGACGATGGTGCGCGCGCCCTTCATGCCGACCAGGTGCTGGATGGCGCCCGAGATGCCGACCGCGACGTAGAGCTTCGGCGCCACGGTCTGTCCCGAGCTGCCGATCTGCCGCTCCATCGGCAGCCAGCCGTTGTCGCAGATCGGCCGCGACGCCGCCAGTTCGGCGCCGAACGCGGCAGCGAGCTTCTCGGCGAGCGCGAGATGCTCCTGCGCCTTGATGCCGCGGCCGACGGCGACGATGCGCTCGGCCTGCGTCAGATCGACGGCCGCCTTCGCCTCCTGGAACGGCGCCTCGGCGGTCTGCCGCAGCGCCGATGGGTCGAGCACGACGGGCTTGGCCGTCACCGGCGCGCCGGCACCGCGGACGGCCGCGTCGGCGCGAAACGCGCCGATCTGGAACGACACGAGGTGCGGCGCCGGGCCTTCGGCCGCCACGTCGGCGACCAGCTTGCCCTGGAACATCGGCCGGGCGAACACCGCGCCGCCGTCGCTTCCGCGCGCCAGACCGACGACGTCGGTGACCAGCGCGCGGTCCAGGCGGGCCGCCAGCGTCGCGGCGAAGTCGCGGGTCTGGTAGGTGTGTGCGAAGCACACGTGGCTGGGGGCCAGCTCGGCGACGATCGCAGTCAGCGCCCCGACATAGGCGTCGGGGGTGTAGCTGCCCAGCGCTTCGTGGGTCACCGCCCACACCGCCGCGACATCGGCTGCGGCCAGCTCGGCGGCCACGGCCTCCACGGCCGCGCCCAGGACGGCCACGGTGATCGGCGACTGGCCGGCGGCGAGCTGCTGGGCGGCGGCGATCGCCTCCCAGCTGACCCGGTTCAGCCGGCCGTCTTTCTGTTCGGCGACGACGAGAATCACAGGACCCGCGCCTCCTCGCGCAGCCGCCGCACCAGCTCACGGGCGGCCTCGGCCGGCGCGCCGCCGATCATCGCCGTCTGCTTGGCCTTCTGCGGCAGCGCCAGCGACACCACCCGCAGCCGCGGCGCCACCGGCGCAGCCGGCGCGACGACGCGGATCTCCTTCTTCTTGGCGGCCATGATGCCCTTGAGGGTGGCGTAGCGCAGCTGGTTGATGCCGCTCTGGATGGTGAGCAACGCCGGCAGCGGCATCGAGACGTACTGGAACCAGCCGCCCTCGAGCTCGCGCTTGGCGCGCAGGCGGCCGTCGGCGACCTGCACCTCCATGATGATGGTCGAGTGCGGCATGCCGAGCCGCTCGGCCAGCACCGGCCCGAACTGCGCGTGCCCCTGGTCGTCCGACTGCAGGCCGGTGAGCACCACGTCGAAGCCCTCGTCGCGCACCGCCGCGGCCACCGCCGCCGCCGACGCCGCGGCGTCGGCACGGGCGAACGCGTCGTCCTGGACGTGGATGGCCCGATCGGCGCCGCGCGCCAGGGCCTCGCGGATCACCTGCTGCACCCGCGCCGGGCCGGCCGACACCACCACCACCTCACCGCCGCCGTGCCGCTCCTTCAGCCGCAGCCCCTCTTCGAGGGCGTAAGCGTCGGGCTCGTTCATCTCGTAGGAGATGTCCTGGTCGCGCACCCACGTCCGATCGTCGGTGAGGCGCGGCTGCCACTCGCGGGTGGGCACCTGCTTGACGCAGACCGCAATCTTCATCGTCACCAATCCTGTCGCCGCCGGGCGCGGCGTTCCGTCAGCCGTCGTAGCGCTTGAACAGCAGCGCCGCGTTGGTGCCGCCGAACCCGAACGAGTTCGACAGCGCATAGCGGATCGGCATCGCCCGTTTCGTGTTGGCGACGTAGTCGAGGTCGCACTCGGGATCCGGCGTCTCCAGGTTGATCGTCGGCGGCACTACCTGGTGGTACACCGCCAGCGCCGAGATGCCGGCTTCGAGGCCGCCGGCGGCGCCGAGCAGATGCCCGGTCATCGACTTGGTGGAGGACATCGCCAGCCTGGCGGCGTGGTCGCCGAAACAGCGCTTCACCGCCAGCGTCTCCAGCCGATCGTTGAACGGCGTCGAGGTGCCGTGGGCGTTGATGTAGTCGACGTCGGCCGGCGTGATCCCGGCCTTGCGGATCGCCTTGGCCATCACCCGCACCGCGCCGTCGCCGTCCTCGGACGGCGCCGTGATGTGATATGCGTCGCCCGACATCCCGTAGCCGACGATCTCGGCGTAGATGCGGGCGCCCCGGGCCCTGGCCAGCTCCAGCTCTTCGAGGATGAGCACGCCGGCGCCCTCGCCGATGATGAACCCGTCGCGATCGACGTCGAACGGCCGGCTGGCGCGCGCCGGGTCGTCGTTGCGCTGCGACAGGGCGCGCAGCGCGCCGAACCCGCCGACGCTCATCGGCGTGATCGCCGCTTCCGACCCGCCGGCGATCATCACGTCGGCGTCGCCGCGGCGGATGATCTCGAACGAATCGCCGACGGCGTGGGCCGAAGCCGAGCAAGCGGTGCAGGTGGCGAGGTTCGGTCCCTTGGCCCCGAAGCGGATCGACACCTGGCCGGACGCCAGGTTGATGATCGACGACGGGATGAAGAACGGCGAGATCTTGCGCGGCCCGCCGTCGAGCAGCGCGCTGTGCTCGCGCTCGATGGTGGCGAAGCCGCCGATCCCCGACCCGATGCACACCCCGACCTCCGGGGCGTTCTCCGGCGTGATCGCCAGGCCGGCGTCGTCGACCGCGAACTGCGACGCCGCCACCGCGTACTGGATGAAGACGTCCATCTTCTTGACGTCCTTCTTCTCGACGAACGCCAGCGGGTCGAACCCCTTCACCTCGGCCGCGAACCGGGTCGAATACCCGGTCGCGTCGAATTTCGTGATCGGGGCCGCCCCGGAACGTCCCGCCAGGAGACCTTCCCAGGTGGCTTCCGTGCCGATCCCCACCGACGTCACCAGCCCGACGCCGGTGACGACAACACGCCTGCTCAAGGTGCCTCCCTCTTACTTCTTGCCCTTGGCGTTCTTCTCGATGTACTCGACGGCGTCCTTGACGCGCGTGATCTTCTCGGCGTCCTCGTCGGGAATCTCGATCTCGAACTCCTCTTCGAACGCCATCACGAGCTCCACGGTGTCGAGCGAATCCGCGCCGAGATCGTCGACGAACGACGCATCCGAGGTCACTTCCTCTTCGTCCACGCCGAGCTGTTCGACGATGATGCTCTTCACCTTGTCCGCTACGGCCATCTGGCCCTCCTACGTGTACATCCCGCCGTTGACTGCGAGAATCTGTCCAGTAATATACGACGCCTCCTCTGAGGCGAGGAAACACACCGCGGCGGCGACGTCGGCCGCGGTGCCGAGCCGCCCGAGCGGCACTTGCGCGATCCACTGCGCCTGGGTCGCCTCGGGCAGCGCCTTCGTCATGTCGGTCTCGATGAATCCCGGCGCCACGACGTTGACGGTCACGTGGCGCGAGCCGACCTCGCGGGCCAGCGCCTTGCAGAAGCCGGCCAGCCCGGCCTTCGACGCCGCGTAGTTGGCCTGGCCGGCGTTGCCCATCTGCCCGACGACCGAGCTGATGGCGACGATGCGGCCGCGGCGCTGCTTGAGCATCGGCTTGAGCGCCGCCTGGCTCAGCGAGAAGGCCGAGGTCAGGTTGGTGGCGATCACCTCGTCCCACTCGGCGCGCTTCATCCGCAGCATGAGCTGGTCACGGGTGATGCCGGCGTTGAGGACCAGGATGTCGAGCCGGCCATGACGGGCGACGATGTCGCCGATCACAGCCGCGGCCTGCGCGCCATCGGTCACGTCGAGCGCCACCGCCTCGGCCCGCCCGCCGGCGGCGGAGATGGCCTCGGCCACCGGCCGGGCGTTGTCGCCGCGCGCCGCCGCCACCACCGTGGCGCCCTGCGCCGCCAGCGCCTCGGCGATGCCGCGGCCGATCCCCCGCGAGGCGCCGGTGACCAGCGCGACCTGTCCGTCGAATCGTGTCATGAGTGCTCGCTCGGGCGCGGACCGTCGGCGGTGACGATGGCCTCGACCGCGGCCAGTCCGGCCGGCTGGTCGAGGTTGACGATCGCCGCCTCGCGCGCCACCTTCTTCACCAGGCCGCTCAACACCGTGCCCGGTCCGACCTCGACGAACGCCCGCACGCCGGCGGCGGCCAGCGCCCGCACCGACGCCTCCCAGCGCACCGGCGCCGACACCTGACGGATGAGCGCGGCGATCGCCGCGTCGGCGTCGCGCTTGGCCTCGGCGTCGACGTTGGCGACGACCGGCACGCGCGGGTCGCGCGCCGCCAGCGCGCGCAGTTCGGGCGCCAGACGCTCTTCGGCCGGACGCATCAGCGCACAGTGGAAGGGCGCGCTCACCTGCAGCGGGATCACCCGCTTGGCGCCGCGGGCCTTGGCCCGCTCGCCGGCCCGCTGCACGGCGGCGGTGTGGCCGGCGATCACCACCTGGCCGGGCGCGTTCAGGTTCGCCGGGCTCACCACCTCGCCCTCGGCGGCCTCGTCGCAGGCCGCCCGTACCGCGTCTTCGTCGAGGCCGAGGATCGCGGCCATCGCCCCGACGCCGACCGGCACCGCCTCCTGCATGTACCGGCCGCGGTGGTGCACGGTGCGCACGGCGTCGGCGAACGAGAACGTGCCGGCCGCCACGTGCGCCGAATACTCGCCCAGGCTGTGGCCGGCGACGATATCGGGGCGCAGGCCGCGCTCCTCGAGGAGACGGCAGGCGGCGACGCTGACGGTGAGGATGGCCGGCTGGGTGATCTCGGTGAGCGTGAGCCGGTCGGCCGGGCCGTCGAAGATGATGTCGCTGAGGGCGAAGCCGAGCGCCGCGTCAGCCTCCTCGAAGGTGGCGCGGCAGACCGGGAAGGCCTCGGCCAGGCCCCGGCCCATGCCGACGCTCTGGGCGCCCTGCCCCGGGAACACGAAGGCGATCATCGCGGCGTCACCATCGCGTTGGCGACGCCCTGCTCGACCTGGGCCAGCACGTCGTCGGCGACGAACCGCGACGCTGACACCACGGCGTTGCGGATCGCCTTGGCCGACGAGCGGCCGTGGCACACCAGCACCAGACCGGCGGCGCCGAGCAGCGGCGCGCCGCCGTACTCGGAGTAGTCGACGCGCTTGCGGAACCGCCGGAACGCCCGCCGTGACAGCAGGTAGCCGACCTGACTGGAGAACGTGCTCGACAGCTCCTCGCCCAACTGCTCTTCCACCATCTCCACCAGCCCCTCGCTCAGCTTGAGCACGACGTTGCCGGTGAAGCCGTCGCACACGATCACGTCGGCGCGGCCGGCGAAGACGTCGCGGGCCTCGACGTTGCCGATGAAGCAGAGCGGCGCCGCCTTCAGCAGCCGGTAGGCCTCTCGGGTCAGCTCGTTGCCCTTGCCTTCTTCCTCGCCGATCGACAGCAGCCCGACCCGCGGGGACGCCACGCCGAGCAGCGTCCGGGCATAGACCGCGCCCATCACGCCGAACTGCAGCAGATGGGCCGGCCGGCATTCCACCGTCGCCCCGGCATCGACCAGCACGGCCATGCCGTGGCGGGTGGGAATCGCCGGCGCCAGCGCCGGTCGATCCACGCCCTTCAGCATGCCGAAGGTGGCGTGCGCGGCGACGACCGACGCGCCAGTATGGCCGGCGCTGACCACCGCGGCAGCCGCACCGCTGCGCACCAGCTCGGTGGCGACGCGAATCGACGCCCGCGGCTTGCCGCGCAGCACCAGGACCGCCTTCTCGTCCATGGCGACCACCTCGGGCGCATCCACCACCTCGACGTCGAGTGTGGCGGCGTCGGCGTGCCGGGCCAGCTCGCCGGCGAGGACGTCGTGCCGCCCGACCAGCGTGACCGCCACCCCCGAGTACCGGGCCGCGGCCAGCGCGCCGTCGACGACCGGCCCCGGCGCGTGGTCGCCGCCCATGGCGTCCACGGCGATGCGTCGGGCGCGCGACGTGGTCACGCGCCGCCCCTCGCCCCGGTGCGGCTCACGGCGCCGGCGGGCAGCAGCCTACTCCTCGTCGACCGGACGGACCTGCCGCTCGTGGTAGAAGCCGCAGTAGGCGCACACGCGGTGCGGCGCCTTGGGCTCGCCGCATTGCGGGCAGGCCCCGGCGGTGGCCGTCGGCAGCGCGTCGTGGGTGCGGCGCTTGCGGCCGCGGGTCTTGGAGTGTCGGCGTTTGGGATTAGGCATCGTCGTT
>CAYUAX010000254.1:0-6193 GCA_964442845.1 uncultured Bifidobacteriaceae bacterium | reverse complement strand
CCTTGAGCACGGTGTAGCCGTGGGCGGGCGCGGCGATCTTGGCCGACTCGTAGACGATGGCCAGGTCGGCGGAGGCGGTGACCGGGCCGGTGGGCGCGGCGTCAGCGGGGGGCGGGCCGGCGGGCGCCTCGGCGACGAGGTCGGCGGCGCGGCGCGGCGGCGCCGGGGCAGGCCGCGGGCCAGCCGCGTCGCCCGAAGGGCCGGGCTCGTCGGTGACGACGAAATAGCTGTACCACTTCTTGCTCACCGGCCCCCCGACTGCTGCCCGCGGATTGTAGCAGGCCGAACCCGCCGTCCCCGGTGACGGCGTGAGCCACGGCGTGCAACGGCGCGCGGGCGGATCCGCGTCGCTCCGTCTGGATATCGGGCGTCGGCATCCGCCCGTACAGGGCCGGTTGGCGTGGCAGGCCGGTTCCCTGAGGACGGGGACCGAAGGGCCCACCCGGGTTACCCTCCTCGTGCGCCGCTCGAGGTCGGAATGTCAGGTCCTGTCGCCGTCGCCGTCGCCGCCGTCGCCCTCGTGGGGGCGGTCCACGTGCCTCTCCACGCCCAGCGCCCCTTCCCGCCGGCCGGGGTGGCCAACCTGCAGGTGCTTCCCAAGGACACGCCGGTGCCGCAGGTGATCGCCGCCATGCGCGCGATGTCGCAGGGCCTCGGCGTGCGCTGCCAGCACTGCCACGTCGGCGTCGAGGGGCAGCCGCTCGACCAGTTCGACTTCGTCTCCGACGCGGTGCCCGCCAAGGCCACGGCGCGGGCAATGCTGCGGCTCACCCGCGACCTCAACGTGCTGCTGCGCGCGGCGCGGCCGGCGGCCGCCGAGGTCACCTGCTACACGTGCCACCGCGGCGCCCGGACACCGGTGCACGCGCCGCCACCGGCACCGCGGCCCTACCGCTGATCGGCGGGCCGCGACCGCGTGCGCTGCAGCCAGCCGTCGACGCGCTCGAACGTGTCGGTCCAGCCGACGACGTGCTGGTCGCAATCGGGCTGGTTGGCGAACGGCCCGTGCCGCACCGCGAGCAGCGTCCCGCGCGCGTCGGCGGTGAAGGTGAGTTCGACCAGCGTCTCCACCGACGGCAGCGGCCCGGCCACCCAGCGCCAGGTGTAGGCCAAGGCGTGCGGCGGCCGCACCTGGAGGAATCGCCCCTCGTGGGCCCACTGGCTGCCGTCGGGCGCACGCAGCTCGACCCGGTAGCGGCGGCCCTCCTCGGCCGGGAAGTCGATGGCCGTGATGACGAAGTCGCGCGGGCCCCACCACTGGCGCAGCGCCGCGGGGTCGGTGAAGGCGCGGAAGAGCGTGTCCGGGGGGTCGGAGAACCGCCGCGTCAGCCGCACCGCCGGGCCCGCCGGCCACACGACCGGCGTCGTCATCCGCGCCGTCCCCGCTGCGTCTTCAGGTAGCGATCGAGGGCGTCGAGCTGGTCGTCCCACAGGGTGCGCAGCTCCTGCAGCCAGTCCATCCCACCCCACAACGGCGCCGGTGACAGCCGGGTGCGCAGATAGCGTCCGTCGCGTTCCTGGCGGATGAGGCCGGCGCGCTCGAGGATCCGCAGGTGCTTCGACAGCGTCGCCTTGGCCAGCGGCTGGGGCGTGCCGAGCTGCCCGACCGTGGCCTCTCCCTTCGTCAATTGGCGAATGATGGCGCGCCTGGTCGGATCCGAGAGCGCGAAGAACACGTCGTCCAGCCGGCTCGACTGCTGCGTGGGCATGCCGGCCAGTACCGTATCACTGAACCCTGGCCGCTTGACAGCGTCCGCGACGACGATCAATAGTTCGCCAATCGACGAATTAATAGGGGGTCCGATGGGCGACCGGAATCTGTGGTGTCTGCTCGTGACGTGGCTGCTCCCGGTGGCGGTCGCCGCCCAGGGCGCCACCGAGCCGATCGTGCCGCGCACCAACCCGCGCGCCACCATCACGCAGCGGATTGGCGTCACCGACGTCGCCGTGGTCTACAACCGGCCGGCGGCGCGGGGCCGCCGCATCTTCGGCGGGGTGGTGCCGCATGGTGAGGTGTGGCGCACGGGCTCGGACGAGGCGACGACGGTCACGTTCAGCACGGCCGTCATGCTTCAGGGGCGCGAGGTGGCCGCCGGCACTTACGAGCTGTTCTCCATCCCCGGTCCGGCGCAGTGGCAGGTGATCCTGCAGCGGCGGAAGGGCCAGTGGGGCGCCTACGCCTACGACCCGGCGGACGACGTCGCCCGGGTGACAGTGACGCCCGAACCGGCGCCGCAGCATGTCGAGTCGTTCACGGTGGCGTTCGACGAGGTGACGACCCGCGCTGCGACGCTCACACTCGCGTGGGAAGGCACCCGGGTCCCGCTGTCGATTCAGGTCGACACCGTCGGACTCGTCGTGCCCGCCCTCGAAGCGGCGATGCGGGCGCCGGGCAAGCGGCCCTACTTCCTGGGTGCGATGTTCTATTTCGAAAACGGCCTCGACCTGACGACGGCCGCGCGCTGGATGGCGGCGGCCCTCGACGAGTCGCCGGGGCACGTCGGGATGCGGCACCGCCAGGCGCTGATCCTCGAGAAGCTGGGCGACCGCGACGGGGCCCGGGCGGCGGCGCAGCGCTCCCTCGACGACGCGACCAAAGCGGCGGCGCCGCTGCGCGACGAGTACCTCCGCCTCAACCGCGTCGTGCTGGAACGGCTGAAGTAGAGCGTCGCAGTGCCTGCCCCCTAGTCGCGGGGCGACGCGGCCTGGAGCAGCTCGCGCTCGGCCGCCAGCCAGTAGTCGAGGCTGCCGCCCTGGCCGGCGTTCTCGAGGGCCAGGAAGTAGGCGCGGACCTGGATGTCCTCACGGGTCACCGTCCGCTGAGTCGCCACGGCCGGCGGCGGGGTCGCGGCCGGCGCTGCCTGGGCCTTGGCCGACGCGGCGCGCTTCACGCGCAGTGCGGCCGGCGTCCTGGGGGCGGCAGACGCGGCGGCGCGACGGGCCGCGGGCGCGGCAGGAGCGGGAGCGGCGGCAGGAGTCGATTTGGTGGGCTTCTTGGCAGGCACGTTCGTTTTCCTTATGGGTTCAACAACTAGGTATCGATGACGTTATGGATATCTTCTCACGATTGCACGCCGACGCCAACGCCGGGACGTAACGCCGCGATGACCGCGCCCTCGTCCCCCTCGGCTACCATGCCGCTCCGTGCTGCGGACGGTGCTGTCGGCCGCGATTCTCGTTACGCTGGCCACCTCGGCGGCGATCCTGGTGCGCTGGGGACACCGCCGCGTCGCCGGGCCGATGCCGCTGTCGCTGATCGGCTTCCTCGCCCTGCTGTTCACCACCGGGCTCGACGCCGGGCTCATCATGTTCCCGCTCACCGAGTTCCCGGTCTACGCCCGCGAGCCCGACTACGCCTTCGCCAACCCGCTGGCGATCACCTTCGGCTTCTGGGGCTTCCTGGTGTGGGGCTTCTACTTCCTCACCACCTTCTACTTCCTGGCCGTCGAACCGCACCTGCGCCTGTTCGAGATCCCGGCGGTGAAGCTGGTCAACAACCTGTCGATCGTCGGCACGTGCGCGTTCACTGCGTTTCTGCTGCTGCGCAACCTGCCGTTCTACGCCCCCGCGCTCGGCGACGAGGCCCGCTATCTCGTCGTGGCGGGGGCAGTGCTGGCCGCCGCCCTGTCGAGCACACAGCTCCGCTTCGTGCGCATCCTGAGCGTCGCCTCGATGTGGCTGTTCGGCGCGCTGGTGGCGTCGGTGTGGCTGCACTCGGACGCCGGCGTGAGCGGACTGGCGGTGTCGGCAGCCAGCCTCGGCGGCTACTTCCAGCACCTGCCGCGCTTCGTCCTGCCGATCTCCGACTACCACGCGTTCTACCTCTACTGGTGGTTCGCGTGGAGCATCATGATCGGCCAGTTCGTGGCCCGCTTCGTCGGCGGCATCCGCGCCTGGCAGCTGGCCCTGGCGATGGTGGTGATCCCGTCGATCCCGCTCGCCGCGTGGTTCTCGGTGCTCTACGTCTACTTCCGCAACGACCTGACGATGCCACCGCTGCTCAATGCGGCGATGGTCGCGGTCGGCGTGGTGTTCGTCGTCAACTCGCTCGACTCGCTGATCCGCCTCTACTCCGACAACCTCGGTCTCACGGTGCGCCGCTTCGGCGCGCCGCTCTACGTGGCCGGCCACTGGACGCTGATGTGCGGCCTCGTGCTGGCGTTCCAGTTCACGCCGCTCCGCATCGAGTGGTTCGGCCTGATCGTGATCGGCCTCTACGCCGCCGTCTACGGGCTGCTCTTCCGGCATCGCCGCACCTTGGCCGCGGTCGCCGGACCCGCCATCGGCGTGGTTCATCCGCCCGCGGACGACGCTCGTCACTCGGGGCACCCACACGCCACGTCCAGCCGCTAGGCTGAGCGGCATGCGCATCGTCGTCTCGTGTCTGGTCGTGGCGTGCGGGGTCGGATCGCTGGGGCAGCCCGCGGCACAGCCGGCGGCGCCAGTGCGCCTCGCCAGTCTCGACGGCTTCGCCATTCCCGAGTCGGCCCGCTTCGATCCCGCGGCCGATCGCTACTTCGTCAGCAACGTCAACGCGCACGCCACCGCGCGCGACGACAACGGGTTCATCTCGCTGGTCGGCGCCGACGGCACGCTGGTCGAGCGACGGTTCATCGCCGGCGGACAGGCGGGCGTGACCCTGCACGCGCCGAAGGGCATGGCGATCGTCGGCGACGACCTGTGGGTCGCCGACGTCACGATGCTGCGCCGCTTCGACCGCCGCACCGGGCGCCAAGGCCCCGCCGTCGACTTGACGCCGCATGGCGCCGTGTTCCTGAACGACGTCACCGCCGCGCCCGACGGCACGCTCTACGTGTCGGACACCAGCCTGGTGTTTCCGCCCACCGGCAATCCGACGCGCGGCAAGACCGATCGCGTCTATCGGGTGTCGCCGGCGGGCGTGGTGACGATTGCGGTCGCCGATCCGCGGCTGGAGGGTCCCAACGGCGTGTTCTGGGACGAGGGGGCCGGACATCTGCTGATCGCCTCGATCATGGGCAAGCACGTCTACCGGTGGACCGCCACCGGCGGCCTGCACGTGCTGGCCAGCGGCCCGGGCGGATACGACGGCGTCGAGCGGCTCGACGCGCGGACGCTGCTGGTCTCGAGCCAGGACCTGCCCGGGCTGATGACGCTGGTGGACGGCACGCTCGCCCCGCTCGTCACCGGCGTGTCCGACGTCGCCGACATCGGCGTGGACGCGAAGCGGCGGCGGGTGGCGATTCCGCGGCTCGATCCGGGCATCGTCGAGCTGTGGCAACTGCCGTAGGCATTTGTAATCGGCTCTGAGCCGATTACGAATCGCCTGGCAACCCTGGCGGGCGGGCGGCCGTCTATGGCCGCATGGTGCAGCACATCCGGCTCGCCGTCCGCCGCCTCGTCGCCGCGCCCGGCTTCGCCGCCGTCGCCATCGGCACCCTCGCGCTCGGCATCGGCGCCAACGCGGCGATGTTCAGCGTGGTGCGCGCGGTGCTGCTCGCGCCGCTGCCCTATCATGCGCCCGACGAGCTGGTCCGCGTCGTGGGCTACGAGGAGGACGTGGCCGAGGTGGACAACCTGTCGCCGGCCGACTTCCTCGACTTCGCCGCCGGCACACGGACGCTGCGCCAGATGGGCGCTCATGGCTACGTCGGCTCGGCCACCGTGGGCGGCGACGACCGCGACGCCGAGCGCGTCGGCATGGTGCGCGTCACCCAGGGCTTCTTCCCGACCCTCGGCGTGACGCCCGGCCTCGGCCGGCTCTTCACCGCCGACGAGGATCGGCCCAACGCGCCGCGGGTGGCGATCATCAGCCACGGCTTCTGGCAGCGCCGCTTCGCCGCCGCCCCCGGCGTCGTCGGCCGCCAACTCCTCGTCAACGCGCAGCCCTACGAGGTGATCGGGGTGCTGCCGGCGGAGTATCGCCACATCGAGGAGGATCCGGACCGCTCGGCCGACGTCTTCGTCGCGTTCGGCTTCGATCCGGCCGGCGCCAGTCGCAGCGGACGGTTCATCCGCGCGGTCGGCCGCCTGGTGCCCGGCGTGTCCATCGGCCAGGCCAGGGCGGAGCTCACCGGCTTCGCGATGCGCCTCGAGCAGCAGTTCCCGACCAGCAACCACGGCCAGCGCGTCCTGCTGACACCGCTCCACGAGGCGGTGGTCGCCGGGGCACGGCGCAGCCTCGTCGTCCTCGCGGCGGCGGTCGGGCTGGTGC
>CAYUAX010000253.1:0-6200 GCA_964442845.1 uncultured Bifidobacteriaceae bacterium | reverse complement strand
CGGCGCACTCGATCACGGTGATCGGCGACGCGGCGGCGCGGGCTTCGGTGCGCCGGCTCGTGCTGCGGCCGCGCGCGTTGCCGGCCGCCGACACCGATCGGCGCCGCGCCCAGCGGGCCGTGCGGATCGGCGACGTGGTGGTGTTCGCACTCGACGATCGCGCGTTCCTCGAACCGGCGGCGGTGTGGGTACGTGGCGAGACGGCGGCGCGGTTCGTGGTGCAGCCAGATGCCGCCGGGCCGCGCGTCGTCCGCGTGCAGGGCGGGCCGGTGGCCAACACCGTCACGTTCAGCGCCGGCGCCTGGCGCGCCGAGGTGCCGTTGCCGGCCGGAGAGGTGCGGGAGGTGGAGGTGCCGGCCGCGGCGCTCGCGCCGGCGACCCTCACGGTCGCCAGCGCGAGCGGATTCCGGCCGTCGGAACACGACGAGCGCAGCGGCGACGTCCGCTGGCTCGGCGCCTATCTGCTGTGGCGGTGAGCGGCCGGGCGGCCGGTCAGAAGCGCGCTGTCGCGCCGAAGTACAAGCCCTTGAACGTCAGCGTGCCGGTGTCGTTCTTGGCCTGATAGAAGATGTCGATCGACTTGAAGCCGGCCTGCACGCCGAAGTTCGGGTGCGGATTGAACATGGCGTTGACGTCGAAGTCGATGTAGCGGCCCTTGTACTCGTCGGACACGCTGTCGGGCACGCGGAAGTAGCTGATCTCGCCGTTCAGCGCGACGTTGGCGGCGGGGTAGACGCGCGCCACCGCGCCGATGGTCGGGATCGGCGCCAGCGCCTTGGTGAACTCGTCGCCAATCGGGCTCAGCAGGCCGACGTTGACGTCGGTGACCTTGGCGTCGAAGACCACGCCGAGGAAGCCGCGCTCGCGGTAGAGGAAGTCGTACTCGTAGCCGAAGCGCCAGGTCTTGAACTGCGCCGTGGTCTGCACCGGCAGGCCGACCGGATAGCGCAGGCCGTTGAAGATGAACTCCCGCCGTACGGTGCTGTCGGCGTCGTAGTTCATCGGCAGGTACTGGATGCGGAAGCGGTGCTTCGTCGCCGGGCGCAGCACCAGGCGGAGGTCCTTGAGGACCTTCTTTTCGATGCCCAGGTCCTCGACGAGGTTGACGTCGGTACCGAGGATGCCGAGCGCCTCGCTGCTGACGATCGGCTCGGGCGTCGGATTCCAGAAGTTGAACGAGAACTCGACGTGATAGTCCTCACCGACGACGTCGGAGCCGCGGCCGAACTGGGCCGAGGCCGGCGTGGCGGCGGCGACGAGGAGCAGGGCGAGGACGACGGGACGGAAACCGGACATTCGCATGGACGTGGGACCCCTGGGCGCGTGGCACACAATGTGGGCCCGGCGCCGATGGGGAGGCGCCGCCGAGCGTCGCTATGGGCAGTATCGGCCCCGCGGGGAGGGGACTACAGGGCCACCGGTTCCAGCCGCCAAGCGGCCGGAAACAAAGCACTTGTCAGCTCTGGGCCGGCAGCGGCTCGCGGCCGTTGGAGAGCACGCTGGCCCACTTGGCGAAGGCGGCGCCGAGAATCACCACCGCCAGGATCATCATCAGCACGGTGCAGATCGACAGGACGTAGCCCTCGGTGACCACCGACGCCACCGGGCTGGCGGTCCGCGGCCAGTAGTTGTCGCGGACGTTGAGGAAGCCGCCGTAGAAGGTGTTGACGGCGAGGAACACGAACGGGACCAGCGTCACCCAGGTGTAGCGCACCTTGCCCTGGTTGATGAGGATGGTGGTGGCGACGCCCAGCGCGACACATCCCAGCAGCTGATTGGCGACGCCGAACATCGGCCAGATGGTGCCGATCTGCCCGGTGTAGACGAAGTAGCCCCAGCCGCTCACCATCAACGCCGTGGCGATGTACGCGCCGGGCATCCAGTCGGTCTTCGCAAACGGCGCATAGACCTTGCCGAGCGCCTCCTGGATCAGGAAGCGCCCGACCCGTGTTCCGGAGTCTATGGTGGTCAGGATGAAGAGCGCCTCGAACATGATCGCGAAGTGGTACCAGTAGGCGAGCAGGCTCGACATGCCGGGCAGGGCGCTGAAGATCATCGCCATGCCGACGGCCAGCGACACTGCGCCGCCGGTCCGCCCTTCGACCTTCTCACCGACCGCGGCTTCGATCCCCGCCAGGTCGTGCTGCATCGGCTGGCCTTCGAACGTCAGCTGCGCGTAGGCGGCCGGGGCGACGTTGATCGCGAAGTAGTCGCCCGGCGGCATGGCTGTGGCGGCGACGAGCGCCATGATGCCGACCAGGCCCTCGACCAGCATCGCGCCGTAGCCGATCGGCCGGATGTCGGTCTCCTTGTCGACCATCTTCGAGGTCGTGCCGGAGCTGATGAGGGCGTGGAAGCCCGAGATGGCGCCGCAGGCGATGGTGACGAAGCAGAAGGGGAACAGCGGGCCGGGGATGACCGGGCCGCCGCCGGTGAACTCGGTGAGCGCCGGCATCTGCAGCTCGGGGTTGACCACCATCACGCCGAAGGCGAGCAGCAGGATGGTGCCGATCTTCATGAACGAGCTGAGATAGCCGCGTGGCGCCAGCAGCAGCCACACCGGCATCACCGAGGCGATGAAGCCGTAGACGACGAGGGCGATGGCGATCTGCGGCCGCGACAGGTGGAAGAAGCTGCCGAGCGTGGAGTCGGGGTGGTTCAGCGGCTCGCCGCCGCTCACCGCCAGCAGCATGGCGACGACGCCGATCACGGTCGCCTCGACGATGCGGCCCTTGCGCCACACGTACATCCACAGGCCCATGAAGATCCCGATCGGGATCGTGGCCGCGATGGTGAAGGTGCCCCAGGCGCTGTCGGCCAGGGCGTTGACCACGGCGATGCCGAGGCCGGCCAGCGCGACCGTCAGCGTGAACAGCACGGCGAAGATCCCGGCGAATCCCGCGACCGGGCCGATCTCGACCTTGATCAGGTCGGCCATCGACTTGCCGCCACGGCGCGTCGAGGCCCAGAGCACCATGCCGTCGTGCACGGCGCCGGCGAGACAGACACCGGCGACCAGCCAGATGAAGCCGGGGGCCCACCCGTACTGCGCCGCGAGCATCGGCCCGACCAGCGGCCCGGCGCCGGTGATCGCCGCGAAGTGATGACCGAAGAGCACCCACTTGGACGTGGGATAGAAGTTGGCGCCGTCGAACTTGGCGTGCGCCGGCGTCTGGCGGCTGTCGTCGAGCATCCAGAGCCGCGTCGCGATGAACGCGCTGTAGTACCGGTACGCGATCGCGAGGATGCAGAGGGCCGGCAGAACGATGTACAACGCGTGCATAGGCCCCGAATAGTAACAAAAGAGATGCGACCGATTGCCCGGATTCCGCCCCGAACGGCGGCCGCCGCTGCCCGACGGTGCACGCGCGGGGCCGGTGTGCGGCGTCCGGTCAGAGGACTCAGGATGGCGGCGGCGCCGGGGCGTCGGCGGCTGGCGGCGGTGTCTCCAGACGTCTCTGCTCCCGGCGCTTGAACAGCTGCTCGATCGGCCCAGGCGCGCTCTGCTGCGGATCCCAGCCGAGGCGCAGGATCGTCACCCGCACGGCGCGGCGGCCGAAGGCCAGCGCGTCGGTGCAGCTCCACATGTACAGGTCGAGCTCGCGGCCCTTCACTTCGGGGCCGGTGTCCATGACCGTCCAGATGCCGCTGTGTGCTTCGACCGGCGACTCGATGCGCAGGACGCTGCCGAGCGGCAGCAAGGCCGGATCGGCCGCCGCCATCCCGGTGCGCACCGCGGTGCCGGCCGCGGTCGTGGTGCCCTTGCAGTAGGCGGTGGCCTCGAAGCGCAGCGCGGTGCCGAGGCGCGGCCGGCCGCCGGCGTCGACGACGTCCTCCTGGGTCGAATCCCACGTCGTCGAGACGAAGACGAACAGCACCAGCAGCACCGCCGCCGCGACCGCTACCGTGCGCCGGGTCAGCGGGCCGATCATCGCGTTCAGCGGCGATCGCCGGCGAAGTGGACGAAGCCCGTGGGCAGGGCCTGGTCGGCGCCGCCGCGGGTGATGAGGCAGGTCGGCCCGGCGGTGACGGCGCCGATGCGCGTGAGCGGCGTGGCGATCCGCGACGCCACGTCGCGCAGCCGGCGCTCGGCGCGCGGCGGCACCGCGATCAGCAGCTCGTAGTCGTCACTTGCCAGCGCCGCGTCCACCAGGTCGTCGCCGCGCTGCGCGAACCACTGGCGGGCATCGGCGGCGATCGGCAGCCGGTCGGCCTCGACGAGGGCGCCGACGCCCGACGCCGCCGCCAGATGGCGCAGCGCCGCGGCCAGGCCGTCGCTGACGTCGATGGCCGCGCGCACCGCGCGGGCTCCGGCGAGCGCGATGGCCTCGCGCAGCCGCGGCCGCGGCGAGAGATACCGGGCGACGCTCGGCCCGTCGGCCGCGCCGTCGGCACGCAGCATCGCCAGCCCGGCGGCGGCGCCGCCGATCTCGCCGGTGACCCACAGCGAATCGCCCGCTCGGGCCGTGTCACGCCGCAGCAGCCGCCGCGGTCGGACGCGGCCGGTGGCGGCGACGTCGATGCTGAGCGGGCCCGGCGTGCGGGTGAGGTTGCCGCCGACCAGCGCCGCGCCGGCCCGCGTCGCTTCTGCGATCGCGCCGTCGACCAGGGCTTCGAAGTGGGCGAGCGGCAGCGCCGCCGGCAGCGCCAGCGACAGCAGCAGCCACTGCGGCCGGGCCCCCATGGCGGCCAGGTCACTGAGGTTGACGGCGACGGCGCGCCGGCCGATCGCGCCTGGCGGGCACAGCGACCGGTCGACGTGCACGCCGTCGACGAGGGTGTCGGTGGTCTGGACGAGCAGTTCGCCGCGCGGCGGGCGCAGCACCGCGGCATCGTCGCCGATGCCGACGACCACATCGGGACCGGGCGGCGGGACACGCCGTCGGATCCAGGCGACGAGGTCGAATTCTTCGAGGTCGCCGACGGTCACGGGCGTGTCCAGCGCCGGCGCTTGGGGCGCCGGACGCGTGAAGAAAAGGTGCCCCGCCTGTGCCGTGTGGGGAGGATTGCTGAACCTGCGTTAGCAGGTGGAGCCGCTGACAACGCCTGCGTTTCAGGCTTCCTCACGACGGAGGCATGCACACCACGAGGCGGACGCAGCTCGCTTGGGATGAACATTGGCTCAGACAAGCCTCCAAAGTCCATCACGAGCACGGCAGGAACGTTCACGATCTTAGGCGGGCGCTGCCCGCCGGTCAAGCACCCCGACGCGAAGCGTCTCGCCAGCTACTTGACGACGACGACGACCTGCTGATCGGCGGTCAACGCGCCGTCGTCGGCGCGGATCCGCAGCACGTACTCGCCAGGCGTGTAGAACCAGGCGGTGGTGTGCGTGCGGCCGTCCTCGGGCAGCGGCGGCGCCGTCCAGTGGGGGGCCCACGGCGAGTTGCCGCCGGTGCGCGTGTCCTCCCACGAGGCAATCTGCGGGGCGTCGAACTTGACCTCGCCGGCGCCGCGATAGACGTGCCACCCGGTGTGCAGGCCGACGTTCTTGCCGACGGTGACCCGCGCCGGCGGCAGCACCAGCCGGCGCGCCCGCAGGGCCTCGACCTGCTTGCGCATCGCCGGGTTGTTCGACGACAGCGTCGCCGACGAGCCGGTGTTCTCGACGGCGGCGCCGGCGCCGATCAGCCGCACCTTGGGCAGCCCGTCGTCACGCACCACGGCCGTGAGCGACACGGCTTCGCCGACCTTGACCTCGAGGCGCCGCGGGCCCTGCACTTCGAGGACCGGGGCGGTGTTGGAACGTACCTCGGGGCTGCTGCTGCCGGCGCCGAGCGCGCCGGTTTCAGAGGCCTTCACGACGTCGTCGATCTTGAGATCGAGCTTCATGCTCGCGTAGGCCAGTTCGGTCTTGCCCTTGGTGGTCAGCGACCAGACCAGCTCGTCCTTCTCGGTGAAGCCGGCCGGCACGGGCACCCGGAAGATGAAGCGGTTGCGCCGCGGCAGGAAGTGGGTGGGCTGGCCCTGATCGGCCGCGCCGGTCATGAACCGGTTGTCGGCGCCGACCGGCACGTCGAGCTCTTCCTGCCAGTTGCGGTTCATGTAGCCGAACACGAAGAAGCGCCGGCCCGCCGAGTCTTCTTCCCAGCCCTCGTAGGCCGGCGAGACGTTCTGCCCCCGCGAATAGGTCAGGTTCTGCGCGTCGGCGTGAACGGCCAGCGCCAGCCCCCACAGGGTGGCGGCGAGGAGCACTCGAC
>CAYUAX010000252.1:0-6236 GCA_964442845.1 uncultured Bifidobacteriaceae bacterium | reverse complement strand
TGGGCGTCTGGCTCGGCTACGACGAGAAGAAGCCGATCGGCAACGGCGAAACCGGTACCACCGCGGCGCTGCCGATCTGGATCGACATCATGAAGACCTGGCTCGACGGCCGCGACCGGGCCTCGGCGCCGACCTTCGAGGCGCCCGGCAACATCGTGTTCGTGGCCGTCGATCGCGCCACCGGCCAGCCGGCCGGCCCCGAGACCACCGCGGCGATCACCGAGGCGTTCATCGCCGGCACCCAGCCGACGGCGCTACCGGGCACGACCGACGAGCCGCAGTAGCGCAGCGCGCTGCTGCCGCCGGGCGGCCGGACGCCGGCGACGTCGGGCTACGCCTCGTCGTCGGCCGCCGAGGCCTGACCGAGCGTGCCGGCCGCCTTGCACATCAGGTAGTTCTTGATGAAGCCGTCGAGGTCGCCGTCCAGCACCCGGCTCGGGTCGCCCACCTCCGCCTTGGTGCGGTGGTCCTTGACCATCTGGTACGGCTGCAGGACGTAACTGCGAATCTGGCTGCCGAAGGCGATGTCCTTCTTGGCGCCGCCGATCTGCTCCAGCTTCGCCTGCTGCTCCTTCTGGCGCAGATCGAACAGCCGGGCGCGCAACACCTTCATCGCCACGTCGCGGTTCTTGTGCTGCGACCGCTCGTTCTGGCACGACACCACGATGCCGGTCGGCAGGTGCGTGATGCGCACCGCCGAGTCGGTGACGTTGACGTGCTGGCCGCCGGCGCCGCTCGAGCGGTAGGTGTCGATGCGCAGGTCCTTCTCGGGAATCTCGATGTCGATGTCGTCGTCGATCTGCGGCCAGACGTAGACCGAGGCGAACGCGGTGTGGCGCCGCGCCTGCTGATCGAACGGCGAGATCCGCACCAGCCGGTGGACCCCGGCCTCGGCCGAGAGCAGCCCGAACGCGTAGTCGCCCTCGACCAGCAACGTCGCGCTCTTGAGGCCGGCTTCCTCGCCGGGCTGGTAGTCGATCAGCTCGCGGCGCAGGCCGCGCTTCTCGGTCCACTTCAGGTACATGCGCAGGAGCATCTCGGCCCAGTCCTGCGAGTCGACGCCGCCGGCGCCGGGATGGATGGTGACGATGGCGTTGCCCAGGTCGTGCGGCCCCGACAGCATCTTCTTGGTCTCGGCGGCGTCGACCTGGCCTTCGAGCTCGTCGAGGCCGCGCTGGAGGTCGGCGCCGACGTCTTCACCGGCGGCGGCCCATTCGAGCAGCACGCCGAGGTCGGCGACGCGGCGGCCGAGCGAATCCCGCAGCTCGGCGTCCTCGCTCAGCCGGCGCTGCCGCTGCAGCGCCTTCTGGGCCTCCTGCTGGTTGTTCCAGAAATCGGGCGAGGCGATGCGCGCCTCGAGCGTGGCGATCTCCCCGGCGTCGGTGGCACGGTCAAAGATAGCTCCGCAGGTCGGCGGCCCGCTTCATCACGTCCCCGGCCCGCCGCACGAGCTCGTCCTGTCCCAGCGCCACGCCGTCGCTCCTTACCGCGGCCGCCGTCGCCGGTCGAGGACGAGCCACGCGACGGTGAGCCCGGCCACGCCGAGGGCGATCTCGGCCACGAGATCCCCGATTGTCGCATACAGCGTCCGCTCGCGCAGCGCCCGCGCCTCGACCACGACCACCGCCTCCTCGAAGACGCGGGTCGCGCCGATCACCCGGCCGTACGGATCGACGACGCCGCTGATGCCGGTGTTGGCGGCCCGGGCCAGATAGCGGCCCTGCTCCACGGCGCGCAGCGACGCCAGCGCGAAATGCTGGTAGGGCGCCGAGGAGTCGCCGTACCACGCGTCGTTGGTGATCGTCGTGAGCAGCTCGGCGCCCTGGCGCACCGCCTCCCGGGCGAGATGCGGATAGACGATCTCGTAGCAGATCGCCGTGCTGGCCATGTGGCCGGCCATCGGCAGCATGGTGACGCGATCGCCGGGCGAGAAGTCCGACACCCCTTCGACCAGCGGCGAGACGAAGAACAACAGCGAGCGCAGCGGCACGAATTCACCGAACGGGACCAGCTGCATCTTGCGGTAGACCGCGGCCACCGCGCCGTCGGGCGCCAGCATGAAGGCCGAGTTGTAATAGCGGTCGGGCCGGCCGCGCTCGATCTCGTCGGTGCCGAAGAGCAGCGGCGTGCCCGTTTGCTGCACGAGCGTCCGCACCGCCGCGGCGCGCGCCGGTTCTTCGTTGAAGTAGTACGGCGTGGACGACTCGGGCCACAGCACCACGGCGGCGCCGGCCGCCGCGGCCTGGCGCGTGAGCCGGTCGTAGCGCCGTTCGATCTCCGGCGCCATGCCGCGATCCCACTTCTCCTCCTGGCGGATGTTGGCCTGCACGAGGCCGATCGAGAGCGGCTCCCCGGCCCGGGTCAGGGCGCCATCGGCGACGCGGGCCGCGCCCCAGGCCGAGACGGCGCCCAGCGCGGCAATCGCCGCCACACCGGCGCCCAGGCGCTGCCGCCCGGCGCCGGTGATCGCCAGCATCACCAGGGTGCCGTGGGCGACGAGATACAGCGACAGGCCGTAGACGCCGACGAGGCTGGCCAGCTGCGCCACTGGCAGCAGCGTTGCCACGCTGCTGCCGAGCGGCACCCACGGGAAGCCGCCGAGCACGTGGCCGCGGGCGAACTCCCCGGCCACCCACAACCACGGCGCCAGCCAGAACCCGCGGGCGCCGGCGACGGCGACGGCGCGGCCGAGCAAGCCGGCGGCGAGCGCCAGGTAGACCGTCATGTAGACGGCCAGGGCGAGCGCGCACAGCAGCGCCACGGCCTGTGGCAGGCCGCCGAAGGTCGAGACGACGGCACCGGTCCAGTAGATCGTGCCGCCGAAATAGATGATGCCAGTCATCGCGCCGAGGAGGACGCCGCGGCGGAATGTCGTGCCCGGGTAGACGCCGGCCCGCCCGCGCCAGCCGCTGACCGCGACCAGCAGCGGCACCACCGCGACCAGCGCCACGGCGGCATGACCGTAGCGCGGGAACGACAGCGCCAGCAGCGCGCCCGACAGGAGTGCTAGCGCGTAATCCAGGGCTTGAACTGCTCGTCGCGCTCGAGCCGGGCGGCGACGCGCTCGGCCTCGGCGCGCTCGCGGAACTTGCCGACGCGTACCCGGAACATGGCCGGCTGGCCGGCTTGCGGCGTGACGAGATAGACGGCGTAGCCCTTGGCGCTGAGGCGCGTGACCAGCGTCTCGGCTTCGCCCCGCGCGTTGAACGCAGCCACCTGAATCGCATAGCCGCCGCCCTTGGGTTCCGTGGGGATTCCCCGCGATGGGCGGTCTGAGGCCGCTGTGGTGGGCGCCGTCGGGGCGGTCTTGGCGGGCGGAGCCGCGGCGGCAGGCGGCGCCGCCTTCGGCGGATCCGGGCGGGTCACCAGCTTCTCCTGCGGCGTCGCGGCGTTGGCCAGGCGGTCCGGAAAGGTGACCTCAGCGCGCGGCGTCGGTTGATCGGTGACCACCGGCTCGGCGGCGGCGGCGGGTTCGTCGCCCGGCGCGGCTTCGGTCATCGCCGGCGCGTCGGTGATCGAGGTCGTGCGGGCCTGGACACCACGGCCGACCAGCACGCCGCACAGAAAGATCACCACCGACACGACCGTGACGGCCATGAACAGAAAGACGAGTTGCTTTCCGCTCAGCTGAATCTCGCGAACGCCTTCGTCAGCGGTCGTCATGCGCGGCGCACCATGCGCGTGGGGGGCATCGCGATGGTATCACGCGCCCGCGGGCGTCCGAGCGGCCCGCACCCGCGCCGCCAGCGCGGCGGCGTCGGCGTTGGCCGGCTCCAGCACCAACGCCCGATCGGCGGCCCGGCTGGCGCCGTCGAGATCGCGGAGGCGCAGCAGCACGTCGCCGAGAGCGATCTGCCCCGCCGCCGTTTCGGCGCTCCAGATCGCGATCTTCAACGCGTCCACCGCCTCGTGCAGCAGGCCGCTCCGCGCCAGCGCACGGCCGAGCAGCAGATGCGCGGCCGGGTCGTAGGGGGCGAGATAGAGCGCCCGCTGCGCCTCGCGAATCGTCTCCGGATCGCGGCCGCCGTCGAACGCGCGCCGCGCCGCCTCCACGTGGAACGCCGCGGCCTCGCGCTGATCGCGCTGCGCATCGGCCTGCAGCCGCAGGTCCAGCCGGCTCCGCGCCGGCGTCGCCCGATCCTTCAGCCGCTCGAGTCCACGCGGCACCTCCGACGCCGTCGCCGTCTCCCACCGCTCGGACAGGCGCCGCGCCAGCTCGCGCTCGCGGCCCGCCTCGGGGCCGGCGCCACTGCCCTCGAGGGCCGCCGCCAGCACGAAGTGGGCGTCGCCGTCGCTCGGATCGCGGCGCACCGCCTCGCGCAGCCAGTAGGCCGCGGCCATCGCGTCCTTCTCGAGCCAGTACGCATAGCCGAGATTGAAGCAGTAGTCGCCGTCCCCGGGGTCGAGCTCGGCAGCCTGGTGGAAGTAGTAGGTGGCACGGCCGGCCTGCGGCGTGCCGCCGCGGCGCAGCTGCACGATGCCGAGCAGGTTGGAGACGACCGGCGCCAGGCGCTCCGCTGCCAGCGCCTTCAGTTCGGCGAACGCCTCGTCGTAGCGTCGCAGCTGCAGCAGCGACGTGGCGCGCCGCATGCCGATGTCGACGGCCTGCACCCCGCCGGCGCCGAGCGGCGCCAGCGTCGCCACCGCCTGCTCGTGCGCGCCGCGCGCCGACTGCACGCTCCAGAGCGCGAGCCGTGCATCGGCGTAGCCGGGCGCCGACTCGATGGCCTGCGCCAGGTAGCGCTCCTGCGCGTCTTCGCCGGTCGCGGTCAGCCCGCGCACGTAGAGCTCGAACGCCGGCACCGACGGCGCCAGGGCGGCCGGCCCGGCGGGCGGCGGACCTGGCACGGCGCGGGCGGCGACGTCGCGAAACGCCTGCAGCAACCCGCCGATGGGCGCCACCTGCCGGAGTGGCGGGTCGAGCCTGGCGCTGTCCACGTGCAGCACCTGCGCGTCGATCGTCACGTCGGTGCCGGCGACGCCGACGCGGCCCAGGACCACCCGACTCGCGCCGGCCAGCTCGGCCACCTTGATGATCGTCGCCCGCGTCAGCGACGCCGCCGGCGGCAGTTGCAGCCGGTCGAACACCTCGAGACGCTCGTCGCGGCCGACGCTGTCCACCCCGCGTTCCGCCAGCGCTGCGGTGAGGCCGATGGCCGTGCCCTCGGCCAGCCAGCCGATCCGCGGATCGAACTTCTCGAGCGTGAACGGCACGACGAGCGTGGTCGGCGACGCCGGTTGCGCCGCCGCCCCGGCCGCGGCCGCCCCGAGCAGCGCCACGGCCAGCCCGAGCGAGACGCCTCGATCGGCCGGCCTCACGGTGCGGCCTCCTGGTGGCCGGTCGGCGTTGACGTGAAGGTGACGTCGAAACGGCAGCACGCGGCCCCGCCGGCCCGACAGTCGGCGATCCGCACCGCCGCAGCGGCGCCGCACAGCGCGAGGTGCCGCTCGATCGCCGCCGCGAAGTAGGTGCAGGTCGGCCACGGCCACGGTTCGCGCAGGCCGCAGAACACCGAGCCGGCGATGTCGACCTGGCCGCGGCCCTGGCGCGTCCCGACGCGGGCTCGCGCGGGATCGAACGCCGCGCGGACCAGGTGGCGGCTGCGGCCCAGCGCGAAACGCCGGCGCAGGCCGCCGGGCAGCGTCCGCGCGATGCGGAGACCGAACGCGTCCTCTCCGAGGTGCCATTCGGCCGAGGCGTGGCCGGCGCGCCTCATGATGTCGTCGTACACCGGCTGGCCCTCCTGACGCAGGAAGCTGAGCACCGCGTTGAGCGGGGCCAGGCCGCCGCGCCCGTCCTTGAGGCCCATGGGCCCGAGCCAGTGCTCGTAGTAGTCGAGCCGCTGCGGGATCGCGTCGCTGATGCCGTGGTGCAGGCTCGCCACCAGCAGGCGGCCGATGCCGTCGTCGGAACGTCCCGCCGCGCCATTCATTCTGGTACCGTACGCCCCGCGATGCACACGTGGTCGGCCGCGATCCTCGCCGGGGGCAGCGCCCGCCGCCTCGGCGGCCGGCAGAAGTCGTTGCTCGAGGTGGGCGGCGCCACCATCCTCGACCGCCAGCGGGCGCTGTTCGCCGCCTTCGGCGTGACGCCGCGGCTGATCGCGCCGCCCGGCACGTGGCCGCCGTCGATCGATCTGGAGGTGGTGGCGGACCGCATCGACGGCGGCGCGCTCGGGGCGTTGTGGACGGCGCTCGATGCCGCGCCGACGCCGGTCGTCGTGGTGGTCGCCGGG
>CAYUAX010000251.1:0-6324 GCA_964442845.1 uncultured Bifidobacteriaceae bacterium | reverse complement strand
AGGAACAGGCCGTCGCGGGTCATGCCGGTGTTGAGCAGCGTCATCTGGTCCACCGGGCGGATGTACCAGAAGAACGTCACCAGCAGGCCGCGCTTGGTCGACTTGATCATCTCGGCCACGGTGGCCGTGCCGCCGTCCATCACCAGGCTCATGTTCGGCGAGGCGCCGGTCGGCGCCACCTTCTGGTGCTGGGCCCAGTAGCGGTTGTAGGCCAGGTTCTTGACGACGCCCTTCTCCACCCAGGTGACGCTCCGCGCTGCCAGGCCGGCCTCACCCACCGGGCTCTGCCGCAGGATCGGATTGCCGATCTCGGTGCGCAGCGTGACGTTGTCGCCGAACACCTTCTCGCCGATGCGGGTGGTGCCGCGCTCCTTGCCGCTCATGAAGCTGCGGCCCTCCTCGGCGGCGCGGGCATCGAAGGCGCCCAGCATCAGCTGCAGGAACCGCGCGGCCGGCCGCGGCTCGAGGATCACGGTGTAGTTGCCGGGCTCGAGGGCCTTCGGCTTGCGCGACTTCAAGGCCTTGTCGGCGGCCACCTCGGTGAGTGCCGCGGCGTCGATCTGCCGGCCGATGTCCTTGGCGCCGGTCGTGCCCGCCCAGCCCGACCCGGTCTGGTCCGGCGTGCGGCACGTGAGGATGAAACTGGCGTCGGCGTAGCGGTGATAGGCGAACAGGCCGGCCGAGTTGGCGATGGCGTCGGTCCAATGGAACTTCGGGATGTACCCGGCCCCGAGCACGCCCTTCTTCTCGCAGATCTCGATGCTCTGCTTCACCATGCGGGCCCGCTCGGCCGGGCCGAAGTCCACCGCCGACGGCAGCGCGCCGTCCACCTCGACATAGTTCTGCGGCGGCGCCACCGGCGGCAGCCACTCGGGGTTGTCGGGCTTGCGGCGGGCCAGCGCCTGCACCGCGTCGATCACCCGCTTCAGTGACGCGTCGTCGAACTGATGGGTGGTGGCGGTGGCCGATTTCTGGCCGTAGGCAACGGTGATCTGCACCTCCTGGTCGTGCTCGACCAGGTTGGCCGTGATGCTCGAGTTGGCGAAGCGGGTCGCCGAACGTTCGCCGCCGGAGAACCGCACCTCCACAGCGTCGGCCTTGCACATGTTCAGCACCTTGTCGGTGATCTGCTTGACCTCGTCGCGCGGGAAACTCATCGGTCGCCTTTCAGGAAATCCAACCCAGCCCGTAGATCGTCTCGGCTGCTCGCGCGACTGTCAAGCGCGGCCGGCGCGCCGGCGCCGCCACCAGTCGACGCCGAGCGCCAGCGCGACGGGGACGAACCACCACCATGCGCGCATGGGATACCACGTCACGGGGGCTGGCCGAGGCCGCACCGCGTCCACCGCGGTTGCCATCGCGGTGACGGCGTCGGCGCCGGCGATGACACGGCCGCCCGACGCGACCGCGAGGCGTTCGAGCCGCGGCCACGACGGCGGGGCCGTGGGGAACGTCGCGGCGCCGTGCCATGCGGCCGACGCCCGCCGATCGCCCACGGCGACATCCAGCGACAGCGGCGCCGTGCCAGCCGCGACGTCGACGATCCACGCGCCCCCGGATGGCGACGGCCGCGCCCGCAGCGACGAAGACGCCGGCATCGCGATCGCCGGCCATGACGCGCCGTCAGCCACGCCGCGCTGCACGACCGCGAAGCGGCCGCCGTCACGGCCGACGCCGGCCGGCAGCGGGCGCACGGCCGCCGGCGGCCCGCTCGTTCGGGCCAGGCGCACCACGGTGTCCGTCCAGAACCGGTCGAAGCCGTCGTCGCGCCACCGCCACCCGTCGAGCGCGCCCGACACGACGACGCGGCCCCGGCCCAGCGGACGTTCGACCACCACATCGACGCCGCCCCGGCCATCGATCGTCGCCAGCGCCACGTCGCCGTCGCGCGGCGCAAAGGGCTGCACCTCACCAGCCCGCCATCCGAAGGACATCGCGATCGGCGCCAGCGAGCGGCGGACGTCGCCGGCGACGTTTGGCAGCAACCGCGCAATCGGACCGCTCGGCGCGTCGTCGAGCGCCACGATCACGGCGCCGCCCCCACGGACGTAGCGTTCCAGGCGGCTGACCGCCGTCGCACCGAGCCGTTCGGCACCGCCCACCAGCACCACCTGAGCGCGCGACAGGTCGTCGTCGGTCGGCACGCCGGTCAGTCCCTGACGCACACGGCGCGCCGGCGTCACCTCGTGGACGGCGCGCACGACAAGGCGCGGATCCGCGGCCAGCGCCCGCCGCACGAACGTGCCCTGCCACGACGGCCGGCCGTCCCACACCAGCACCTCGGCCGGCGCCGGCGCGACCTCCGCGGAGACCACGAGCACTGGGGCATCGGCCGCGCTCCCGATCCGGACGCTCGGTGTCGCATGCGCGGCGTCCGGCCACCAGGTCAGGTCCACGGCTTCGACCCGCGCGCTCCCTCGGGTGTGCGTCAGGCGATCGATGGCGACGCCGTCCACCTCGACCGCGATCGGCACGTCGTCGCCGGAGCGGCCGCCTGTGATCCACACGCGCAGGAGCGACCGCTCGAGCGGATGGCCCGGCCGGGCCGCGGCCGCGCTGGCCTGCACCGCCGACGGGGCGCCGACGTCGACCAGCAGCAGCGGACGCGCCGGCGTGCCCACGAGATCCGCGGTGCCGTCCGCGAACGCGACGCAAATGTCCACCTCGCGACACCAGTCACCACCTGCCGCGCCGGTCTCGGCGACCACGCGCGCACGCCCGGCCGTCGCGCGCGCGATCGATGCCTCGATGGCCCGGACGACATCCGGCTGCACGGCCGCCCTCCGCACACCGATCGTCACGGGCTCGGGACGGCTGACCGTCAGCGCCGGATCCCAGGCGCCAGCCAGCGCGATGAGCAGCACGACGGCGCGCAGCGCGAGGCTCATCGTCCGCCTCGACGACGCAAGGCTTCGGCGACCGCCGCCGACACCGCGGGAGGCGCCGGCGCCGCGGGCGCGGGCCGCAGGTGGCGGCCGGTGGCGACGGCCACGGCGCGACGGGCAGCGCTCAGCGCCTGCCGTCGCGAGACGTCGTCGTGCGCCGCGGCCAGCGCCTCGGCGGCGGCCACGGTGCTGGCGTCGTCGCCCAGCGCGCGGACGCGCGCCGCCAGTGCGGGAAGGCTGGCGGCCGGGTCGGCCTCGGCGCCGCGCAGGGCCGCGGCCAACGCGGCCAGCGCCTCGACCTCGGCGGATGCCACGGCGGGCGCGACCGGCCGCGCCGCGGGTTCGACCGGCGGCGGCGTCCCCTGCAGGCGCCGCGACGGATCGATCCGCGCCCGCTCCGGGGCCGGACGCAGCAGGAAGCGGCGTCGATCGAACGCCTCGGTCAGGAAGCGCAGCGCCTCGCGTTCGGCGACGAGCGCGCCGGCGGTATCGCCAGCCGTGAGCCGCGCCTCGGCGCGCGACATGGCGCGGGTGGCCTGCAGCAGTGCCGCCTGGCCCTGGTTCTCCTGGCGGCCCTCCACCAGGTCGTGGGCGTGCGCCGCCTCCTCGACCTCGTCCTGCACCTCGCCGCCCATGAGGAACACGAACTCGGCGCGCACCATGCGCTGTTCGATGGCGAGCCCCTGTGACGCCTCGAGACGCGCCGCCTCGCCCAGTTGCGCGCGCCGCGCATGGAGCCGCTCCGTCTTGACGATCACCATCTGCTGGCTGATGCCCTGGCGGTCCTCGGGGTCGACGTCCTCGCCGCCGCCGCCCGTCGTCGAAGCGTCGCGCAACGGCCCGATCTCGACCAGGAACGCATCCGATTCGACCGCCGGCGCCCCGGGACGCGCATCCGCCGCGACGCCGCGGTAGACCACGACGTCGCCGTCCTCGAGGCCGAGGGTCGCCAGGGGCAGCACCGCGTCACCGACCCACGCGGTGGCCTGTGGACGCGAGACGCGCACCGGCAGGTCCCGGTCCTCGAACGTGAAGCTCTCCCCGCTGCCCGACACCTTCGTGAAGCGCAGGCGGAGCGCGGCCAGCGCGTGATCGTCGGTGGCCTCCAGACGCACGGGCAGGTCGGCCGCCGGCATGGCCTGACGCCGGTCGCGGCCCGGCACGACGAGGCGCACCGCCGGTGGCGCGTCCGGCACGACGGTGACCGCCAACAGCCGCGACGGCCCGGCGCGATCGCCCGCGCGCGGGGTCAACGTCCAGACGCCGCCCGCCGACGCGTCGATCGCGAACTCGACCGCGCCGCCGGACAACTCCGACTGCGCGGGGGTGCCCCCGTCGCGCGCGAGGGTCAGCGTGTCGCCGCGCGCCAGCACCCGCACCGTGATTCGCGACCCTTCCACCACCTCGACGCGGGTCACGTCGCCCAGGGCCTGGCGGCCGCCGCCCAGGTACACGGGGCCATCGACGGTGACGGCGACGCTCGTGATGCCCGCGACCTCTGGGGCCGGCGACTGCGACGCCGGCTGCCGCGCTGCGGTGAGGGCACCACCACCCTCCGACACGGCGAGCGCAGCGAGCCCGGCGATCACCAGCCCGACCGCGCCAGCCGCGGGTCGCCAGATCTCCCGCCCGCGGCTCGGCTCGATCGCGTCGAGCCGCTGCCGCGCCGCCTCGGCGACGGCGGGCGCGAGCGGCGTATGGCCGGTGCGGCTCAGCCATTCGGCCGTGATCACCAGGTTGTCGGCCGGGTGGAGCGCCTCGAAGCGTGCGGCTGAGACCTCGAGGCGCGCCAGCGTGCCGGAACGCCGCCAACCGGCGAGACCGGCGACGAGCGGCGCGACGATCAGCAGCCCGGCCGCGATCGGCCGCCACGCGTCTCCTGGCGGCGCGAGCGTGAGCACCGCCACGGTCGCGATCAGCGCACCGGCCATGGCCCACCACGCCGCCACGCGTCCGCGGGCGATGCGCGCCTCGTGCGCGAGCCTCGCCTGCACGGCAGCCGCGGCCGTCACGACGCGCCCTCTGCGGCCGCGCCGCGCCGCGTGTCGATCCGCCTCCGCGCCGCACTCTCGACGATCACGCCGACGGCGACCACCAGCCAGAGCCATCGCGCATCGCGCGGCTCGTCACCCGTTCCGGTGCCGACGGCAGCCGTATCGGCGGGCCGCTCGAACGCGGCGACGAACGCCGCATCCCACGCGCCGCCGTCCGCGCGTGGGGTGTCGTCCTGCCCCACCGCCACGGCGAGCGCCGCGCGCACCGCCAACTCGACGGTGGCCGGCGTTGGCGCGGCGTCGAACCGCACGATCAGCGACTCACCCGTGCGGACCGCCGACAGGCCGCCGCCAAGGGCGCCCCATGGCGCGATCGGCACCGCCGTCGCCCCGGCCGGTGCGCCGTCGAGCATCGCGACGGCGAGCGGCACGAGCCGCGACCGATCCGAGTCGTCGAGCGCCCGCAACGCCTCGTCCGCCACTGGTGCGCCCGGCCAGCGCAGCACGATCGGCTGCCAGGTCGGCGGCTCGCGCAGGAACCAGCCCTCGCCGATCACGGCCTCGCGCACCGCGGCCAGCCACTCGCGATCGCCGCCGGCGGCTTCGAGCGTGAGCGGGATCACCGGGAGTGCGACCGGAGTCGTCGCCGTCGACGTGCGACCGTCGGCGGTCGTCGTCACCGTGATCCGCGCCGCGCGTGGACGCCCGTCGCTGTCGGCGCCGCGCCACAGCCGGCTGTCGGCGGCGGGCGTCCCCATCTCGACGCGTGCCAGCCGCAGGCCAATCGCCGCCGGCACGGCCTTCCGCACGGCCGGGCTCAGGCTCCCCCACCGGCCATCGCCGACGAAGACGATCTCGCGACGGGCCGGCGGCTGCTGCGCCAGCCACGCCACCGCCCGGCCGACGCCGGCGTCGAGCGGATCCGCCACGACGACCTCGCTGGCCAACGCGCCGTCCCGAGAAGCCGTCGCCCGGGCCTCGAGCGCCCCGCGCGCCGCCGCGCCGCCGTCCACGACGATCGCCCTCACGACGCGCGAGGCCCAGGCCGCGCGCCGCGCTTCGCTGACGACGAGCGGCCCGGCGGCCGCGACGACGGCCGCGCCGAGCAGGCCGAGGCGGAGGGCGAGCAGCCAGGGATCGCGCACGGCGCGCCGCCGTGCCAGCCGTGGCACCGTCGCGGCCACGAGTCGGAGACTCGGCACGACGACGCGGCGTCGTGGCGGCCGGCCCACCAGGTGGATCGCGATCGGCACGGCCAGCAGCGCGAGGCCGGCCAGCGCCCACGGCGTCAGCCACTGCAGTGTCATGCCGCGGGGCGGGCCGCGCGGGCGACCAGCCAGCGGCGCAACTGCGGCGCCAGCGGCGCCGCGGTCTCGATCCGCACGGCGTCGAGGCGCGGCCCGCGAAGGCCGCGATCCAGCGCCGCGCCGTGCGCCGCCGCGGCG
>CAYUAX010000250.1:0-6453 GCA_964442845.1 uncultured Bifidobacteriaceae bacterium | reverse complement strand
GCTCGACGCGGCGATGATCGCCTTCATCCTCGACCACAGCGAGACCAAGGTGCTGATGGCCGACCGCGAGTATCACGGCGTGATCAAGGAGGCGCTGGCCAAGGCCACCGTGAAGCCGCTGGTGATCGACATCGCCGATTCGGAATACGACGGCGGCGAGGCGATCAGCCAGCTGAGCTATGAGGATTTCATCGCCGGCGGCGATCCCGACTACGCCTGGGAATATCCCGCCGACGAGTGGAACTCGATCTCGCTGAACTACACATCGGGGACCACGGGCAATCCCAAGGGCGTGGTGTTCCATCACCGCGGCGCCACGCTCTCGGCCTATGGCAACGCCACGCAGTGGGCGATGGGCATGCATCCCACCTATCTGTGGACCTTGCCGATGTTCCACTGCAACGGCTGGTGCTTCCCATGGACCCTGGCGCTGGTCGCCGGCACCAGCGTCTGCCTGCGCCGCATCAGCGCCAAGACCATCTTCGATTCGCTGGCCGACGAGGACGTCTCGCATATGTGCGGCGCGCCGGTGATCCTGAACTTCATCATCAACGCCCAGCCGGAGGAGCGCCGCGAGCTGCCCTACGTCGTCGAGTTCATGACCGCGGCCGCGCCGCCGCCGGCCGCCGTGCTCGAGGCGATCGAGAAGCAGGGCTTCCACATCACCCATGTCTATGGCCTGACCGAGGTCTATGGCCCGGCCACGGTGTGCTCGTGGCACGATGAATGGGACGCGCTGCCCAGCGCCGAGCGGGCCAGGCTGAAGGCGCGCCAGGGCGTGCGCTACGCCGCAGAGGACGCCGTCGCTGTGCTCGACCCGGCGACGATGAAACCGGTGCCCAACGACGGCGCGACCATGGGCGAGGTGTTCTTCCGCGGCAATCTGGTGATGAAGGGCTACCTGAAGAATCCCAAGGCGACGCAGGAGGCCTTCGCCGGCGGCTGGTTCCATTCCGGCGATCTCGGCGTGGCGCATGCCGACGGCTATATCGAGCTGCGCGATCGGTCGAAGGACATCATCATCTCGGGCGGCGAGAACATCTCGACCATCGAGGTCGAAGGCGTGCTCTACCAGCACCCCGCCGTGCTCGAAGCCGCCGTCGTGGCGCGGCCCGACGAGAAATGGGGCGAGACGCCCTGCGCCTTCGTCGTGCTCAAGCCCGGCGCGAGCGCCACGGCCGAGGAGATCACCGCCTTCTGCCGCGCCAACATGGCCGGCTACAAGATCCCGCGCACCATCGTCTTCCGCGACCTGCCCAAGACGTCCACGGGCAAGGTGCAGAAATTCGTGCTGCGCGACTGGGCGAAGGCGCTTTAAGGCGAAGTGTGCGAAGGTTTAGCCTCGCTGTCATCCCGAGCGCAGCGAGGGATCTAGGGCCAGCCTAGATCCCTCGCTGCGCTCGGGATGACAGCAATTGCGTCGATGCTCTAACCACGAAGGGGTGCCGTGGCCGGCACGACTCTCGTCCGCACCACGCTGACCGGCGTCCGCCCCCTGGGCGTGCGCGGCGAGCCGCTGCACACCACGCACGAGCAGATCCGCGGCGTGATTCGCCGTCGCCTGGGCGAGCGCCATGCGCGGCTGCTGGCCGAGCCGCAGCAAGACGACGTCGGCCGCCGCATCGACTGGTACAGCGACGTCGCCGGTCGTGTCGCGCCGCTGTCGTCGCTGCCCGAAGCGGCGCGGGCCCAAACGCTGGCTGAGGTCGCCGCGTTGATCGCCGACATCGCCGCGTTGGGCGCGCAGCTGCAGCAGGCGCCATCGGCCGACGCGCGCATCACCGGCCGCGCGCTGGAGCTGGCCTGCCGTCGTCCGTCCGACGACTACGTCTTCGTGGTCGGCGAACAGCCGGTGGTCGTGTGCTGGGGCTACGAGCCGGACGCCGCCGGCGCACTGCTGCCGCCACCCTTCCCAACGCCAGCGCCCGCCGCAGCCGCGCCGCCGCCGGTCGTCGCACCGCTACCGCCGCCAACTCTTGCGCCGGCCGCGACGGCCGCACCCTTCCCATGGCTGGGCTGGCTGGCGGCGAGCGCGCTTGCCGTCGTGCTGGCGCTGGCCGCCGCCTACGGGCTGCGCCAGTTCCTGCCAGAAGCGCCCATGGTCACGGTCACGCAATTGCCGCCGCCACCGGCGCCGCCCGCGCCACCGCCGCCACCCGATCCGCGGGTTGGGTTGCAAACCGCGCTGGGCGAGGCGCAGGCCGAGGCCGAGAAACTGCGCGCGACCTTGGCGTCATTGCAGGAGGAGTTCGCGCGCAAGCGGGCGGCGTGTCCGCCGCCGCCCAAGCCGCCCGAGCCACCACCACCCAAGCCGCCACAGGTGGTCGAGAAGAAACCCGATCCGCCGCCGCCACCGCCCAAGCCGCCGCAGGAGCCGATCCTGAAGCTGCCGCCCAAGGCGACCAACGACTACAGCTTCCTCAAGGGCTGCTGGCGCGGCGATTCGTTCCGCTACACGCCGCGCCATTCGCCGGGCCACCACACCTATTGTTTCGACGAGCACGGCAACGGCCAGCTGGTCTTCGTCTGGCAGAACGGCACGACCTGCCGTGCGCCGGCGCGGGCGCGCTTCCAGGGCGACACGTTGCAGATCGCCGACGCCGATGCCACCTGCAGCGACGGCAGCGTCTGGACGCAGGACCGTCTGCTGTGCCGGCCGGACGCCGCCGGTATCGCGCAATGCAGCGGCGAGACCAACCTGCCGGGCCCCGGCGGACGCCGCAATCCCGCCACATCGTTCACCGTGCGCCTGCATCGCCGGTAGGACGATGAAACCGTAGCGCCCGAGGCACGCCACAATTGATCCCGCATAATCGCGGCTCCGACCGATCGTGAGTCGCGGAGTCTTCGGCGTGGCCGGCACCAATCTCGTCCGCACGACCCTTACCGGCGTCCGCCCGCTCGGCGTACGCGGCGAGCCGTTGCATCAGGCGCACGAACAGATCCGCGGCGTCGTGCGCCGCCGGCTGGGCGAGCGTCACGCGCGCCTGCTCGCCGAGCCGCAACCCGACGAGCTGGGCCGCCGCATCGACTGGTATACCGACGTGCCGGGCGAAGTCGTGCCGTTCGCCGAGCTGGCGGCGGAGCGCAAGGCGTCGCTGCTGCTCGAGGTCGAGAAGCTCTCGCAAGACATCGCCCGCGTCGCCGACTCGCTGAAGGCCGCGCCGTCCGAGGACGCGCAGCTCACCGGCCGCGCGCTCGAGCTCACGGCGCGCCGGCCGTCCGACGACTATATTTTCCTGGTCGGCGATCAGCCGGTGATCGTCGCCTGGGGCTATGAGCCGGACGCGGCCGGCACGCTGTTGCCACCGCCAATGCTGCCGGCTGCCGCCGCGCCGGTCATCCCGCCCGCTGTCGTCGCGCCGGCCATCGTCCTGGCGAGCGGACCGGCGACCTTGGTCGCGGCCGCGCCCTTCTCCTGGCTTCGTTGGTTGCTGATCGGCCTGCTGACGATCCTGCTGACCTTGCTGGCGTCGTACTTCCTTCGGCAATGCTCGCCGGTCGGCCCCGCCGTCGCGGTGACGCATTTGCCCCCGCCGCCGGCGCCGCCCGCGCCTCCGCCGCCCCCCGATCCGGCGGTGGGACTGCAGGGCGATCTCGGCGCCGCGCAGGCCGACGAGGCGAAGCTGCGCGCGACCCTGGCGTCGTTGCGTGACGAGCTCAGGGCCAAGCGCGCCGACTGCAAGCCGCCGGAGCCACCCAAACCGCCGCCGGCACCGCCGCCGCCCGTGGTCGAGAAGAAGCCCGACCCGCCCAAGCCGCCGCCGAAACCGCCGCAGGTGGTCGAGAAGAAACCCGATCCGCCGCCGCCGCCCAAGCCGCCGGATGACGGCCGCATGCGCATGCCCAAGGCGCCGACCAACGACTACTCCTTCCTGCAGGGCTGCTGGCGCACCGACACCTTCAAGCACGGCCCGCAGATCCGGCCGGGCTACGCCACCTACTGCTTCGACGCGCGCGGCAACGGCTCGATGACGTTCCGCTTCGACAACGGCGTGACCTGCCGCGCGCCGGCGACCGCGCGCTACAATGGCGGCCAGCTCGCCGTGATCGACGCCGACGCCACCTGCGAGCCGCGCGGCCGCTGGGCGCAGGATCACCTCTACTGCACGCCCGGCGCCGACGGCGTGGCGTCGTGCACCGGCTCGAACCGCACCGAACGCTGGACCGTCAACCTGCATCGCGTACGGTAGCGGCGACCCTACTCCGAGAACCCGACCCCCAGAGTTCAACCCTCGTGCCTGCGGCCACACTCGTCCGATCGACCCTGACCGGTGTGCGCCCGCTGGGCGTGCGCGGCGAGCCGTTGCACGCCACGCATGAGCAGATCCGGGGCGTCGTGCGGCGCCGGCTGGGCGAGCGTCACGCCCGCCTGCTGGCCGAGCCGCAGCCCGACGATGTCGGCCGTCGCATCGACTGGTACAGCGAGGCCGAGGGCGCGGTGACGCCGCTGTCGGCGCTGGTGCCCGACGCCCGCGCCGCCGTTCTGGCCGAGGTCGAGTCCCTAGCCCGGGACATCGAGAGCCTGGGCACCCGCCTCGCCGAAACGTCGTCAGACGACGCGCGCCTGCTGGCTCGCGCGCTGGGCCTGGCGGTGCGTCGACCATCCGATGACTACGTGTTCCGCGTCGGCGATCAGCCGGTGGTGGTGTGCTGGGGCTACGAAGCCGACGGCGCCGGTGCGATCGTCGCGGCGCCGATGGTACCGGCGGCGGCGCCGGCGCCCGCTGTCGCTTCCGCGGCCATGCCACTCGCGGCGAGCGCGGCGCCTGCCGCTGTGCGGCGCGGCCCGATCTGGCCGGCGCTGCTGGTCGGGCTGCTGGGCATCCTGCTGCTGATCGGTGCCGCCTATTGGCTACGCCAGATGATCCCGAGCGATCCCGATGTCGCGGTGACGCGGCTGCCGCCGGCACCGGCGCCCGCCGCGCCACCGCCGCCGCCCGATCCGGCGATCAGGCTGAGCGGCGACCTCGGCGAAGCGCAGCGTGAGGGTGAGCGGCTGCGGGCCACGTTGGCGTCGCTGCGCGAGGACTTCGTCGCCAAGCGCGCGGCGTGCAAGCCGCCAGAGCCGCCCAAACCGCCGCCAGCGCCGCCGCCTCCGGTCGTGGAGAAAAAGCCCGATCCGCCCAAGCCGCCCCCGAAGCCGCCGCAGGTGGTCGAGAAGAAGCCCGACCCGCCACCGCCACCCAAGCCGCCGGATGACGGCCGCCTGCGCCTGCCCAAGGCGCCGACCACCGACCTGTCGTTCCTCCAGGGCTGCTGGCGCACCGACCCGTTCCGTCATCACGCGCAGCAATCGGGGCCGGGCGTATCGGAGTACTGCTTCGACGCCAATGGCCGCGGCAGCTTCGTCTTCCGGCGCGGCGGCATGACTTGCCGCACGGCGGCGCAGGGCCGCTACGAGGGCACGGTGCTGCGCCTGCGCGACGCCGACACGACCTGCTCGGACGGCTCCACCTGGTACCAGGACCGGCTCGACTGCACGGTCGGCACCGACAATGTCGCGGTGTGCCGCGGCGAGGCGAGCTCGGGTCTTTTCGGCGGCTTGAATCGCTGGACAGTGAACCTGCACCGGGTGCGCTGAGGGCAACAAAAAGGGCCGGCAGAGCCAGCCCGCGTTCGCGCACGAAGTACAAGGGCCTTTGCGACCGTCGATGCGTCCCGCGGGATCGCACCCGGCCCGACAACCATCAGCTCATGATCGGCGCCGTGTCGCCCTCAGGGGCGCGGCGCGCCGGTCAGTGGCGTGTGGTCAGCGAGAGGATCTCGTCCTTCAATTTCAACTTTTTCTTCTTCAGTTCGTGCAGGACTTCCTCGTTCGGTTGGGGTCTGGCGTTCTCGTCGTCGATGGCCTGTTCCAGCACCTGGTGCCGCTGCTTCAGGGCTTCGATACGATCCGGCGTGCTCATCGGTGACCTCCGAGCTGTGGCAGACGTCAAAGTCTAACGCCGATTCGGCGAAGGACGCCAGTCCCCGTGGCGGTAGTCCGAGTGGCGACTTTGTCGCGGCGGCACGGTAAGGTCCGGCCGGCATGTCAAGTCCCAGCCATCCACAGCCTCGCCTCATCGTCGGTATCACCGGTGCCTCGGGCGTGATCTATGGCGTGCGCCTGCTGCAAGCGCTGCGCGACCTGCCGGTCGAGACCCATCTGGTGATGACCAAGACCGCCGAGGTCACCTTGGCGCACGAGACCGATTTCAAGGTCAAGGATGTCAAGGCGTTGGCCGACGTTGTGCACAGCCCGACCGATCTCGCCGCGCCGGTTTCCTCGGGCTCGTTCCGCACCCTGGGCATGGCGATCGCGCCGTGCTCCATGCGCTCGCTGGGCGAGATCGCCACGGGCATCTCGACCTCACTGCTGACGCGCGCCGCCGACGTGGTGCTGAAGGAACGCCGCAGGCTTGTGTTGATGGTGCGCGAGACGCCGCTGCACGCCGTGCACCTGCGCAACAT
>CAYUAX010000249.1:0-6486 GCA_964442845.1 uncultured Bifidobacteriaceae bacterium | reverse complement strand
ACCTGAGCCGGCTCGACGCCGCCCTCGCCCGCACGCTCGAACACCTGCCCGACGTGGTGTTCTATCTGGCCGGCGCCGACCCGTATCGTGACGACCAGCTCGGCGGCCTGGCGCTCAGCGCCGTCGGACTGCGCCGCCGCGACCGCGCCGTGTTCGACGCCGCGCGCTCGATCGGCGTGCCGATCGTCGTGCTGCTCGCCGGCGGCTATGCCCGTCAGGTGGACGACACCGTCGCGATCCACGTCGCGACGATCGAAGAGGCCGGTCGCTGAACGCTCAGCCCAGCAAGGCCAGGCCGGCGACGGTCTTCATGTCGGTGATCTCGCCGCGCGCGATCATCGCCCGGACGTCTCGCAGGGCGAACGTCCGCGGTTCGATGACCTCGTCGTCGTCGGGGCGGGCGGTCGAGTCGGCGGCCGGCGCCGCCAGGTCGGTGCACCGGTAGAACGCCATCGTCTCGTCGCAGAAGCCCGGCGTCGGCAGCAGGCGGCCCAGCAGGTCCAGGCGGCCCGGCACCAGGCCGATTTCCTCCTCGCATTCGCGGGCGGCGCCGGCGCGCTCGTCTTCGCCCGCGGTCAGGGTGCCAGCCGGCAGCTCCCACAAATAGCGATCGACGGCGTAACGGTACTGGCGGATCAGGATCAGCTGATCCGGCGCCGGCATCGGCAACAGCACCACCGACCCCGGATGGCGCACGACGTCCATGACGGTCGTGTGGCCGGTCGGCAGGGTGACGCGATCGACCGACAGCACGAAGACGCGGCCACGGTAGACCTCACGGCGGTCATGGACGATGGTCCGGCTCGTGGTCATCGCTCGGCTCCGAGAAGAGGTGGCCGCGGAACTCCGCGGGTGTGATGTCGTCGAGCACCGACAGCAGATCCGCCGGCAGCGGCGCCGTGAAGGTCAGCCGCTCGCCGCTCGACGGGTGCGTGAAGGCGAGCCGCTCGGCGTGCAGGAACGGCCGGGTCAGCCGCTGGACGGCGCGGATGTCGTGGGCGACGCGGGCGTGCACGCCCCCGTAGACGGCGTCGCCGACGATGGCGTGGCCGATGGCACTGAGATGGACGCGAATCTGATGGGTGCGGCCGGTGGCGATGGCCACCCGAATGAGGGTGACGCCGGGCAGATGGCGCGCCCACGTCACCCGTGTGACGGCGTGCCGGGCGCGGCGGGAGCGGGTCGAGACCTTCTCGCGGTGGACCGGATCGCGGCCGATCGGCAGGTCGATGCGCCGCCGGTTGTGGACCACGCCCCAGACCAGCGCCACGTACTCCTTCTCGACCTCGCGGTCGTGGAACTGCCGGGCCAGCTCCTGATGCGCGCGATCGTGCTTGGCCACGACCATCACGCCCGAAGTGCCCTTGTCGAGCCGGTGCACGATGCCCGGCCGCTGCTCGCCGCCGATGCCGCTGAGGTCCGTGACGTGGTGGAGCAGGGCGTGCACCAGCGTGCCCGAGGCATGGCCGGCGCCCGGGTGGACCACCATGCCGGCCGGCTTGTCGACGACGACGACGTCGGCGTCGTCGTAGAGAATCGGCAGCGGCAGGTCCTCGGCCACCAGCGCCGACGGCGCCGCCTCCGGGATCTCGACCGAAACGGCGTCGCCGGTCCGGACGGCGGTGTTGGCCTTGGCGCGGCCGACACGCGCCAGCGTCACCCCGCCGTCGTCGATCAGGCGCTGCACCTGCGCCCGCGAGCAGTTGGGGATCTCGCCGGCGAGGAACTTGTCGAGGCGCAGGCCGTCGTGTTCGGGCGGGACGGCGAAGGTGTGGACGGGCATCACCAGGTCGGCCGGCGGCGATCCACCGGCCCGTCGGGTCAGGCCGACGCCGACTGCGGCCGCCGTCGGACCACCGGCGCCGCCGGGGGCTGAGCCGTGCCGCCGCCGCGCAACCACATCAGCATCGCGATGCTGAGCGGTACCAGGACGAGCGAGATGACCTGCGAGGTGGAGAACATCCCGGCCGTGCCGCGGTCGTCGCCGCGGAAGTACTCGATGACGAAGCGCGAGACCCCGTAGAGGAACACGAAACGCCAGAAGGTGCGGCCCGGATACGGCGTGCCGCGCTTCTCGGTGGCCAGCAGCACCAGCAGGATGATCAGGCCGGCGAGCGACTCGTAGAGCTGCGTCGGGTGCAGCGGCACGCCGAGCGGCGTGCCGACGTTGAGGGCCGCGGCCGGGTCGGTGAACGTGACCGCCCACGCCACCTGCGTCGGTTTGCCGTAGCAGCAGCCGGCGGCGAAGCAGCCGAGCCGGCCGACCATGTAGCCGAGCGCGATGCCCGGCGCGAACAGATCCCCGGACTGCCACAGCGGCAGCTTGTGCTTGCGCAGCTGGTAGATGCAGGTGAGCGAGGCGGCGATCAACCCGCCGTAGAAGACGCCGCCCGAGCGCAGCAGCGAGAAGAACTCCTCGCGGCTGCTGGTGAAGTGCTCGAAGTCGACGACGAACAGCAGGCCCTTGGCGCCGACCAGCGCGGCGATGATCACCCAGATGCCCAGGTCGAGCACCCGGTTGCCGTCGAGGCCGGCGGCATTGGCGCGCTTCACCCCCAGCCACAGGCCGAGCAGATAGGCGGCGGCCAGCAGCACGCCGTAGCTGTAAATGGTGATCGGCCCGGCTTCAAGCAGGATCGGGTGCACGGCGTACTCCCATCGCGTCGGCCGCCAGGTCGAGGAGCATCAGGATCACGCCAACCGTGATCGCCGCGTCCGCGACGTTGAAGGCCCAGAAGTGCCAGTCGTTCCAGTAAGCGTCCACGAAGTCGAGGACGTAGCCGGCGGTCGCCCGGTCGATCAGGTTGCCCCCCGCCCCGCCGAGCACCAGGGCGATGCCCAGTCGGGCGATCCGCTGCTCGACCGGCAGGCTGGCCGCGTACCAGGCCACGCCGGCCAACGCGCCCAGGGCGACCATCGAGATCACCACCGGCTTGAACGGGAAGTCCACGCCGTTCAGGAACCCGAACGCCGCGCCGGTGTTGTGGACGCGGGTCAGGCTGAGCCAGCCCGGCACGACGTCGACGCTCTCGTGCAGCGCGAAGCGGCCGCGCACCAGCGCCTTGGTGAGCTGGTCGAGCACGACGACGGCGACGGTGGTGACGAGTTCGAGACGGCGCATCGCGGTCCGATCAGAGGCTCACCGGATCGGCCAGGGCGTCGACACAGCGCGGGCACAGGCCGGTTCGGTCGGGTTCGCTGCTGACCGACGGCACGACCCGCCAGCAGCGGTCGCATTTCACGCCGTCGGCGCGGCTCACGGCGACCGCGCGCGCGCCGCCGGCGTCGCCGCCGGCCGCGACGGTGACCACCGACACCCCGAACAGCGTCGGCAGGAACGCCTCGTAGCGGCGCAGCAGCGCCAAATCATCGCCGGCGGCCGTCAGCGCGACGGCCGCCGACAGGTTGGCGCCGATGGTCTTGTCCTGACGCCGCTTCTCGAGCTCGACGTTGACGGCGTCGCGTACCGTGGCCAGCTCGGCCCACGTCGCCAGCAGGTCGGCGCTGGCGAACCGTTCCGTGTCGCGCGGGAACAGCGCCATGTGCACCGACGCCTCGCGGGCGCCGGGCAGGCCGCGCCACAGCTCGTCCATCGTCACCGAGAGGATCGGCGCCAGCAGCCGGGCCAGGCCGTCGGCGACGATGAACATCGCCGTCTGGCCCGAGCGCCGCGCCGCGGACGCCGCCCCGAAGGTGTACATCCGGTCCTTGGTCACGTCGACGTAGAAGGCGCTGACGTCCACGGTGATGAACTGGTTGGCGGTCTGGAAGACCGTCGGGTAGTCGTAGTCGTCCCAGGCCTTGACGATGCGCGCCGCCGCCTCGGCGTACTTGGCCAGCAACCAGCGGTCGATCTCTTCCATCTTCGCCGCCGGCACCGCCTCGTCCGCCGGGTCGAAGTCGTAGAGGTTGGCGACCAGCACGCGCAGCACGTTGCGGATCTTGCGGTAGGCCTCGACGGTGCGGGTGAGGATCTCCTTGCCGATGCGGATGTCCTCGCGGTAGTCCACCATCGACGCCCACAGGCGCAGCACCTCGGCGCCACTCTGGGCGATGACGTCCTGCGGCGCGACGCTGTTGCCGAGCGACTTCGACATCTTGCGGCCGTCCTCGGCCATGACGAAGCCGTGGGTCAGCACCTGGTCGAAGGGCGCCCGGCCGCGCGTGCCGATACCGACCAGCAGCGAGCTGTGGAACCAGCCGCGATGCTGGTCGCTGCCTTCGAGGTAGATGTCGGCCGGCCAGCGGTGATCCTCGCGGAAGGGCAGCACCGCCTCGTGGCTCGACCCCGAGTCGAACCACACGTCGAGGATGTTCGACTCGCGCTCGAACGCCGTGCCGCCGCACGAGGGGCAGGCGAGCCCGGCGGGGAGGAACTCGGCGATCGGCCGCTCGTACCAGGCGTCGGCGCCGTGCTCGTCGAAGACCGTCGCGGCCTGCTCGACCAGTGCCTTGGTGAGCACCGCCGTGCCGCAGGCGGTGCAGTCCATGGCCGGGATCGGCACCCCCCAGGCACGCTGGCGCGAGATGCACCAGTCGGGGCGGTTGGCGATCATCCCCTCGATGCGCGCCCGCCCCCAGCTGGGGATCCAGCGCGTGTCGGCGATCGCCTTGAGGGCCCGCTGCCGCAGATCCTGCGCCTCCATGGCGATGAACCACTGCGCCGTGGCCAGGAAGATCACCGGCTTGTGGCAGCGCCAGCAGTGCGGGTAGGTGTGGTGGTAGTCCTCGCGGTGCCACAGCCGCCCGGCCTCGGCCAGCGCCGCCTCCACCTTCGGATTGGCCTCCCACACCGTGAGGCCGGCGAAGCGCTCGACGGTGTCGTTGTAGCGGCCGGTGGCGTCGAGCGGCGCGTAGATCTCGAGGCCGTACTTGACGCCGGTGTTGTAGTCGTCGGCGCCGTGGCCCGGCGCCGTGTGCACCGCGCCGGTGCCGGCGTCGAGCGTCACGTAGTCGGCGAGGACGGCCAGGGAGTCACGGGCGTAGAGCGGGTGGCGGAAGACCAGCCGCTCCATGGTGCGCCCGGGGAACGACGCCAGCAGCGTGTCGAACGACCGGCCGGTCTTCGCCGCGACCGCGGCGGCCAGATCTTTGGCGACGACGACCGCGGTGCCGTTCACGTCGTAGGCGCCGTACTCGAAGTCCGGATGGAACGCGATCGCCAGGTTGTTCGGGATGGTCCAGGGCGTGGTCGTCCAGATCAGCACCGACACCGGACGATCGCCGAGTGCGGGCACGCGCGCCCGCGCCTCGGCGCGGCTGGCGTCGCTCAGCGGGAACTCGACGTAGATCGACGGCGAGACGTGCGGCTCGTACTCGACCTCGGCCTCGGCCAGGGCGGTGCGGTCCTGCGTGCACCAGTGCACCGGTTTCTTGCCCTTGTAGACCATGTCCTGGGCGACGAACGTCCCCAGGGCGCGGACGATGGCCGCCTGGTAGCGGAAGGCCATCGTCTTGTACGGGTCGGCCCACAGGCCGATGATGCCGAGACGCTTGAAGTCGCGGCGCTGGATCTCGACGTACTTCTCGGCGTAGGCGCGGCAGGCGCGGCGGAAATCGGCCACCGACATCGCGCGCTTCTTCGCGCCCAGCTCGCGATCGACCTTCAGCTCGATCGGCAGGCCGTGACAGTCCCAGCCCGGCAGGTACGGCGCGTCGAAGCCGAGCATGTTGTGCGACTTGACGACGAAGTCCTTGAGGATCTTGTTGAGCGCCGTGCCGATGTGGATCTCGCCGTTGGCGTAGGGCGGCCCGTCGTGCAGCAGGTACAACGGCGCGCCCTTGCGGGCGGCGCGAATCTGGCCGTACAGGTCCATCGCGTCCCACCGGGCCACCGTCTCGGGCTCGGTCGTCTGCAGGTTGGCCTTCATCGCGAAGGCCGTCCGCGGCAGGTTGCACGTGTCTTTCCACTCGGCCATACGTAGCTTTCCATTGTACGTCAACGACTTACGGGGCGGTTGGCCGGGCCGGCGCCGGCGCACTACAGTGGAGGGATGGTCCACGAGGCGACGCTCGACAACGGCCTGACCGTGCTGGTCCAGGAGGTGCACACGGCGCCACTGGCCTCGGTGTGGTGCTGGTACAAGGTCGGGTCGCGCGATGAAGGTCCCGGGGTGACCGGCGTGTCGCACTGGGTCGAGCACATGAACTTCAAGGGCACGGCCAACATCCCGCGCGACCAGGTGAAGGGCATCATCGAGCAGTTCGGCGGCACCTGGAACGGCTACACCTGGATCGACCAGACCACCTACCTCGAGACGGCCAGCGCCGAGGCGCTCGACCGGATGTTGTTCATCGAGGCCGAGCGCATGGACCGCTGCCTCTACGAGCCGACCGACTGCGAGTCGGAGCGGACCGTCATCATCTCGGAGCTGCAGGGGGGCGAGAACGATCCGGAGCAGCTGCTCGACATGGAGGTGACGGCGCTGGCGTTCAAGGTGCACCCCTATCGGCACCCCACCATCGGCTGGCTCCCCGACCTCGAGA
>CAYUAX010000248.1:0-6558 GCA_964442845.1 uncultured Bifidobacteriaceae bacterium | reverse complement strand
GGCCGGCACGCCGTGGTGATCGGCCGCAGCGACATCGTCGGCAAGCCGATGGCGCTGCTGCTGCTGCACCGTGACGCCACCGTCACCATCTGCCACTCGCGCACGCCCGACGTGGCGGCCATCGCCCGCCAGGCCGACCTGGTCGTCGCCGGCGTCGGCCGGCCCGGCTTCGTCACCGCGGCGTTCGTCCGCCCCGGCGCCGTGGTGATCGACGTCGGCATCAACCGCGTCACCGATCCGGCCGTCGTCGCCGGGCTGTTTCCGGAGGGGCATCCGCGGCGGCAGCAGTTCGCCGCGACGGGCAGTCTCGTCGTCGACGACGCGCACCCGGACGGCGAGGCCGTGCCGCCGGCGTTGACGCCGGTCCCGGGCGGTGTCGGGCCGGTGAGCATCGCCATGCTGCTCCACAACACCGTGCGGGCGGCCGAAGACCGGGCGGCGCGGCGCCGCTAGCCGCACTCATCATGCGCCGCGTGGCCCTGACCGGCGGCATCGCGACCGGCAAGTCGACGGTGGCGGCGACGTTGCGCGCCCGCGGCGTTCCCGTGGTGGACAGCGATCGGCTGGCCCGCGACGCCGTGGCGCCGGGCAGCGACGGGCTGGCCGAGGTGGTGGCCCGTTTCGGTGCCGCCGTCCTGCACCCGACCGGAGCACTGGACCGGGCCGCGCTCGGCCGGCGCGTCTTCGCCGACGGCACGGCGCGCCGCGACCTGGAGCGCATCGTCCATCCGCGCGTGCGGACCGGGGTGGCGGCGTTCTTCGCCGCGGCGGCCGGACCGGCGGCGGTGGCCGAGATCCCGCTCGTCTACGAGACCGGGTGGTTCACGGCGTTCGAGACGGTGGTCGTGGCGGCCTGCCACCCGCGGATCCAGGTGGAACGCCTGCGGACCCGTGACGGACTCGACGACGCGGCCATCGCCGCCCGGCTGGCCGCCCAGTGGCCGATCGAGGACAAGGTGCGGCTCGCCGACGGCGTGCTGCGCACCGATGGCACGCTGGAGCAGACGGCGCGGGCGGCCGAGGCGCTGGCCGACTGGCTGCTCCGGTAGCGCGGCCTCACATCTCCGCGGTTTCCTTCACCGGCGCGATCCGCTCCTCCACGAAGCTGTTCCACTCGTGGCAATGCGGGCATTGCCACAGCAGTTCGGTGCTGCGGTAGTGGCAGCGCAGGCAGACGTGCGGGTCGAGGAAGAACACCGCGTCCTTGGCGTGGCGCACGTAGCGTTCGACCTGGGCCCGGTCGAGGTCGACGGCGAGCAGGGTCTCCCAGATCGCCTCGTGCACGGTGAGGCCGTGTGGGTTGTGACTGAGGGCCTCGAGCAGCTGGTCGAGCGCCGCGGTCCGCTCGCCACGGTCGGCGAGCGCCCGGCCCAGCGCCAGGCGGGCGCGCCAGTTCTGCGGGCTCGACGCCACCAGACGCCGGCACAGGTCGAAGAAGCGGTCGGGCTCGCCCTGTTCGGTGTACGCCCGGCGCAGCCGCTCCAGCACGAGGTGGGCGCGGTCGGGGGTGGAGTCGATGAGCCCCTCCCAGACCGCCACCGCATCGCCCGGCCGGCCCTGGCGGATCAGCGTGTCGCCGAGGTTGACCGAGGCCGGGGTGACGAAGCCGTCGAGGTCGAGCGCGGCCTCGAAGCGGGAATGGGCCGTCGCCAGGTCACCGGCGCGCAGGGCGGCCATGCCGCGTTCGTTCTCGAGGAACGCCAGGATCGCCTTGCTGCGGGCCGGCGGCTCGGGCCCGTCGAGCGCCACCAGCTCCTGGCGGATGCGCGCCGCCTCCTCCCATTGGTGCTGCTCCTCGTAGACCTTCTCGAGGTGGAGCAGCGCGTAGGAGTTGGCCGGGTCGAGCCGCCGCACCTCCTTGAAGGCCTCGACGGCGCGATCGACGAAGCCGCCGCGCTTGAAGTCGAGGCCGAGGCACAGCATCACGTAGGCGTGTTCGAGGCGGGTCAGCTTCTGGCGCTGCAGCAGCGCCTGGTGCACCTGGATGGCGCGGGTGACCTGGCCGCGCTCCCGGTAGACGTTGCCGAGGATGAGGTGGATTTCGAGGGCGTCGGCGTCGACGCGGGCCGCCTGGCTCAGCTCCTCGATCGCCAGGTCGATCTGGTTGGCGACCAGGAAATTCAAGCCGAGGACGTAGTGGTGCGAGTCGCGGGCCTTGCGGCGATCGATCCAGCGGCCGTCGCGCAGCTTGTAGCGCTCCCAGGCCTTGCCGATGGCCACACCGAGCAGGAGGGCGAGGAGCGACGAGATGAAGGGGATGTAGCCGTCGAGCATCGCGGGGCTCAGACCAGGCCCGTCTTCCACAGGTCGTGCAGGTGCACGACGCCGAGCGGACGGCCGGCGCCGTCGACGACGATGACGGCGGTGATCCGCCGGCGCTCGAGCAGCAGCAGCGCCTCGGCGGCCAGGGTGTCGGGGCCCACCGTCACGGGAGTGCGTCCCATCATCGCCTCGGCGGTGAGCGGCGCCGGGTCGGTGGCGCCGGCGATGGCCCGCCGCACGTCGCCGTCGGTCACGACGCCGCACAACACACCGGCCGGGTCGACGACGCAGGTGAGCCCGCGCTCACCGCGGGTGATCTCGGCGAGGACCTGGCGCAGCGGCGCCGCCGGCGCGACCCGCGGCAGCAGCTCGCCGGCCCGCATCACCGCATCGACGCGGCGGGCCTGGCGATACAGGGTGCCGCGTGGGTGCAGGTCGGCGAACATGTTCGGGCTGAACCCCCGACGGTCGAGCACGGTCATGGCCAGCGCGTCGCCCATGGCCAGCGTCGCGGTGGTGCTGGCGGTCGGCGCCAGGTTGAGCGGGCAGGCCTCCTTGGGCACGCTGCAGTCGATGACGACCGTCGCGAGGCGGGCCAGGGTCGACGCCGGGTCGCCCGTCATGGCGATCAGCGGCGTCCCGCGCCGCTTCAGGATGTCGAGCAACTGGGTCAGTTCGCCGGTCTCGCCGCTGTAGGACAGGGCGATGACGACATCCTCTTCGCGGATCATCCCGAGGTCGCCGTGCACCGCCTCGGTCGGGTGGACGAAGTAGGCCGCGGAGCCGGTGCTCGACAAGGTCGCGGCGATCTTGCGCGCGACGATGCCCGACTTGCCCACGCCGGTGAGGATGACGCGGCCGCGGCAGTCGTGCACCAGCGCGACGGCGGCGCTGAACTGGCCGTCGAGCCGGTCGGCGAGGGCGCGCACGGCCGCCGCCTCGGTTTCGAGCACCGTGCGGGCGAGCGACAGGTCAGCCATCGGCGCGGGCGATCCGGTCGATCGCGGTGAGCGTGACGAGCAGGGGCTCGAGCAGGTCCAGGCGCAGGGCGTTGGCGGCGTCGCTCTTGGCGGCGGGCGGGTTCTCGTGGACCTCCATGAACACGCCGTCCACGCCGGCCCCGACCCCGGCGCGCGCCAGCGGGGCGATGTACTGCGCCAGCCCGGCGGTCACGCCGTCGCCGGCGCCCGGCAGTTGCAGGCTGTGGGTCACGTCGAACACCACCGGCAGGCCCAGCTCACGCATCATCGGCAGGCCGCGCATGTCGACCACCAGGTTGTTGTAGCCGAACGCCGAGCCGCGCTCGGTCAACAGGATGCCGGCCGCCCCGCCCTCGGTGAGCTTGCCGATGACGTGCCGCATGTCGGCGGGCGCCAGGAACTGCGCCTTCTTGACGTTGACCGTGCGCCCGGTGGCGGCAGCCGCCAGCAACAGGTCGGTCTGGCGGGCCAGGAACGCCGGAATCTGCAGCACGTCGGCGACCTCCGCCGCCGCGGCCGCCTGGCCGGGTTCGTGGATGTCGGTGAGGATCGGCAGGCCGGTGCGGCTCTTCACCGCCGCCAGCGCCTTGAGGCCCGCGGTCAGCCCGGGGCCGCGGAACGAGCGGACGGACGTGCGATTGGCCTTGTCGAACGACGCCTTGAAGACCAGCGGCACGCCAGTGCGGCGCGCGATTCCGTCGAGCGCGACCGCCAGGTCCAGGACGTGGCCCGGGCTCTCGATGACGCACGGGCCGAGGATGAAGCCGAGCGGGTGGCCGGTACCGAAGGTGACGGCGCCCGCCGCTACGGGACGGACGGTCATCGCCGGCCCTAGACCGCGGCTCCGGCCCCGGCCGCCGACACCTGGCCCAGCGTGCCCTGCTGCTGCTGGCGGGCCGCGCCGACGAAGCTGGCGAACAGCGGGTGGGGCCGCAGCGGCCGCGACAGGAACTCGGGGTGGAACTGCACGCCGATGAACCACGGGTGCCCGGGCAGCTCGGCGATCTCGACGAACTTGCCGTCAGGGGAACGCCCGGAGATGAGCATCCCGCGCTCTTTGAGCGCCGGTTCGTAGAGGCAGTTGAATTCGAAGCGGTGGCGGTGGCGTTCCCAGACGACGTCGGTGCCGTAGATGCGCCGGGCCAGCGATCCCGGCGCCAGCTCGCAGGCGTAGCGGCCCAGCCGCATCGTGCCGCCCAGGTCGTCGACGCCGAGCAGGTCGCGCAGCTTGTAGATCACCTTGTGCGGGGCCGCCTCGTCGAACTCGGTGGAATCGGCGCCCTCGAGACCGCAGACGTTGCGGGCGAACTCGACCGTGGCCCACTGCATCCCGTAGCAGATCCCGAAGTAGGGAATGCGCTGCTCGCGGGCGTATTCGGCGGCGCGCATCATGCCGCGGGTGCCGCGATTGCCGAAGCCGCCCGGCACCAGGATGCCGGCCGCCCCCTCCAGCAGGCGGGTGCCGCCGTCCTCCTCCAGCGCCTCGGCCTCGACCCACTGGATGTTCACCTTGAGCCGGTGGGCGAAGCCGCCGTGGTACAGGGCTTCGTTCAAGCTCTTGTAGGAGTCCTCGTAGCCGGTGTACTTGCCCACCACGTGGATGGTGAGCTCGTCGTCGGGGTGCTTGATGTTGTGGACCAGCGCCTCCCAGGCCCGCATGTCGCCGGTCGACGCCGGCAGGCCGAGGCGCTGCAGCACCACCCGATCGGCGCCTTCGGCGCGCAGTTCGAGCGGCACTTCGTAGATGGTGGCGACGTCACGGGCGGTGATCACCGCCTCTTCCTCGACATCACAGAAGAGGGCGATCTTCTGCTTGATGTCGCGGTCGAGGGCGCGGTCGGTGCGGCACAGCAGCAGGTCGGGCTGGATGCCGATCGAGCGCAGGTCGCGGACGCTGTGCTGCGTCGGCTTGGTCTTCAGCTCGCCGGCCGAGCCGATGAACGGCACCAGCGTGAGGTGGATGTAAAGGGTGTGCTCCTTGCCGACGTCCTGGCGGAACTGGCGGATCGCCTCGAGAAACGGCAGGCTCTCGATGTCGCCGACGGTGCCGCCGATCTCGACCAGCACCACGTCGACGTCGCGGGCGACGGCGTGGATGCAGTCCTTGATCTCGTTGGTGATGTGCGGGATCACCTGGACGGTGCGGCCCAGGAAGTCGCCGCGCCGTTCCTTCTGGATGACCGACATGTAGATCTTGCCGGTGGTCCAGTTGCTGTTGCGCGTCGTCGTCGTGTCGGTGAACCGCTCGTAATGGCCCAGGTCGAGGTCGGTCTCGGCGCCGTCGTCGGTGACGAACACCTCGCCGTGCTGGTACGGGCTCATCGTCCCGGGATCGACGTTGATGTACGGGTCGAACTTGAGCAGCGCCACGGTATGGCCGTGGCCTTCGAGCAGGGCGCCGATCGAGGCCGCGGCCAGGCCCTTGCCCAGCGACGAGACCACGCCGCCGGTGACGAAGATGTACTTGGTGGGACGGGCGTCGTGGCTCATGAGAGAGGTACCGCGCGTCGGGCGCGTTCGAGATCCTCGGGCGTGTCCACGGCGACCGACACGTAGGCCGACTCGAGGACGCGGATGGGAATGCCGTGTTCGAGGGCGCGCAGCTGTTCGAGCGACTCGCTGACCTCCAGCGGGCTCGGCGGCAGCGCGGCCAGGGTGAGCAAGGTGGCGCGGCGGTAGGCGTACAGGCCGACGTGCACCGCCGGCGCGGCGCCGCCGCCCTGGCGCCGGTAGGGAATCGGCGCCCGTGAGAAATACAGGGCGTGGCCGCGGCGGTCGCGCACCACCTTCACCAGGTGGGGCGACGCGGCGTCGTCGCCGGGGCCGAGGGGCCGGCACAGGGTGGTCATCTGCTCGTCGGGATCGGCCAGGAGCGGGGCGACCAGCGCATCCACGGCGGCCGGATCGAGCAGCGGCTCGTCGCCCTGGACGTTGACGACCACGGCGCAGGGCAGGTCGGCGGCGAGTTCGGCGAGCCGATCGGTGCCGCTGAGGTGGTCGGTGCGGGTCAGGCAGGCAAGCCCGCCGAAGCCTTCGACGGCATCGACAATCCGCTGGTCGTCGGTCGCGACGATCACCGCGTCCACGTGCGACTGCGCGGCACGCCGGTAGACGTGTTCGACCATCGGCCGGCCGGCGATGTCGGCGAGCGGTTTTCCGGGAAGTCGGGACGAATGGTAGCGGGCCGGGACGATCGCCACCACCGAGGATTCCGTCAGGCCGGCGGGCAGTCTGCCTGGAACGACGGGCACGGCGAATACTACCACAGTGCACGAAATGGCACGCCGGCGCGCACGGCGCGCCGAAACGCCGATAC